>JAHRYZ010000146.1 GCA_020621905.1 Rhizobium sp.
ACCAGAAGGTCCGAGCGGGTGATGCCCGGCCCGCCCTTGCGCGGGATTTTCTCGCCCTGGCAGACCGAAATCACGTAGATCGTCACGTCGGCGAGATCCGGCGAGAAGGTCGCGGCCAGATTGTCGCCGCCGGATTCGATGAACACCACGTCGAGGTCTGGGATGCGGGTATGGAGATCGGCAATGGCCTTGAGATTGATCGAGGCATCCTCGCGGATCGCGGTGTGCGGGCAGCCGCCGGTTTCGACCCCGACGACGCGATCGGAGGTGAGCGCCTGCATGCGGATCAGCGCATCGGCGACGGAATAGTCGTCGCGCATCGCCTTGCAGAGCTTTTCGGTGAGCGCCGTCTTGCCCGAACCGACCGGTCCGCCGATGCCGACCCGCAAGGGTCCGTTTGCCGATTTCATGCCGAGTATCCTGTTGCAAGAAGAGTGAAGCCCGCGCCGATGACGAGACAGAGCGGCCCATAATAGCGCCGGTCGAGGCTCGCGAAAGGCTCCTGCGGAACCAGTGCACGCCAGGCCGGGACATAGGCCGCAACGCCGCGGGCGAGGAACACGAAAGCCACAACCAGCCCCGCCGCCGGCAACGACCAGATCCAGAACGGCCAGCCGCAGACGGAGCCAAGCGCCAGCGCGACATAGGCGACCACGCCGAGCGCCCCGGCGACCAGCGCGGAAGCAGCACGCGGCGGCATGTGGTCCCTGTGGGCAAAGCCTGCGACCATCCGGGCAAGATCCCCTTCGCTCGTCGCGGGAAAGGTTGAGCCTGCGGCCCAGGCAAGATGCAGCGCGGAGATCGCCAGAAGCACAAGGGACAGGAAGACGGCGAGTATGGTCATGACTGGAACAGCCGCGAATACTGGGTTTCGTGCCGCATCGACAGCAGGTCGGCGAGCACCGTCGCCGAACCGAGATCATCGAGCCCCATGGTCTCGACGGCCTGCGCCCTTGCGATCAACTGTCCCTCCAGCCCGGCGAGGATCGCCACAGCCTGGCGCTGGCCGATGACGCCAAGGCGGATGGCGGCGGAGACGAGCTGCGCGCACTGCGCCTGCAGGAAGGCGAGCAGGGTTTCGGCAAGCACCACGCCGTTGGCTGCGGCAACAGCACCGATCGCGACGCTGTAGGCCGTGCCGGCACCGAGCCGGGACAGGACCGGCTGCGGCCAGGCGGAGGCCGCGGCGAGGAACGCATCGCCCTGGTTGATCGCCTCATAGTAACGCTCGGCCGAGCCGGCCAGCGCCGCGGCAAGGGCTGCGACCTCCGACAGCCGCCCGGCATCGTCGAAGGCGCGGTGCGCTTCGGCAAGGAGGATGGCGTCGTTGCGCAGCGACCCCGCGCCGAGCAGGACTTCAAGCCAGGCGGCGAGATCGCCCGCACCGGACACATGCCCCTCGGCGACTGCCGCCTCCAGGCCGCCCGAATAGGCAAAGCCGCCGACCGGAAAGGACGGCGACAGCCAGACCATCAGCCGGATCAGGCTTTGCGGATCGCCGGCGCCGCGCAGCCGTTCAGGCATGGTCGTGATTGTGGTTCGAATGTCCGCCACCATGGGAGTGATAGGCGCCGCGCATCGGCTGGAAGCGTTCCGTGACCTCCGTGACGGTGGCGCCGAGGCCGGTCAGCATGTCCCGGATCACGTGGTCCCTGAGGATGAGGATGCGCTCCTCCTCGATCTGCGCCGGCAGATGCCGGTTGCCGAGATGCCAGGCCAGTTCGACCAGATGCAGCCGGTCGCGCGACCGGACTTCGAAAAGCTTCTCTTTGGCGGCCCGCACCTCGATGGCATTGCCGTCGTCCATCAGCAGCAGGTCGCCATGGGCGAGAAGCACCGGCTGCTTGAGGTCGAGCATGACCATGTCGCCATCCTCGAGGTGCAACAGCTTGCGCCTGAGATGCCGCTCGTCATGGCCGAGCGTGACGGAGCCGACGACCGTTTCTTCGGACGTCCCGGCGGGGAGATAGGTGGTGACGCGACGCATGGCTTTCCCGAACTGGTTATTTTTCAACCATGCAAAAACAAGAGGCAAACGGCAAGGCTGAAGTTTCAGCCGGCCGCCGGAACCTGTTCGCCGGAGAAGTGCATCATGCCGATGTGGGTCGCATCGTTCGCGAGGTTTTCGAGCGGTCCAAAACCCGCTTCCTCGGCCTCGTGGACCACGCGGTTGCGCCCTCCGGCCTTCGCCTGGTAGAGCGCGCGGTCAGCGGCCGAATAGACGCTCTCCGGACGCCGCTCGGGGCTGAATTCGGCTATGCCGGCCGAAACCGTGGTGCTGATGGCAACCCCCTCGCAATGGATCGCCCGCGCTTCGACCAGGTTGCGGGCGCGCTCCACGAGGGCGATACGCTGCACCACTCCCCCGCCCCGGACGATCACGCCGAATTCCTCGCCGCCGAGCCGCGCAATCAGACTCTGGTCACCGAACACCTCGCGCAGGACTTCCGCCACCGCCTTGATGACCTCGTCGCCGGCACCGTGGCCATGGCAGTCGTTGACGGACTTGAAGCGGTCCAGATCCAGGATCACTAGCGACGCCCCGGCGCCGGTCTCGGCCAAGGCGGCATTGAAGGCGCGCCGATTGAGCAGGCCCGACAGCATGTCGGTCAAGCTCAGACGCTCGAACTCGGCGCGAGAAACGGTCAGTTCTCGGATCACATGCCCCGTGACGAGCGCAAGCGCGCCGGAAACCGCGCCGCCGAACAGCCACGAGCAGGCGACCGACAGCTTGACCGCATCGGCCAGCGACAGCGGCAGTAGTCCGAGAGCATAGCCCAGCGGCAGCAAGGCAATGTTGAACATGAAGGCCAGCAGAACGGCACGAAAGGTCATCTTCAAGGCAAAATTGTAGACCGCCGCACGGCTGTCGAAACTACCGAGATCAACCTGATGCGACACCCATCTCTTAAGAATATCCACCGCGCCGCCCCCTGTTCATGCAGCACTGATCGAATAGGCCCGTTCCCTTGGCTTATTGCTAATCAAATCGCTAAAATACCAAACAAAGCCAAAATAGAATTGTAAAGCCCTGTGGCAAATATTGATAACCTTTGATTGCATGCTTTACAACATTGCTTCAGGCACAAACTCACTTGCGGAGTCGTCGGAAACGCCCAAAATCCGCCCTAATTTGGCCGACGGACTGCCTAGCACCATGATTTGAATACTGCATTCAAGTTGTCCGATGGACGCAAAACGCATCGACCGATTGTTAACGCCGGCGCGCCCGACACCTCCCGGACAACCCTGCCGCGTTAACGAAAACAGGCCCGGGTGAGCCCGAGCCTGTCCGATTCGAATTCTGTGGCGAATTGCCTCAGGCGGCGATCTTCGCCTTCAGCTTTTCCATGATGTTCTGCGGCGAGGAGACGCCATAGGGATCGCTGTCGCAGTTGTCCGAATAGCCCTCTTCCTCGAACCACTGCTCGACCAAGCCATCATTGATGATGGCGGCGTAGCGCCAGGAGCGCATGCCGAAACCGAGATTGTCCTTGTGGACCAGCATGCCCATCTTGCGGGTGAACTCGCCCGAACCGTCGGGGATCAGCTTGACGTTGTTGAGGTTTTGCGACTTGCCCCAGGCGTTCATGACGAAGGCGTCGTTGACCGAGATGCAATAGATCTCGTCGATGCCTTCGGCCTTGAACTCCGGATACATCTTTTCGAAGTCCGGCAGCTGGTAGGTCGAGCAGGTCGGCGTAAAGGCGCCCGGCAGGGAGAAGAGGATGACCCGCTTGCCCTTGAAATAGTCGGCCGACGTCATGTCCTGCCAGCGAAACGGATTGGGGCCGCCCACCGATTCGTCGCGAACGCGGGTACGGAAGGTGACATCGGGAACTTTCTTACCGATCAACATGGCAATCTCCTTAGAAATCAAAAAAAGATCCGGCCTGCCCGCGCAATCGGGGCGATCGGCCCTGAGAATTAGAACTAACCTAAAATCGGTTGCAACGCAGCATGAAACCGCCGCAACGGGCCTGCGCATGGCAGAATTGCACAGGGCGCATAGCTATATGTCCCTGGACCTACCTTCCTACCGCTCCATCGACATGCCTCGCAAACCGGTGGAGCGGCAGAAGCTCAGAACAGGAAATACCGCTGCGCCATTGGCAGGACCGTCGCCGGCTCGCAGGTCAAAAGCTCGCCGTCGGCGCGCACCTCGTAGGTTTCCGGGTCGACTTCCACATGCGGGGTCAGGTCGTTGAGAATCATCGACTTCTTGGAAATGCCGCCGCGCGTGTTCTTCACCGCCACCAGTTGGCGACCCCTGGCTTGCGGCGAGACCGGCATCGAGCGAGGCCTGGGAAACGAAGGTGACGGAGGAATTGGTCCGCGCCTTGCCGTAGGCGCCGAACATCGGCCGGTAGTGCACCGGCTGCGGTGTCGGGATCGAGGCATTCGGATCGCCCATCGGCGCGGCCGCGATCATGCCGCCCAGGAGCACCATGCTCGGCTTCACGCCGAAGAAGGCGGGATCCCAGATCACCAGGTCGGCGCGCTTGCCCACCTCGACCGAGCCGATCTCGTGGGAAAGCCCCTGGGCAATCGCCGGATTGATCGTGTACTTGGCGATGTAGCGGCGGACGCGGAAATTGTCGTTGTCGCCGGTCTCCTCAGCCAGCCGCCCGCGCTGGCGCTTCATCTTGTCAGCCGTCTGCCAGGTGCGGATCGCCACTTCGCCGACGCGGCCCATGGCCTGGCTGTCCGACGAGATGATCGAGAAGGCACCAATGTCGTGCAGGATGTCCTCCGCCGCGATCGTCTCCTTGCGGATGCGGCTCTCGGCGAAGGCGATGTCTTCCGGGATCGACGACGACAGGTGGTGGCAGACCATCAGCATGTCCAGATGCTCGGCGATCGTGTTGACGGTGTAGGGCCGCGTCGGATTGGTCGACGACGGGATGACGTTCATCTGGCCGCAGATCTTGATGATGTCCGGCGCATGGCCGCCGCCCGCCCCTTCGGTGTGGAAGGCGTGGATGGTGCGGCCGCGGATCGCGCCGATCGAATCCTCGACGAAGCCGGATTCGTTCAGCGTGTCGGTGTGGATCATCACCTGCACGTCATACTGGTCGGCCACGGTCAGGCAGCAGTCGATGGCGGCCGGCGTGGTGCCCCAGTCCTCGTGCAGCTTGAGCGAGGAAGCGCCGCCGAGGATCATTTCCTCCAGCGCGCCGGGCAGCGAGGCATTGCCCTTGCCGGCAAAGGCGAGGTTCATCGGGAAGGCGTCCGCCGCCTCGATCATCCGGGCGATATGCCAGGGACCGGGCGTGCAGGTCGTGGCGAGCGTGCCATGGGCAGGACCCGTGCCGCCGCCGAGCATGGTGGTCAGCCCGCTCATCAGCGCTTCCTCGATCTGCTGCGGGCAGATGAAGTGGATATGGCTGTCCATGCCGCCGGCGGTGACGATCTTGCCCTCGCCCGCAATCACTTCCGTGCCGGGTCCGACGATGATGGTCACGCCCGGCTGGGTGTCCGGATTGCCGGCCTTGCCGATCGCGGCGATGCGGCCGTCCTTGAGCCCGATGTCGGCCTTGACGATGCCCCAGTGGTCGACGATCAGCGCATTGGTGATGACGGTGTCGACCGCCCCATGGGCGCGCGTCACCTGGCTCTGGCCCATGCCGTCGCGGATGACCTTGCCGCCGCCGAACTTCACCTCCTCGCCATAGGTGGTGAAATCCTTCTCGACCTCGATGATGAGATCGGTATCGGCCAGCCGCACCTTGTCGCCGGTGGTCGGCCCGAACATAGAGGCATAGGCCTTGCGGGACATCTTGTAGGGCATGACGATCAGACTCCTTGGGAGGGGGAGGACGCAGTGTCTGGATTGAGCCGCACCAGCTTGCCGGAGGCCACATGGGCCTCGATCAGCTGGCGCTCGGCGGCAAACGGATGGCCGTCCCAGCCCTCATGGCTGAAGCCGGCCAGAAAGATTTGGTCGCGGTCGTGACCCGGATCCGCCAGCACGTCGGCGAGAACCTGCGCCACGACGATCATGCCGCTGCTCGGCACCACATAAGGCCCCGGCTCGTAGGCCAGAAGCGCCTGGTCGACCGCCTCGTGCACGTCACGCGACAAGACGCGGTGGCGCTTGTCGCAGGCTTCGGCCGCCGCGGCGAAGCCGGCCGTGTAATCGTCGCAGAAATCGTCGAGTTCCGGATGGCTGACCAGCAGGGCCTGCCGCATCTGGCCGAACTTTTCCGGATCGCGCACCGACCAGATCTCCGAGCAGGCGCTGACCGGCGGGCTGTCCAGCCAGGCGCCGGACAGCATGGCGCGCGCCGGCCGCCCGGTATTGCACACGGCCACGACGTCGGTGCGGCTGCCGGCCGCCCCGAAGTTGCGGCACTCGTTGAAACGGATGACCCGGTCGGCGGCGTCGATCCTGGCCGCTGACCCTTCCGGTACATCTCCGTTTCCGACGATCATGATGCGCTGTCCCATCTTACTCCGATCGTCAGTTGCCGAAGCCGTTGACGAGGTCTTCGAGCTCGACGGTGCGCTTGCGCGTCACTTCGGCCAGACAGAGCTCGATGATCGCGGGCTCGAGCGTTCCGCCACGCACCGAAAAGCCTTCGACGTCGCAATGGGCATCGCGATACTGGATCCACGCCCTCTGCGCCTTCATCAGGGCATCGACGCCGCCGCGCTGATCCTCGTCGAGCGCGGCATCCCAGTCGGCAACGGCCTTCTTGGTCTTTGCCCATTGCGCATTCAGCTTCTTGTCTTCCGCTTCGTGCTCCTGCACGGCGCAGAGGGTCATGTCCGACTGGGTGACCGCATCCTCGCACTTGATGATCGGCTCGTCCTCGGCCAAGGCCGGTAGGGCCATCAGCGTGGCAAGGCCGCCGACCGCCAACAGCCTCTTCATCGTCTTTACCTGCCCCATCAAAGCGCACCCATGATCTTCTGCCGGAATCCGTAGACCTCGCGTTTGCCGGCGAGCGGGATCAGCGTGACCTGCCGCGTCTGGCCGGGTTCGAAACGCACCGCGGTTCCGGCCGGAATGTCGAGCCGCATGCCGCGCGCCGTGTCGCGATCGAAGGAAAGCCCGGCATTGGTCTCGAAGAAATGATAGTGGCTGCCGACCTGCACCGGCCGGTCGCCGGTATTGGACACTTCGATCGTCACGGTCGGTTGACCGGCATTGAGTTCGATCTCGCCGTCTGCGGCAATGATTTCACCGGGGATCATGGACAGTCCCTCCCTTGATCAGGCGGCCTTGACGGGCTTGCAGCCCTCGGCCTTGAACACGCGTATGGTCGACGCTGGATTGTTTACGAGTTTTGCGGCCGGCCGGATCGGTCGGCGCACCAGTTCGCCGCCGCAGTTCGGGCAGAAACCGCGGAGCACGGTCGCCGCACAGTCGCTGCAGAAAGTGCATTCGAAGCTGCAGATCAGCGCATCGCCGCTTTCCGGCGGCAGGTTGCGGTCGCAACATTCGCAATTCGGCCGGAGTTCGAGCGCCATCGTCGCGTCCCCTCACCGGATCGGTTCGTGGACGGTCACCAGCTTGGTGCCGTCGGGAAAGGTCGCTTCCACCTGCACGTCGTGGATCATCTCGGCAATGCCCTCCATCACCTGGTCGCGGGTGATGACATGGGCGCCGGCCTCCATCAGCTCGGCGACCGGACGTCCGTCGCGTGCGCCCTCGACGACGAAATCGCTGATCAGGGCGATCGCTTCCGGATAGTTGAGCTTGACGCCCCGCTCCAGCCGGCGCCGCGCCACGATGGCCGCCATGGCGATCAGCAGTTTGTCTTTTTCCCTCGGGCTCAGGTTCATGACCGCTCCACGTTCTTGATCACTGTCATAGATTCCAGACTTTCGGCACTGACGACCCGCCGCGCAAGACGGAAATCACCGGGATCAGGCTTTTTCTCAAAGTGTACCCATCTTCGGCCGCGAGCCGGGCGACAAGCTTTCCGTTCCACTGGCTGGCGCCGCCGGGGTTATTGCCAAGCGCGGCGCGCACCTTGGGCAGCATGGCCTCACACAGCGGACCTGTGTAAAGCACGGTGGCGAAGGCGACCTTGCCGGCGAGCACAGCCGCCGAAGCCGTGAGGTCGGCGACGTCTCCCTCCATGCGTAGGTCCTCGGCATGGATCAGCCGGCCGCCGCGGCGGATGCGCCAGCGGTCGCGCACCATGCCCTGCGCCATGGCCTCGCCCATGGCCTTGCGCCCGAGCAGGATCGCCTCGACGGCGACGAATTCGGCACTCTGTCGAGATCGACCTCGCCGGCGCGACAGGGCGGCATTGTCGAAGAGAATGGATTCCTGCGGCAGCCAGTGCACCCTGGCGCCTGAGGCGGCCTCGATGCGGGTGACGACTTCGGCCGCGCCGGCGGACGCCTTGTAGACCTTCTCGCAGGCCTGGGTGGTGACGGTCAGAAACGTGTCGGGACCGGCGGAAAACGACCAATCCATGCGGTCGCCGCCGGTCAGTCCACCGGCAGTATTGATGATCACCGCCTCCATTTCCGCGGTAAAGGTCTCGGGCAGGCGGATCTTGGCCGCCCCCTCCTGATAGAGCTCGGCGAGGCGCGTGCGCCCGCCGAACGGCTTCGTCACAAGCCTTCCGACGCCCCTGGCGCGCTGAGGTCTGGTTGCACTGGCTGTCTGCACGCTGTTCCCTGCCCGCCTTTGTTATTCTTGGCGGTTGTTGTCGTGTCGGTGCAGGTCGCCTTGGCGCTCGACGCCATCAGCTCCCCTCCCGCACTGCGAAAGAAGTCCCACATTCTGCCGGTCGCATCAACCTCCCGGATGGCTTCGTCCCCGGTCGAGGCGAGACGGAAGCGGATGTTTTTGCCGGGCCAGTCATGCGTGGCGTCGGCAATCACATACGACATGACGCTCGCACCCGCGCGGCAGCCGGGATAGGTGGTGACGGCGAGCGTGTCGCCCTTGTCGGTGAGCGCCCGACCGTCGCAGCCATTGAGCTCGGCCCAGCGCTTGACTGCGACCTCGCCACCATATTGCCAATAGGCCTTGCCGCCGCCGGCGAAGGGGTTGACGTGGTCCTTCAGGCCGGAAAAGGCGATGATCGAGATCGGCTTGGCCGGCTGGCAGCTCGCCTTGCGCGGCCGCCAGACGCCATCCTCCTGCTCCGGATAGCCGGCGCGCAAGCCCATGACGAAACCGGCGGCAGCAAAATCGGCATGGCCGTCGCAGACATATTGCGACAGCATGCGCCCGCCGCCGGAATAGCCCGAGGCGTAGATGCGGGCCGGATCGACGCAGAAGGTTTCCTTCGCCGCCTCGACCGCGTCGCGGATGAAATCGCCCTCGTCCAGGCCATTGCCGCGGCTCACACCCGGCAGCGGATTGACCCCCGGCACGTTCCACGCATGGGTGCCCGGCACGCTGCCGTCGAGGCTGCCCTGAAGCGCCATGACGACGAAGCCTTCGCGCTCCGCGACCTCGTCCCAGCGGCTGCGGTTCATCTGCCCGTCCGGATGGCTGTTGGAGCCATGGAAGTCGAAAACCAGCGGCAGCTTGCGCTTGCCGTCATAGGCCGAGGGGATGAAATAGACCGCCGAACGGTCGACACCGCCGGACCGGATGTCCAGGTCGTGCCGGCCGGCCGGCAGCGCCGTGCCGCATCCCGAGGCCGATGCGCCTCCCGCAAGACCAAGAAGGGAGAAGATCGCCGTCGCGAGCAGGCCAACGGATTTGCCGCCCCGCCGACGGCGCAAGGCCGTGCTGGTTGTCATGGCTATGCCTTCTGTTAGCAGATACGTGTCCTTACCACGCTGATTCTCAGCATCGACCATATTTCACTAATAATTCATCAACCCTGCTGTGCAGGATCATACCGTCAGGTGGCGCCGCGCTTCCGCCGTGTCCAGCGTTTCGGCCGCGCCTTCGTGAACGATTTCCCCGCGATCCATGATGTAGACATGGTCGGCAAGCTCCCGGCAGAAGTCGAGATATTGCTCGACCAGCAGGATCGCCATGCCGGTCGAATCCCTCAGATATTGGATCGCCCGGCCGATGTCCTTGATGATCGACGGCTGGATACCCTCGGTCGGCTCGTCGAGCACGAGGATCTTCGGCCGCGTCACCATGGCCCGGCCGATGGCGAGCTGCTGCTGCTGACCGCCCGACAGGTCGCCGCCGCGCCGCGACAGCATGGTGTTGAGCACGGGAAAGAGACTGAAGATCTCGTCGGGGATGAACCGCTCCTTGCGCGGCAGCGGCGCATAGCCGGTCTCGAGGTTTTCCTTGACGGTGAGCAGCGGAAAGATTTCCCGCCCCT
>JAHRYZ010000147.1 GCA_020621905.1 Rhizobium sp.
CTCGGTGCGACCGGCAAACTGCGCACCGGCGGTGACGGCGGCGAGATGCCGCTTCAGGGCAATCCGCCGAAGGAAAAGCTCGTCGCCTTCTTCTCCGGTCCGGTGAAGCTGGATGCAGAAGGCAAGGCGACCGTCAGTTTCGACATTCCGCAGTTCAACGGCACGGCCCGCATCATGGCGGTCGCCTGGTCGAAGACTGGCCTCGGCCATGCCCAGACCGATGTGATCATCCGCGATCCGATCGTGGTCACGGCAAGCCTGCCGCGCTTCCTCGCCCCCGGCGACGTCAGCGCGCTCAGGCTCGACATCGTCGCCACCGACGCACCGGCCGGGGACTACACGCTGGCGGTCACGCCGAGCGATCCGGTCTCGGTCAATGCAAACGATGCCACGCAGACGATCAGCCTCGAAGCCGGCGGCAAGACGACGGTGACCCTGCCGCTGACCGGCGTGCAACCGGGCCAGGGTACCATCGACATCACGCTTTCCGGTAGCGATGGGATTTCGCTCGACCAGCAGCTTATCGTCCCGGTCAGGCCTTCCTCGCTGCCGGTCACCGAACGGCGGATCATCAACCTGGCCGCCGGCCGCAGCCTCACCGTCGATGGCGACCTTCTGGCCGACAGCCTTTTGCAGGACGCCTCGGTCAGCCTGAACGTCTCGCGTGCCGAGGGCTTCGACATCCCGGCGCTGATGATGAGCCTCGACCGCTACCCCTATGGCTGCGCCGAGCAGACCACCAGCCGCGCGCTTCCGCTCGTCTATTTCGACGAGCTGCAGTCCGGCTCCGGCCTGCCCGCCGACGCCGAGATCAAGAAGCGTGTCCAGGACGCGGTCTATCGCGTGCTGTCCTACCAGTCGTCCAGCGGCAGTTTCGGCCTCTGGGCACCGGGCTACGAGGACCTCTGGCTCGACGCCTATGTCAGCGATTTCCTGACCCGGGCGCGCGAACAGAAGTTCGACGTGCCGGACGAAGCCATGGTGCAGGCGCTGCAAAACCTGCAGAACCGCATCGGCTACGACACCAACATCAAGGATCGCGGCAACGAGATCGCCTATTCGCTCTACGTGCTTGCCCGTAACCGCAAGGCCGCGATCAGCGACCTGCGCTACTATGCCGACACGATGCTTGGCGATTTCCCGACGCCGCTCTCCAAGGCGCATCTGGCGGCCGCCCTCGCCCTTTACGGCGATGCCGAACGCTCGCGCGCCGTCTTCCTCGATGCCGCCGGCATGTCGGAGGAGGCACGCATCCACAAGGTCAGCCTCAACCGCTCGGACTACGGCTCGTCCTTGCGCGACGCCGCTGCCGTCCTCGCGCTCGCCGCCGAGAGCCGGCCCGTGCCGCCGATCGTGCCCATGCTGGCCAAGGTGGTCAGTGCGGAACTGCGCGAGAAGCGTTACCTCAGCACCCAGGAACAGACCTGGGCGCTGCTCGCCGCCCGCGCGCTCGACCAGGGCGACGAGGGGATCCGCGTGGAGGTCAACGGCGCCGACCATAGCGGCGGCTACCGCGCCAGCATTCCCGGCGACGCGCTGCTTCAACATCCGGTCACGCTGACCAACAAGAGCAGCGATCCGCTGACGGCGTCGGTCACCACGGTCGCCGCGCCGAGCGTGCCGCTGCCGGCAACCGAGGAAGGCTTCACCATCGCCCGCAGCTACTTCACGCTCGACGGCGAGGAAGCCAATGTCAGCGAAGCCAGCCAGAACGAGCGCTACGTCGTCGTGCTCGAAGTCACCGAAAACGACGAATGGCCGGCCGAACTGCTGATCACCGACCTTCTGCCGGCAGGCTTCGAGATCGACAATCCGAGCCTCGTCGACAGCGCCAAGCTCGCCAATTTCGACTGGATCGGCGAAACCGAAACCGCCCATCTCGAATTCCGTAACGACCGCTTCGTGGCGGCCATCACGCGGAACGCGGGGGAGAATGGTGCGATCACGCTGGCCTATGTCGTCCGCGCGGTCACGCCTGGCGTCTATGACCACCCCGCCGCCCATGTCGAGGACATGTATCGGCCGCAGTTCTTCGCCCGCACGGCGACGGGACGCATGGAGGTTCTGGCAGCGGAATAATGAGGCTGGCTCGAACCATCGCCATCGGCACCCTCGCCGCCTCCCTGGCGGCGGGCATGCTGGTCGTCGGCCTTTTCTGGGCCGACCGGGCGTTCCCTCCGCCGCTGGAAGGGACCGCAAGCGTCTCTGCGGAAGTGGTGGATCGCGACGGCCGGTTGTTGCGCGCCTTTGCCACGCGGGACGGGCTTTGGCGCCTGCGGACGCGGGCCGCGGATGTCGATCCGCAATTCCTCAAGATGCTCATTGCCTATGAGGATCGACGGTTCGAGGACCATGACGGGGTCGATCCCGTGGCACTTGGCCGGGCTGCGCTCCAGCTACTGGCCAATGGCCGCATCATCTCCGGCGGCTCGACCATCAGCATGCAGGTGGCACGCCTGATCGAGCCGCGGCGCGAGCGGTCGATCACCGCCAAGCTGATCCAGATCGCCCGGGCGATCCAGATCGAGCGGCGCCTCGGCAAGGCGGAAATCCTTGATCTCTACCTGACGCTCGCGCCCTATGGGGGCAATCTCGAAGGCGTGCGGGCCGCAAGCCTTGCCTATTTCGGCAAGGAGCCGCGCCGGCTGTCGGTGGCGGAGGCCGCCCTGCTCGTCGCCTTGCCGCAACTACCGGAACGTCGCCGGCCCGATCGCCATCCAGCAACGGCCGAAGCCGCCCGTCACCGGGTTCTCAAGCGCATGCAGACGGCCGGTGTGCTCGACGCGAGCGAGATCGCCCGCGCCGACACAAGTGCCGTTCCGACCCGGCGTGCGCAGCTGCCGGCGCTGGCCGCGCACCTGGCCGAAGCCGCGCGCAAGAAGGACTCGACGGCCGAGCGCCACGAAACGACTTTGAACGCAGACATCCAGCAGAGGTCCGTCGCTGCATGCCCGCCAGCTCGACCCAAGGTTTCGCTCGCCTGATGATGGCCGATGGAGACCGGCGAAATCTCGAGGTCGGCGCCACCGACTATTTCGACTTCGCGTTGGCTGGATCGACATGACGCGCCAGGCCGCTCGCCGCCTGACGCTGAAACCCTCCATCTACGGCCTCGCTCGAAGGGCATCGTCGCCCAGGAGACCATCGTCGAGGACCGCCCCGCCGACTTCTTCGGCTATCGACCGAAGAATTTCGACATGACCTATCAGGGTGACGTGTCGGTCCGTCAGGCACTGCAGTTGTCGCTCAACGTGCCGGCGGTTCGTCTACTCGATGCGCTCGGCCCGACCAAGCTGATGGCGCGCCTACGCCGCGCCGAGGTCACGCCGCGCCTGCCGACGGCCGAAGCGCCGGGACTCGCGATCGCGCTCGGCGGGGTCGGCCTGTCGCTGAAGGATCTTGTCCAGCTCTATGCAGGGCTCGCGAGCCGCGAGAAGCCGGTAAGGCTCGGTGACGGCATTCGCGATCTGCCCGGAGCGATCGACAGCCCGCCACTGTTCGAACCCGTCGCCGCCTGGAATGTCGCCGACGTGCTCTCAGCCGTTCTGCCGCCGCTCGGCAGCCCGAAAAGCGGCATCGCCTACAAGACCGGCACCAGCTACGGCTACCGCGACGCCTGGTCCGTCGGCTATGACGGGCGCTACGTGATCGGCGTGTGGATCGGCCGGCCCGACAACGCCGCCATTCCTGGCATCTCCGGCTATGCCACCGCCGCGCCCGTGTTGTTCGAGGCCTTCGCCAAGTCCGGCATTGCCGGCACGCCGCTTCCCCCGGCACCGCGCGGCGCAGCCCGCATCGCCCAGGCCGAGCTGCCCGTCAGCCAGCGGCGGTTCTCCATTCAGGCGAACGGCCTCATCTCGGCATCTGCGCGGGAAAAGCCACCGCAGATCGTCTATCCGCCGGAAGGTGCCCATGTGGAGCTCGGCATCGCGCCGGACGGCACGGCCCTGCCGTTGATCCTCAAGCTGCAGGCCGGGCGCGCGCCGTTCCGCTGGCTCGCCAATGGCAAGCCGCTCGCCGAACCGACGAGGCGGCGCACCAGCGACTGGACGCCCGAGGGCTCCGGCTATTCGACGCTGACCGTGATCGACGCCGCCGGCCGCGCGGCAAGCGTCGGCATTTTCATACGCTCGCCCTGACAAGGCACTGATCCACCGCCCCATCCGGTGCGTATCCCTCAACGGAACACGCTTGGAAACCGGCAGGGAGACCAGACAAATGACGACAGCAAAGGCGATCACGGTGTTTGCAGCGCTTGCCTCTGCGCTTCTTATGACAAGCACCGCCGTTGCCAATCAGGAACGCTACAGCGCCACCGACATTCAGCAGTCGATTATCGGCCGGCGGATCTATCTCGCTGTGCCGCTCGGCGGCGAATTCCCGCTCAATTATCGCCCCAACGGACAGGTGGACGGCTCCGGCGAGGCGCTCGGCCTCGGACGGCTGGCAAAACCCACCGACACCGGTCGCTGGTGGATCGATGGCGACCGCCTCTGCCAGAAGTTCACCAGCTGGTACAAGGGCGAACCGATGTGCTTCGAACTCGAGCGCATCAGTGACAGCAAGCTGAAGTGGACGCGCAACAACGGCCAGACCGGGACGGCCCGCATCGGCAGCGCGCTCTGACCTTACGCACGATCGGCGATACACGGTCACCTGCCGGCTTGCAGGACGGCGCCTTTGACCGCTAAGCATTGGCCATTGCAGAGCGAGAAAGTGAGGCGATGCACGAACCGAAGACGCGGGCGACCGGAGCTACGGCACGACTCGGCCGCACCGGCTTTCCCCATATCGTCACCCCGACGGGCGGAGCGCTGGACATCGTGACCGGAGCATCCCAGCCCGGCTTCAACCCGCTCGACCTGCTCTATGCATCGCTTGCGGCCTGCATCGCGATGAGCGCTCGTATCGCCGCAAGCCGCAGGGGCGTGCTTGAGCATATCCGCGATATCCGCGCGCAGGTCAGTGGAGAAAAGGCGGCAGGTGAACCGTCCCGCATCGCCCGCTTCGAAATCGTTCTCACCATCGACGGCGATCTCGATGCGGCCACGAAAATGGCCCTCGTCCATGAGGCCGAGGAAATCTGCACGGTCAGCAATACGCTTGGCTCAGCCCCCGTTGTGGACCTACGGCTCGCAGAATGAGGCTTTCTCCCGCGCAATGACCGCGGCCCGCATTTGGACAAGCCGGAATACCACCCTAAATCGATTAGCGCGCGGTCAGCGACCAACGAAGTCTTGACGCAAGGTCCGACTTCGTTGAAAACGACCGGGTTCCGTGGCTCAAGGACCAGAGTTCGCCACGGTTAAACTATGGTGCCGGGCCCCTCTGGCGAGAGTATACGGCGCTCTCGTGATGTCGGTACCGCCAGCAATATGAGCCGGCGGATTCAAGAAAATGATCTCTTTGAACATGCCACTAACCCGTGCGTGCTGGGCGACGCGCGGAGAAACCTCACGCCTTTTCTCTTTGACGACGGTTTTCGCCGGGGAGATGCGTCGATGAACAATCAAGCCACCGGAAACAGCACCCTCGGTTATTTCAAATGGGCCTTCATCGTGACCATCGCCGGCCTGGCGCTCGGCGCCTGGCTCGGTTGGCAGACAACCGGCACGATCGGCGGCATGGCGACGGTGTTCTTCATCTGCGCCGTTCTCGCAGTGCTCGAAATCTCTCTCTCTTTCGACAACGCCATCGTCAATGCCAACAAGCTCAAGGACATGACGCCGATCTGGCAGCATCGCTTCCTGACCTGGGGTATCGTGATTGCCGTGTTCGGCATGCGTATCGTCTTCCCGCTGCTGATCGTCGTCATCGCCGCCGGCATCGGGCCGGTCGACGCCATCATCCTCGCGGCGCACGAACCGGCCGAATATGCCCGCATCATGAACGAGGCGCACCTGCCGATCGCAGCCTTCGGCGGCACCTTCCTGATGATGGTCGGCCTCACCTATTTCTTCGACCATGAGAAGGACGTGCACTGGATCGAGATGATCGAGAAGCACATGGCGCGGTCGGCCACCATCAAGGGGATCGAGATCGCCTTCGTCCTCATTCTCATCCTGCTGTTCTCGAACCTGCTCGAGGGCGAGGAATCCGTGACCTTCGTCTATTCGGCGATCTACGGCCTCCTGACCTTCCTCGCCGTCGAAGTGCTGGGTGGGCTTCTCGACCAGTCGCAAAAAACCATGTCGGCAGCGGCCAAGGGCGGTCTCGGCGCCTTCATCTACCTCGAAGTGCTCGACGCCAGCTTCTCCTTCGACGGCGTCATCGGCGCCTTTGCGCTGAGCCAGAACCTCTTCGTCATCGCCATCGGCCTCGGTATCGGCGCCATGTATGTGCGTTCGATGACGATCATGTTGGTCGAAAAGGGAACGCTCGCCGAATACCGATACCTCGAGCACGGCGCCTTCTACGCGATCCTGATCCTGTCAGTGATCATGTATTGCCAGACACTGGTGCACATCCCGGAGGTGATCACCGGCCTCGGTGGCGCCGGCCTGATCGGCGTCTCGCTGTGGTCCTCGATCCGCTACAACCGCCAGGAACGGGCGGAAGAACTGCAGCGCGAGCGGGAAACTGTCGCCGAAAACATCTGAGACGATCGCAACCAGATACAGAGAGGCCGGCGGACACCCGCCGGCCTCTCGTCATTTCCGCCATATCGCGCTGCTCAATCGGGACCGACATCGGCCTTGGCAGCGCCGGGTTCCGGCAAGGAGCCGGTTCCCGGAGTCTCCATCGGGTCGGTCAGTTCCTTGCGGGCGTGCGGGCCGGCCGCCGGCATTTCCTCGTCGCGGCGCTCGCGTTTCAACTCGGCGGGGTCGATCTTCTTCTCGCGGCTCATCATGGTCTCCCGGTTTCCATGTCGGAGAAACAGCAAAGCCCTCCTTCCGGTCCCAGCCACCATCAGTCGACCATAAGCAATGCCAGCGCGAGACGCGTGTCCTCGTCGAGCGCCAGCGGCCGACGCGTCGCGCGATCGACTTGCACATGGATGAAATAGCCTTCCGCCGCGGCCGTCGGCTCTTCATTACGGAACAGGCCGACCTCGTAGCGAACGGACGAACCTCCGAGCCGGGCCACCCGGATGCCGGCATGCACGACATCCGGAAAGGCCATTTCCTCGAAGTAGCGGCAGCCCGTCTCGACGACGACAAAGATTCGACCACCGGCATGGATGTCGAGCACGCCTTTCTCGATCAGAAAGCCGTTCACCGCCGTGTCGAACAGGCTGTAGTGCACCACATTGTTCATGTGGCCATAGATGTCGTTGTCCGCCCAGCGCGTGGTCAGCGTGCGGAAGACCTTGTAGGCAGCACGATCGGCCGCTATTGCCCTGCTCACGCCGCTCACCATGCCGCCCGGTAGATCGCCAGTGCATCGGCCTCGGCAAGGTCGCGGGGGTTGTTGACCAAGAGACGTGTCTGTTTCATCGCATCCTTCGCCATCCGCGGCAGGTCCGCTTCGCCGATGCCGACATCGCGCAGCCGGGTTTGCAGCCCGAGCCTCCGCGACAGGTCGGAAAGACGCTCGATGAAGGCCGCACAGCGCCCCTGCGTCCCCTCCACCGCCACCAGATCGGGAAAGACATCCACGGCGATCTCGGCATAGAGAGCAGCCGCGTCCGGCGCGTTGAAGCGCAACACGTGGGGCAGAACGAGCGCATTGGACAGCCCATGGGGGACATGGAAGATCCCGCCAATCGGATAGGCAAGCGCATGGACAGCCGCCACCGGGGAATTAGCGAAGGCCTGGCCCGCCAGCATCGAGCCGAGCAACATGGCACCCCGTGCCTGGCGATTGGAGCCGTCGAAGACCGCCGTCTCGATATTTGCCCCCAGCAGTTGCAGCGCCTGGCGCGCCAGCATCTTCGACAGGAGATTGTTGTTGGCGTTCTTCGACGCATAGGCTTCGATGGCGTGAACCATCGCATCGACGCCGGTGGCCGCCGTGATCGGCGCCGGCAGCCCGAGCGTGAGGTCGGGATCGAGCAGGGCGAGATCCGGCAGCAGGATCGGCGACGACACGCCGCGCTTCTCCTCGCCGCCGACGGTGATGATCGACACCGGCGTGACTTCCGAACCGGTGCCCGCTGTCGTCGGCACCAAAACGAGCGGAAGGCGTGGACCTTTGGCATTGCCGACGCCCCAGGCGGAATCGATCGGTTCGCCCGAGCCGAGAAGCAAGGCGACGACCTTGGCGACGTCGAGCGAAGAGCCTCCACCGAAACCGATCACGCCGGTCACACCCGCCGCGCGGCCGGCCTCCACGGCCGCCATGACCGTCGCAAGCGAGGGGTCGGCTTCGACCCTGTCGAACACCGTCACCACAAGTCCGGCTTGCTCGAGCGAGCCCAGCGCCGGATCGCACAGACCGAGCCGGCGAAGCCCGGGATCCGTGACAACAAGCGTCCGCGTCCCGCATCGTCCGGCGACCACGGAGGCGAAGTCGGTCGCAGCACCCGGCCTGAAAACGACTTGCGGCGTGGTGTTGAATTGAAACGGCTGCATTGCTCCTCCTTCAGATCCGGTTTCCCGGCCGGCATGCTAGTCGAGGCGCGATGCGATGGCCACAGGAGCCAGCCACGGAAGCGCTCCTGTCCTTGTCCCGTCCGCCGGCGGCCTTACATATAACGACATGCACAGTGCCAGGAAGGGAAGAGCGTCCCGTCGATCGGGCGACAAATATGCAGAGGATCGAACCTTGGACCATGTTCCACCGGAAAACCGGTCAGGGACCGCCTCGCTGCAACTCGCTGCGCTCGCACAAGCCGCCGGCGAAGCGGGAACGATAACGCTTGGCGAACTCCTGGCCGCCATGGGCCGCACCGGCATCGCCTTTGCCATCCTCATCCTGGCGCTGCCGGCTCTGACACCGATCCCCGGCCCGTTCGGCATGTTCTTCGGCACCTGCCTTGCGATCGTCTCGCTGCAGATCATCGGCGGGGCACGGTCCATCTGGTTGCCGCGAGTACTGGCAAGGAGAAGCCTGTCGGCCGCGACCGTCGAACTCGTGGTGCGCCATACCTCCCCCTTCATCCAGCGCGTCGAGACGATCCTGCGCAGGGACAGGCTGAGGCTTCTGACCGGACGCACCGCCGAGACCCTGCTCGGCGTTCCCGTCTTCCTCCTGGCGGTCGCCATTGCGCTGCCGATCCCCTTCGGCAACTTCCTTCCCGTCGCCGCACTCGTGGTCATTGCCATGGGGCTGATGGAACGCGACGGGCTCGCCACCCTGTTCGGCATCCTGCTTGCGGCCGTCGCGCTCGGCACGTCCGGCGGCTTGCTCTACGGCACCGCCTCGGCGCTCGGTTGGGTCATAGGCTAGCGGCGCATCATCTTCCCGCCGTCTCCGGCCTCCGGGCAAAACGGTAAAATTGCCCAAGAAATTCAGCCAATCGAGAAAACGCCGCGCCATTCCCGGGTCGGGGCAGAACAGCCTCTCTCGTCGCTGCGGGCTGCAGGATCTAGGATCGCGACCCTAAACGCAAGGAATCCCCCCATGTCTACAATTGCATCACCGTTGAGCGCGCCCGAACGGCAACCGCTGCTTGGCGCACCCGGGCTTGGCGCTCTCGCCGTCCTCGTTCTCGGAACGCTCGTTCTGGGCTATGCCTATGGCGTCAAGCATGGCGCGCTCTTCCTCGTCGGCGGCGGTCTCGGCATCGCCCTCTATCACGCCGCCTTCGGCTTCACCTCGGCCTGGCGCGTCTTCATCATGGACGGCCGCGGACGCGGCTTGCGGGTGCAGATGATCCTGCTTGCGCTGGCCGTCATCCTGTTCTTCCCCTTCCTCGCGGGCGGAACCCTGTTCGGCAATCCGGTCAAGGGCTTCGTCTCGCCGCTTGGAACCTCTGTACTGGCCGGCGCCTTCATGTTCGGCATCGGCATGCAACTCGGCGGCGGCTGCGCCTCCGGCACGCTGTTCACGGCCGGCGGCGGCAATGCCCGCATGCTGGTCACGCTGCTGTTCTTCATCATGGGTTCTGTGCTGGCCACCATTCATTTCGACTGGTGGGTTGCCCTGCCGTCGCTGGCCCCTGTCTCGCTGGTCGATAAATTCGGCGCCGCCGGCGGCATCTTGGTTTCGCTGATCCTCTTTGCCGTGATCGCCGCCGTCACCATCCTGGTCGAGAAGCGCCGCCACGGCGCACTGGAACGTGAACCGGTCACGCAGCGACAGGGCGT
>JAHRYZ010000148.1 GCA_020621905.1 Rhizobium sp.
TCCGGCTGCAGCATGCGACGGATGTCGTCCATCGAGGCCAGCCCGCCCGACGCGATCACCGGGATGGACACGGCATCGGCCAGCGACAGCGTCGATTCCCAGTTGATGCCGGTCAGGATGCCGTCACGATCAATATCGGTATAGATGATCGCCGATACACCGGCACCCTCGAACTTTTTCGCCAGTTCGATCACGCCGAGTTCGGATGCTTCCGCCCAACCCTCGACCGCGACCTTGCCGCCCTTGGCGTCGATGCCGACGGCGATCTTGCCGGGGAAGCGCCTGCAGGCCTCGATCACCAGCGCCGGGTCGCGCACGGCGATCGTGCCGAGG
The DNA here is from genome assembly GCA_020621905.1 of Rhizobium sp. Taxonomy (GTDB): domain Bacteria; phylum Pseudomonadota; class Alphaproteobacteria; order Rhizobiales; family Rhizobiaceae; genus Allorhizobium. Next base: position 334 of record JAHRYZ010000148.1, read on the forward strand.
ATGACGCGCGAAAGCCCGCGATCAAGCCAGTTTTCGATATGCTCGAGGCTGCGGATACCGCCGCCGAGCTGCACCGGATTCTTTGTCGCCTTCAGGATCGCGTCGACCGCTGCCCCGTTGACGCTCGTTCCGGCAAAGGCGCCGTTCAGGTCCACCACGTGCAGCCATTCGAAACCCTGGTCCTCGAAGGCCTTCGCCTGGGCGCCGGGATCGGTGTTGTAGACGGTGGCCTGCTCCATGTCGCCCAGCTTGAGCCGCACGCACTGGCCGTCCTTGAGGTCGATGGCGGGAAAAAGGATCATGCGGAATGTCCGATACTGAAGGAAACTTACGGTTGCCAGGAAAGGAAGTTGGCGATCAGCCTGAGGCCGAGCGTCTGGCTCTTTTCCGGATGGAACTGGGCGCCAACCATATTGGCGCGACCGACGAAGGCCGTCATCGGCCCCCCATAGTCGGTGGTGGCAATCACGTCATCCGGATTTTCCGCGGCGAGGTGGTAGGAGTGGACGAAATAGGCATGCAGGCCGTCCGGCCCCGTCTTGATCCCGTCGAACAAGGGATGCGGGTGGTGCAGGTCGAGCGTGTTCCAGCCGATCTGCGGGATCTTCAGGGTCGGATCGTTCGGCGTCATCTCGACCACATCGCCCTTGATCCAGCCGAAGCCGGGGGTGATCGTCTTTTCCAGCCCGCGGCTCGACATCAGTTGCATGCCGACGCAGATGCCGAAGAAGGGCCGGGCCTTCTTCTCGACGACGTCGACGATCGCCTCGTGCATGCCCGGGACGGCGTCGAGCCCCCGGCGGCAGTCGGCATAGGCGCCCACACCCGGCAGCACGATGCGGTCGGCGCTTGCCACGCGGTCCGCCTTGTCGGTCAATTCGATGACCGCGTCGATGCCGCTCTCTCGCGCCGCCCGTTCGAAGGCCTTCGTTGCCGAACGGAGATTTCCGGATCCATAGTCGATGATCGCCACGCGCATCGTCGAACGTCCTTTTTCTAAGTGCGACGCCGTGGGGCCGGGGCCCCGACGCGCCGCAAAACGATGATCAAGCTGCTTTCCGCGTTTCCGGTCGGGCGGGTCTCAGACGAGGGTGCCCTTGGTCGAGGGAACGCGGCTGGCCTGGCGCGGATCGATTTCGACGGCTGTCCGCAATGCCCGGGCCACGGCCTTGAAGCAGGTCTCGGCGATATGGTGGTTGTTGGCGCCGTAATGATTGAGGACATGCAGCGTGATGCCGGCATTCTGGGCCAGCGCCTGGAAAAACTCGCGCACCAGTTCGGTGTCGAAGGTGCCGATCTTTGGCGCGCTGAAGGCGACGTTCCACACGAGGAACGGTCGGCCCGAGACATCGATCGCCGCCTTGGTCATCGTCTCGTCCATGGCAAGGTCGAGCGAGGCGTAGCGGGTGATGCCGCGCCGGTCGCCGAGCGCCTTGGAGATGGCCTGGCCGATGGCAATGCCGGTGTCCTCGACGGTATGGTGGTCGTCGATGTGAAGGTCGCCCTTGACCTCGATCTCCATGTCGATGAGCGAATGGCGCGAAAGCTGGTCGAGCATGTGATCGAAGAAGCCGACGCCCGTGGAAATCTTCGCCGCGCCGGCGCCGTCGAGATTGACGGAAACCGAAACGGAGGTTTCGTTGGTCTTGCGGGAAATGCTTCCCGTGCGACGGATCATTGTTTCGCCCATCAGGGTCCGCTCCATGCCTTTGGTCAGGGGTTCCTTATCAGGCGGTCGGTTAAATATCCAGCAAAAGCAGGCCGTGCTTTTCCGCGATGCGTCACAAGATTGCATTCGCGCGAGGCCAACTTACATAGGGATCAACCGAACGATTTCGTGTTTCCAATCGAACGCCCGGCAGACGGGCCAACAGGTGCGTGAATGACAACGATTATTACTGTACGAAAGGGCGGAAAGGTCATCATGGCGGGCGACGGCCAGGTGAGCCTCGGCCAGACCGTGATGAAGGGCAATGCCCGCAAGGTCCGCCGGATCGGCAAGGGCGACGTGATCTCCGGTTTCGCCGGTGCGACCGCCGATGCGTTCACGCTGCTGGAGCGCCTGGAAAAGAAGCTCGAGCAATATCCCGGCCAGCTGATGCGCGCCGCAGTCGAGCTCGCCAAGGACTGGCGAACCGACAAGTACCTGCGCAACCTCGAGGCCATGATGCTGGTCGCCGACAAGACCATTACCCTTGCCATCACCGGCAATGGCGACGTGCTCGAACCCGAGCATGGCGCGATGGCGATCGGCTCCGGCGGCAATTATGCCTTCGCGGCCGCCCGCGCCCTGATGGACAGCGACAAGTCGGCGGAAGAGATAGCCCGCCACGCCATGGCGATCGCCGCCGAGATCTGCGTCTATACCAACGACAATATCGTGGTCGAGTCGCTCGACAGCGACAACTGATCCTCTTTCCTCCGACCATTGGAACAAGCGATATGACGACTTTTTCTCCCCGCGAGATCGTATCCGAACTCGACCGCTTCATCATCGGACAGCATGAGGCGAAACGTGCCGTGGCAATCGCGCTGCGCAACCGGTGGCGCCGTCAGCAGCTCGACGAGGACCTGCGCGACGAGGTGATGCCGAAGAACATCCTGATGAGCGGCCCGACCGGCGTCGGCAAGACGGAGATTTCGCGGCGCCTTGCCAAGCTTGCGGGCGCCCCTTTCATCAAGGTCGAGGCGACGAAGTTTACCGAAGTCGGCTATGTCGGCCGCGACGTGGAACAGATCATCCGCGATCTTGTCGAGGTCGGCATCGGCCTGGTGCGTGAAAAGAAGCGCGCCGAGGTCCAGGCCAAGGCCCATGCCGGCGCCGAGGAACGCGTCCTCGATGCTCTGGTTGGATCGACGGCTTCCCCGGCCACCCGCGACAGCTTCCGCAAGAAGCTTAGGGCCGGCGAAATGGACGACAAGGAGATCGACATCGAGATCGCCGATAGCGGCAGCGGCATGTCCGGCTTCGAGGTTCCCGGCATGCCGGGCGCCAATGTCGGTATTCTCAACCTGTCGGAAATGTTCGGCAAGGCGATGGGCAACCGCACCAAGAAGGTGCGCACCACGGTCAAGGCCTCCTATGCCGACTTGATTCGCGACGAGTCCGACAAGCTGATCGACAATGAAGTGATCCAGCGCGAGGCGGTGCGCTCGGCCGAGAACGACGGCATCGTCTTCCTCGACGAGATCGACAAGATCGCCGCGCGGGAAGGCGGCATGGGTGCGGGCGTTTCGCGCGAAGGCGTGCAGCGCGACCTGCTGCCGCTGGTCGAAGGCACCACGGTGTCGACCAAGTACGGGCCGGTGAAGACGGACCATATTCTTTTCATCGCGTCCGGTGCCTTCCACTTGTCGAAGCCTTCGGACCTGCTGCCCGAGTTGCAGGGCCGCCTGCCGATCCGCGTCGAGCTGAAGCCGCTCACCAAGGAGGACTTCCGTCGCATCCTGACCGAGACCGAGGCGAGCCTCATCCGCCAGTACAAGGCGCTGATGGCGACCGAGGAACTCGATCTCGACTTCACCGAAGACGCGATCGATGCGCTGGCCGATGTCGCGGTCAAGCTCAACACCTCGGTCGAGAACATTGGCGCGCGCCGTCTGCAGACCGTGATGGAACGCGTGCTGGACGACATCTCGTTCAACGCGCCCGACCGGGGCGGTTCGAAGGTGCTGATCGATTCGGCCTATGTTCGCCGAGCATGTCGGCGAGATCGCCGCCGATGCGGATCTGTCGCGTTATATCCTGTAGCGCCGGCAGAATATGCGGGTCCCGCCGAAGGAATGCCGCAAATGTGACGCAGGGCAAGGTCGACAAACACGGCCTTGCTTCTGTAAGGGTGGCGCCGAAAGCAATCTGCATATTGACAACTTGGGGGTGAAGCTATCGTGGGTCGACTTACTCGGGCATTCTTTCTGGCGCTGCTCGTTCTTGCGCCGGCAGGTGTGAACGCGGGATCGCTCCGTGTCGTGCCCGAGGGCAACCGCCATGCCGAGCAACCGCCGATCCCGGGCGCTTCGGTGCGGCGCACCCAGGCCGGCAAGACCACGTTCGACCTGAAATACGAGAAGGTGCGTGACCTTCTCGCGTCCGACGACCGGCTGCGCTCGAAGATCAGGAAGACGGCGGCTGCCTACGGCATCGATCCTATCCACATGGTGGGCGCGATCGTCGGCGAGCATACCTTCAACGTCGATGCCTATGACAGCCTGCAGAGCTACTACGTCAAGGCGGCATCCTATGCCGGCAACAGCTTCCGTTTCGCCTATGACGGCGAGGGGATTTCCGACTTCGTCGCCCGCCCGGAATTTTCCGCCTGCGCCGCGATGAAGGACTCCTACAAACTATGGTCGTGCCGCGAGGACGTCTGGGAAACCAAGTTCCGCGGCCGCAGCGTCGGCGGCAAATCCTATCCCAACAACCGCTTCAGCGCCGTGTTCTTCCAGCCCTTCTATGCAGGCCAGACCTTCGGGCTTGGGCAGATCAATCCGCTGACGGCGCTGATGCTGTCGGACCTGGTATCGCAGAAATCGGGCGTCGCCAGGCTGGACGAGAACGATGCGGCCGGCGTTTACAAGGCGATCATGGAGCCCGACATTTCGCTGGCCTTCATGGCGGGCGTGCTGCGCAAGGCGATCGACGACTACCGCACGGTCGCCGGCATGGACATTTCGAAGAATCCCGGCGTGACGGCCACGCTGTTCAATGTCGGCAACTCGCTGCAGCGGGCCCGGGCGCTGGCGGCCCGCAATGCCGGCGCCGGATCGCCGGTCTGGCCGGAAGAGAACTATTACGGGTGGTTGGTCAATGACCGCCTGAGTGAACTCAAGGCGCTGTTCTAGCCCGCTTCGGGCTGAGCGCGCCACCGCGGAGCGGAACCATGGCAGTTGTCGACAGCCCCGACCTTTTCGAGCCGCCCGCGCCGGTCCCGCGTCCCTATCCGCCGTCGAAGCTCGAGATCATTCGTACGGTCCTGCGCAACCCGCTCGAGCTCTGGGGCGTGCCTTCCTATACCCTGCCCTGGATCGAGACCCGGTTCTTCGGCCGCACCACCGTAATCGTCAACGATCCGGATTTGATCCGCCACGTGCTGGTCGACAATGCCGGCAACTACGTGATGGACAAGGTCCGGCAACTGGTCCTGCGCCCCATCCTGCGCGACGGCTTGCTGACCGCCGAGGGTGGGGTGTGGAAGCGCTCGCGAAGGGCGATGGCGCCCGTCTTCACGCCGCGCCATGCGCGCGGCTTTGCCCGCCAGATGCTGGAGAAGAGCGAGGAATTCGCCGCGCGCTACGCCACGACGGACGCGCGAGGGACGGTGCGCGACATCGCCGCCGACATGACGGGGCTCACCTATCTCATTCTCTCCGAGACACTGTTTTCCGGCGAGATTGCCACCGCCGGCGATGACGTCGCCGGCGATGTCGATGCGCTGTTGCACCATATGGGACGGATCGATCCGCTCGACATGCTGGCGGCTCCGGGGTGGATTCCCCGGCTCGCCCGGCTGCGGGGCCGTGGCGTGTTGCGGAAGTTCCGTGCGCTGGTCCGCTCGACCATGGAAAAGCGCAAGGCGGCGATAGCGCGGGACCCGCAATCGGCGCCGCGCGATTTCCTCACCCTGCTGCTCGAGGTCGAAGGACCGCAGGGTCTGACGACCGAGGAGGTCGAGGACAATATCCTGACCTTCATCGGCGCCGGCCATGAGACCACGGCCCGGGCGCTCGCCTGGACCTTCTTCTGCGTCGCCAATTGTCCCGACATCCGGGATCGCATGGAGGTCGAAATCGATGCCGTGCTCGACAGCGGTGCGGATCCGGTCGACTGGCTGGAGCGCATGCCGCTGGTACGTGCCGCCTTCGAGGAGGCGCTGAGGCTCTATCCGCCGGCCCCGTCGATCAACCGCCAGGCCGTTGCGGACGACCACTTCCAGGCACCCGACGGCACGGCGATCGACATCCGCAAGGGTGCGACGATCCTCATCATGCCCTGGACGCTGCACCGGCACGAACTCTACTGGGAAAACCCGCGGGCCTTCGACCCGAGCCGCTTCCTGCCGGAAAACCGCGAAAAGATCGGCCGCTTTCAATATCTGCCTTTCGGCGCCGGGGCACGGGTCTGCATCGGGGCAACCTTCGCCCTGCAGGAAGCCGTGATCGCGCTCGCCGTCCTGATGCGGCGCTATCGCTTCGACATGACGGCCGAAACCAGGCCGTGGCCGGTGCAGAAGCTGACGGTGCAGCCGGCCGGCGGCCTGCCGATGCGGGTCACCGCGCGGGCTGCGGTTTCGCGGCCATGATTTGCCGTTTGTCAGCTATTGCCGCCCGGTTTCTCCATGCGATAACAGCGTGATCCGTGTTGGTGAAATTCTGAAAGACCGAGGCAGTTGGCGTGACACTCCATTACCTGTTGGGCATCGATACCGGCGGCACCTATACCGACGCGGTGCTCTACAGCGAGACGCAAGGCATCCTCGCCAAGGCCAAGGCGTTGACCACGCGCCATGATCTTGCAATCGGTATCGCGGAAGCGCTGGACAAGGTCATCGAGGCCTCCGGCGTCTCGGTCGAGGCAATCGGTCTGGTGTCTCTGTCGACGACGCTGGCGACAAATGCGCTCGTCGAAGGGCAGGGGGGACGCGCCGGCCTCGTCATGATCGGCTTCGGTCCCGACGACCTCAAGCGTGACGGTCTGTCCGATGCGCTGGGCTCCGATCCCGTCATCTATCTCGCCGGCGGTCACGATGTGCACGGCACCGAGACGCCGCTCGATCTCGCTCCGCTGGAGAAAGCCCTGCCGGAGCTGAGCCGGACGGTGTCCTCCTTTGCCATTGCCGGCTATTTCGCCGTGCGCAATCCCTCGCACGAAGACCGGGTGCGGGATTTCATCCGCGCTCATTGTCCTCTGCCGGTAACCTGCAGCCACGAGTTGTCGTCCAAGCTCGGCGGTCCGCGCCGGGCGCTCACCACGCTGCTCAATGCCCGCCTGGTGTCGATGATCGACCGGCTTGTCGGCGCCTGCGAGGACTTTCTCACAAGGCGCGGCATCGATGCGCCGCTCATGGTCGTGCGCGGCGACGGCGCCTTGATCTCGGCGGCGGAGGCGCGGCTGCGGCCGATCGAGACATCTGTCGGCCTCGCGAGCCCGGCCGGCGCCCGTCATCTGACCGGGGCGCCATGCCGTCGTTCCGACATCGCGGTACGACCACCGATGTGGCCATCCCCGAAGGTCGCCCGCCTCGACGCCGACGGTGCCGTGGTCGGCGGATACCGCACCATGGTCGAGGCGGTGGCCATGCGCACCTATGGCCTCGGCGGCGATTCGGAGGTGAGAATCGACGACCGCAGCATGAACGCGCGGATCGATCTCGGACCGCGGCGGCTGGTGCCGCTCAGTCTGGCGGCCACGCTGTATGGCCGCCCGGTCATCGACATTCTCGAACGGCAGCTGCGCGCGGCCCATATGGGCCGCCATGACGGGCGCCTCACGGTCCGCACCGGCGTACCGGATCACCTGGCCGCCGGCCTGGCAGCGCAAGAAGCGGCGCTGTTCGCGCGCATCGGATCGGGGCCCGTGGCGCTTGATCAATTGATGACGGCAACCTCGCAGCTGGCGACGCTCGATCGGCTGGTGGCGCGCGGGCTCGTGCATATCTGCGGCATCACGCCGTCGGACGCCATGCATGTGCTCGGCCGGCAGGACCAGTGGGATCGGGAGGCAGCGGATCTGGGACTGAGGCTCGCCATCCGCCGCAAGAATGGGGCCGGCCAACCGATCGCCGCCTCGCCGGAAGATCTTGCCCAACGGATCGTCGACCGGCTGACGCGTCAGTCGGCGGAGGTCATTCTCTCGGCCGTCCTTCCCGAGGCCGGGCTCACCGATGTCGATCCCGCCCGCTCGCTGCTGATCGACCATGCGCTGCGGCGTCAGGCTGGCATCGTGCGCTTCGCCCTGTCGCTTGACCGTCCGCTGGTCGGGCTCGGCGCCTCGGCTCCGGTCTACTATCCGGCAATCGGTGACATGCTGTCCGTGGCCTGCGAAGTCCCGGCCGACGCGGATGTCGCCAATGCGGTCGGTGCCGTGGTGGGGCGGGTCCGTGCCACCGTCACCGTCTTCGTCACCGCACCCGAGGACGGCATCTTCATGCTGTCGGGTGCGGGAGATGGCCGCCGCTTCACGGACGAGGAAAAGGCGTTCGAGGCTGCGCGCGACAGGGCAGGCGAAGCGGCCTTGGAGCATGCCCGGCAGAATGGCGCTGCCGATGCGGTCCTGGCCCTCGTCGAGGAAATCGATGCGCCTGAGATCGACGGCAGCCGCAAGCTCGTCGAAGCGCGTTTCATCGCCACGGCGAGCGGCAGGCCGCGCCTGGCGCACGGATAATAATTTCCGATATGGCACAAATCTTTGTAATTTGTGCTCGATTGACAATGAATCAGAACAGATCAAAGTCCGCCCATCAAGGTTACAGCCAGACTTGCGAGGAGACAGCGTCATGAGCCGGATCGAAAGCCACGGCCTTTCCATCGACACGGAACTGCATCGGTTCCTGATCGAAGAGGCATTGCCGGGAACCGGGGTCGACCCGGAGACCTTTCTCACGGGCTTCTCGGCCATCGTGCACGACCTCGCGCCGAAGAACCGGGCGCTGCTGGCCAAGCGCGACGAGATGCAGGCGAAGATCGACGCCTGGCACAAAGAGAACGGCGCGCCGATCGACATGGACGCCTACGAGGCTTTCCTGCGCGACATCGGTTATCTCCTGCCGGAAGGCGGCGAGGTCAAGGTCACGACCTCCAATGTCGATGCCGAGATCACCCGGATCGCCGGACCGCAGCTCGTCGTTCCGGTCATGAACGCGCGCTATGCACTGAACGCCGCCAATGCCCGCTGGGGTTCGCTCTACGATGCGCTCTATGGCACGGATGCGATCGCCGAAACCGACGGCGCCGAAAAGGGCAAGGGCTACAATCCCGTCCGCGGCGCGAAAGTCATCGCCTGGGGCCGGCAACTGCTGGATGATTCGGCACCCCTTGCCGCCGGAAGCTGGAGCAATGTCGCCAGCCTGTCGATCCAGGACGGCGCGCTGTTCGTCACGCTGTCCGATGGCGGCGTAACGGGCCTTTCCGACCCGGCGCAGCTTGCCGGCTATCGCGGCGCTGCCGACAAGCCGGACGCGGTCCTGCTGGTCAAGAACAACCTGCACACCGAGATCGTCATCGATGCGAACGGCATGATCGGCAAGAGTGATCCGGCGCATATCAACGACATCTGGCTCGAATCGGCGATCACGACGATCATGGACTGCGAGGATTCGGTCGCCGCCGTCGACGCCGAGGACAAGGTCGTTGTCTATGGCAACTGGCTCGGCCTGATGAAGGGCGATCTGACGGAGGAGGTCTCGAAGGGCGGCAAGAGTTTCCCCGCGCTCAACGCCGACCGAACCACACGGCCGGATGGTCGACCCCGCCGTGCATGGCCGCCGCTGATGCTGCGCGCACGTCGGCCACCTGATGACCAATCCGGCGATCCTCGACCGGGACGGCAAGGAAGTGCCGGAAGGCATCATGGACGCCGCGGTCACCGCGCTGATCGCCCTCCACGACATCGGTCCGAACGGCCGTCGGGCCAATTCGCGCAGCGGCTCGATGTATGTCGTCAAGCCGAAGATGCACGGTCCGGAAGAGGTTGCCTTCGCCTGCGAGATCTTCTCGCGCGTCGAGGCCCTGATCGGCATGGCGCCGAACGCCATCAAGATGGGCATCATGGACGAGGAGCGCCGCACGACGGTCAACCTCAAGGA
>JAHRYZ010000149.1 GCA_020621905.1 Rhizobium sp.
GGTCCACCGAGGCCCAGGCCGAGGCGCTGCGGCTGGTGACGCGCGTCGGCATTCCCGATCCCGAACGCGCGCTCGACAAATATCCGCATGAATTCTCCGGCGGCCAGCGCCAGCGCGTCATGATCGCCATGGCGCTCGCCCTGCGGCCGGACCTGCTGATCGCCGACGAGCCAACGACGGCACTGGACGTCACCGTCCAGGCCGAGGTGCTGGCCCTGCTGGAGGAATTGCAGGAAGAGACCGGCATGGCCGTGCTGATCATCACCCACGATCTCGGGGTCGTCGCCGAAATCGCCGATCGCGTCGTGGTGATGGAAAAGGGCGTGCTGGTCGAGGCCGGCACGGTGCGCGAGGTCTACAAGAACCCGCAGCATCCCTATACGAAGAAGCTGATCGCCGCCGCCCCGGGCAAGGGCGAAATGCACGCGCCGGCAGCCCCGGGCGAGCCCGTCCTCTCGGTCCGCGATGTCCGCAAGCATTACGGCGCCTTCGAAGCGCTCAAGGGCATTTCTTTCGATCTGATGCCCGGTGAGACCATGGCCGTGGTCGGAGAAAGCGGCTCGGGCAAGTCCACGCTTGCCCGCATTCTCGTGCGCCTCGACGAGCCCGACAGCGGCAGCGCGCTGTGGAAGGGTCGCGACCTCTTCACCCTTTCTCCGGCGGAGCTCTACAAGCTGCGTCGCGATCTGCAGATGGTCTTCCAGGATCCGACCCAGTCGCTCAATCCGCGCATGACCGTCTACCAGCTGATCTCGGAGGCCTGGGTCATCCATCCGGACATCCTGCCGAGGGCGAGATGGCGCGAACGGGTCGCAGAGCTCTTGGTCCAGGTCGGGCTCGGACCGGAACATATGGGCCGCTATCCGCACGAGTTCTCCGGCGGCCAGCGCCAGCGCATCGCCATTGCGCGCGCGCTGGCGCTCGAGCCGAAACTGATCATCTGCGACGAAGCGGTCTCCGCCCTCGACGTCTCGGTCCAGGCGCAGGTCATCGCCCTGCTCGACGGGCTACGCAAGCAGATGGGCATTGCCTTCATCTTCATCGCCCATGACCTGCCGGTGGTGCGCGATTTCGCCGACCACGTCATGGTCATGCAGAAGGGCCGTGTCGTCGAACTCGGCACGGTGCGCGAAGTCTTCGAAACGCCGCGCGAAGATTATACGCGCGCCCTTCTCGCCGCCGGCCTCGACCCCGATCCGGATGTGCAGGCGGCCCATCGTGCCGCCCGCCTCGCCCGCGCCTCTTGAGGCTCCCGCCCCTTCACAGGAGACTGACATGACCAAACAAGCCTTCGTCGCGCTCGTGACCTGCTTCAACGAGGACGAGACGATCAACTATGAAGCCACCCGCGCCCAGGTCCGCCGTCAGGTCGAGGCCGGCAACAACATCATGTGCGCCGGCACCAATGGCGATTTCTCCGCGCTCACCTTCGACGAGAAGGTGCGGCTGACCGAGGAAGTGGTCGACGAGGTGGCCAACCGCGTGAAGGTCATCGTCAATGCCGGCATGCCCGCGACCTTCGAGACCCTGAAACTGGCGCGCGAATTCGACCGCATCGGCGTCGACGCCATCGCCGTCATCACGCCCTTCTTCATCGCCTGCACCCAGGACGGTCTGATCCGCCATTTCTCCACTGTCGCCGATGCCGTGAAGGCGCCTATCTACCTCTACGACATCCCGGCGCGCACGCAGAACCATATCGAGCCGGAGACGGCGCGCACGCTCGCCCGCCACGGCAACATCGCCGGCATCAAGGATTCGGGCGGCGCCCAGGAGACGCTGGAAGCCTATCTCGACGTGGCGAAGGAGAATGATGGTTTCGAGGTCTATTCGGGGCCGGACCATCTGGTGCTCTGGGCCCTGCGGAATGGCGCAGCCGGCTGCATCTCCGGCCTCGGCAATGCCATGCCGCATGTGCTGGCCGGTATTCTCGGCGCATTCAATGCCGGCGATATCGCCGAGGCAGAACGGCAGCAGGCGATCTATACCGCCTTCCGCACCGATCTCTACGCCCTCGGCTTCGCACCCGCCATGGTCAAGCGGGCGCTCTATCTTCAGGATGCCTCCGTCGGCGCCAGCCGCCAGCCGGCCCTGCTGCCCAATGCCGCCCAGGACGCGCAGGTGGCCGAAATCCTGCGCCGCTACAGTCTCCTGTAGCGGCAGGCCCGGCTCCGGACGGCATCACATCACCGCGCCGATCTGCCAGGGCACGAACTCCGCCCCACCAAATCCGAGGCTTTCGGATTTGGTGATCTCACCGGACGCCACGCGCAGGAACATCTCGAACATTTCCCGGCCCTTCTCCTCCAGCGTAACGCCTTCCAGGATGTCGCCGGTGTTCAGGTCCATATCCCCTTCCATGCGCACGAACATTTCGGAATTGGTGGCAACCTTGATGCAGGGCACCGGCTTGTAGCCCGAGACTGAGCCGCGGCCGGTGGTGAAGACGATCAGGTTGGCGCCGGACGCCACCTGCCCCGTGACGGAGCACGGGTCGTAGCCGGGGCTGTCCATGAAGACGAAACCCTTGCTATCGATCGGCTCGGCAAAGAGGTAGACACCCGCGAGCGGTGCCGAACCGCCCTTGGCCACCGCCCCAAGGCTCTTTTCGAGGATCGTCGTCAAGCCGCCGCGCTTGTTGCCGGGGCTCGGATTGTTGTTCATCTCGCCCTTGTTGCGCGCGGTATAATCTTCCCACCAGCGGATGCGATCCAGCAGCTTCTCGCCCACCTCGCGGCTGACGGCGCGGCGCGTCAGCAGGTGCTCGGCGCCGTAGATTTCCGAGGTTTCCGACAGGATCGTCGTACCGCCGTGAGCGACCAGAAGATCCGACGCGACGCCGAGCGCAGGATTGGCGGTGATGCCGGAATAGCCGTCCGAGCCGCCACACTGCATGCCGATCACCAGTTCGGACACGGGTATAGGTTCGCGCCGGCAGTTTTCTGCCACTTCGGCGAGTTCGCGCAGCGCCTCGACCCCGCGTTCCACCGTCCGGCGGGTGCCGCCCTGATCCTGGATGATCATGTGCTTGAACTGGCCGTCGGCGCGCAGCCGGGCCTTGCCCACCAGGGCGGGGATCTGCATGACCTCGCAGCCCAGGCCGACCAGCAGGATACCGGCGAAATTGGGGTTCTTCGCATAGCCCTGCAGGGTGCGGAACAGGGTGTCGTAACCCTCGTTGTCGCCCGCCATGCCGCAACCCGAACTGTGCGCGATTGGCACGATGCCGTCGACATTCTTCAGCGCGCGGAACCAGTCGGTCTTTTCCGCCTGTTCCGCGATGAAGCGCGCCACCGAGCCCGAGCAGTTGACCGAGGTCAGAACGCCCAGATAGTTCCGCGTCCCGGCCCTACCATCGGCGCGGCGATAGCCCTGGAAGGTGCGGGTTTCAGCCGGAGCCGGAAGCGGCCGCAGATCGGCGCCGAAGTCATGCTCGAGCGCGTGCACCGACATGCCAAGGTTCTGGACATGCACATGTTCGCCCGCGGTGATCGCGCGGCTGGCCTGGCCGATGATCTGGCCATAGCGCCGCACCGGCGCTCCTTCTTCAAGGTTGCGAAGGGCGACCTTGTGGCCGCGCGGCACATGCGAGGTCAGCGTGACACCCGCTATGGCGGCCCCGGCCGGCAGGTCGGCGAGCGCAATCGCGACGTCGTCTTCGGGCGACAGGATGATGTGATCTGGCTTCATTGGCCCACTCCTGCGAGAGCGCGGTCGAGATGGGTATATCCGCCATCGACGAACAGCCATTGGCCGGTCAGATGCCGCGCCCGGCCGGACAGGGCAAAGACCACCATGGAGGCGATCTCCGAGGCTTCGGTCATGCGTTGGCCCAGAGGAATGCGAGCCGTGATCTCGGCAAGCTTTGCGGCAGGGTCTTCGAAGGTCTCGATCCAGCGGGCGTAGAGCGGTGTCATAACCTCGGCCGGGATCACCGCGTTGACGCGCACGCCATGGGGAGCGAAGGCAGCGGCCCATTCCCGCGTCAGGCCTAGCTGCGCCGCCTTGGCCGCGACATAGGCCGAGGTGTTACCCTGGCCGGTGACCGCGGTTTTCGAGCTGATGTTCACGATCGCTCCGGCCTGCGTTCAGATCCTCGGCCGGGAGGTGGACCAGCGTGTAGTAATGGATGAGGTTGCGGTCGAGCGAGGCACGGAAGGCGGCCGGTCCGGCCTCGATGCCCACGCCGTCGTTGACGCCCGCATTGTTGACGAGCCCGTAGATCTCGCCAAACCGTTTGCGGGCCTCGTCGACCGCCGCGCGACACTGGTCGTCGTCGGAAAGCTCCACCTGCACCCAACCGGCGTCGGGTCCGAGTGCGGCCAGCCAGCTCGCCTCAGGCGCGCGGCGGGCGAAGATCACCGGCACCGCCCCTTCGGCCGCCAGAAGTTCGGAGATCGCGCCGCCGATGCCCGCGGCACCGCCCGTCACAATCACCACCTTGCCCTTTACACCCAGTTCCATCTTATTCTTCCTCGTCAAGGAACCGGCCCCGGACATGCGGGGCCGGCAAGTTTCAGACAGGCCTCAAACGACCTCAGTCGTAGAGAACCGCTGCGATTTCCGGCGCGTCGATGTTGGTCTTGTCGTACCAGGCAAAGCCCGCGTCGATGGTGCCGGCCAGCTTCTCGCCCTTGACGGCGGCGATTGCCGCCTTGACGGTTTCATAACCGATGCCGACAGGGTTCTGGGTGATCGCGCCGGCCATTTCGCCTGCACGGATCGCATCCTTCTGCAGCTTGCCCGAGTCATAGCCGATGACGACAACGCCGGTCTTGCCGGTCTCCTTCACCGCATTCAGCACACCGATGGCCGAACCCTCGTTGGCGCCGAAGATCCCCTTGATGTCAGAGTGAGCGGTCAGGATCGCCTTGGTGATCTCGGTCGACTGCAACTGGTCGCCGGCACCGTACTGGATGTCGACGATTTCGATGTTCGGATAGGCTTCCTTGACGCGGTTGACGAAGCCGTCGCGGCGGTCGATGCCGGTGCGCGAGGTCTGGTCATGCACGACGAGCGCGACCTTGCCGGCCCCACCGATCAGTTCGGCCATCTTGTCGGCGGCGAGCGCCGCAGCGGCCAGGTTGTTGGTGGTGACGGTCGTCGCAGGAATATCGCTGTCGACGCCCGAGTCGAAGGCGATGATCGGGATGCCCGCGTCCTTCGCCTGCTTCAGAAGCGGCGTCGCCGCCTGGCTGTCCAGCGCGGCAAATCCGATCGCGGCCGGCTTCTTCGCCAGCGCGGCTGCCAGCATGTCCATCTGCTTGTCGACCTGGGCTTCGGTATCCGGGCCTTCGAACGTGACCTCCACGCCGAACTCTGTCGCCGCCTTGTCGGCGCCGGCCTTCACCGCCTGCCAGAACTGATGCTGGAAGCCTTTCGAGATCAGCGGAATGTAAAGCTTGTCCTGCGCCAGGGCCATGCCGCTGGATGCAATCAGGCTGCCTGCGCAAAGTGCAGCCATCAGCGCTCTTCTGTTCAACATAGTGTTCTCCTTGAGGTTTTGACGTTGGATATCGGAACGTTACCCGTTCTCTTTCAGTTAGCCGGCACGGCGCCGGCGAAGCATGTCCGCATAGACGGCGGCGATGATGATGACGCCCGTGACAACGGTCTGCCATTCCTGCGCCACCGACATGATGCGAAGCCCGTTGAGCAGCACGCTCATGATCAGCGCGCCGATGATGGTTCCCAGGATCGAGCCGCGCCCGCCGGCGAGCGACGTTCCGCCGATGACCACGGCGGCGATGGCGTCCAGCTCATAGCCAAGGCCGAGCGCCGGCTGGGCCGAATTCAGCCGCGAGGCGATGAGGAGGCCTGCAATGCCGCAGATGCCACCGGCCAGCGCATAGATCGCCACCTTCCAGCCATCGGCATTCACCCCGGAAAGCCGCACCGCTTCTTCGTTCGATCCCAGCGCAAAGCAATAGCGTCCGAGCGTCGTGCGGTTCAGCACCCAGGAAATCGCCAGCGCCAGGATGAAGAGGACCAGAACCCCGTTCGGCACCGGCAGGCCGGGCACTACGGCCCCGATCAGCGAGCCGGTCGAGAGCAGTGGAAAACTCGGCGTGTCGTTGAAATAGATCGGCTTGGTGCCCGAGATCACCAGCGACAGGCCTTTGAGGATCAGCATCATGCCCAGCGTGGCAATGAAGGGCGGGATTTTCATCCGGGCGATCAGCGAGCCCGAAATAAAGCCGCAGGCCGCCCCGGCAGCGATGGCGGCGACGATGCCGAGCGGCATTGCCAGCCCCCACATGGTCAGCACCACCCCGGCGATCACAGCGGTAAACGTCATCAGCGTGCCGACCGACAGGTCGATGCCGCCGGTGATGATGACAAGGGTGGCGGCAATGGCCAGCACGCCGTTCACGCTGGTGGCCTGCAGGATGGCCAGGATATTGGCGGTCTGCAGGAAATTGGGCGAGGCCAGCGAAAAGAACAGCAGGAGCACGATCAGGCTGGCAAAGGCCAGGACCTTCTGTTGCGCACCCGAGGCCATCAGGCGGGGCTTGGCGGCGAGGGTTGCGGTCATGCGGATTCTCCTTCGGATACCGTGTCGCGCTGGGTCGCCAGGCGCATGATTTCGTGCTGGCTTGTGTCGGGGCCGCCGGGCAGGATGCCGGTCAGCCGCCCCTCGCACATCACGGCGATGCGGTGCGAGAGGCGCAGCACCTCGGGCAGTTCCGAGGAAATGACGATGATCGCCTTGCCCGCTGCCGCCAGGCTCTGCAGCAGACGGTAGATCTCGGCCTTGGCCCCGACGTCGATGCCGCGCGTCGGCTCGTCGAAGATCAGGATGTCGCAGTCGCGCAGCAGCCATTTGGCGATGACGACCTTCTGCTGGTTGCCGCCCGACAGCAGCCGGACCTCCTGCCTGTCCGACGGGGTTCGGATGGCCAGGCTTTCGATATAGTCGGCGGCGACCCGGGCGAGCGCCGGCTCGTCCACCCGCAGGAAACGATCCGAGAACCGCTCGAGCGAGGTCAGCGCGATGTTGCCGCGCACGTCGATCCCGAGCGCCAGACCGAAATGCTTGCGGTCCTCGGACAGGTAGCCGATGCCCGCCGCCACCGCATCGCGAGGGCTGCGGATCGAACAGAGCCGACCGTGCACCACGATGTCGCCGGCCTCGCGCGGGTCGGCGCCGAAGATGACCCGGGCCACCTCGGTGCGTCCCGCCCCCATCAGCCCGGCAAAGCCGAGGATTTCGCCCTTGCGCAGATCGAAACTGACATCGCGCACCATCCGCCCGCGCCGCAGCCCGTTCACGGCCAGCGCCACAGGGGCCGAGGACAGGTCGGGGATCTCGGCTGCGGACTGGTCGAGCTCGCGGCCCACCATCATGGAAATGATGGTTTCGATCGGCGTTTCGGCCGCCGCCACCGTGCCGACATAGGCGCCGTCGCGCATGACCGTCACCCGGTCCGAGATGCGGCGGATCTCGTCCATCTTGTGACTGATGTAGACCAGCGCCACGCCTTCCGACTTCAGCTGCCGGATGATGGCGAAGAGTTCCTCGGTCTCGGCGTCGTTGAGGGCGGCGGTGGGTTCGTCCATGATCAGGATGCGCGAACGAAACGACAGCGCCTTGGCGATTTCCACCATCTGCTGCTTGGCGATGGTCAGGCTGCGGACCTCGGCGCGCGGATCGAGCGGCACCTTCATCGCCGCAAAGATCGCCTCGGCGTCACGGTTCAGTTGCGCTTCGTCCAGCACGCCCCAGCGGCTGCGCGGTTCGCGGCCGATGAAGATGTTCTGCGCAACCGTCAGGTCCGGCATCAGCGCCAGTTCCTGGTGGATGATGCCTATGCCGAGCGCCTGGGCCGCGCGGGGTCCGGCAATGCGCACCTCTTCGCCGTTCACCCATATGCTGCCGCTGTCGGGCGCATAGATGCCGGAGAGGATCTTCATCAGCGTCGACTTGCCCGCCCCGTTCTCGCCCATCAGGGCATGAACCTCGCCGGCCATCAGATCGAACCGCGCCGCACGCAGGGCGTGAACCCCGGGGAAACGCTTTTCGATGGCGTTCATGCGGATGACTTCGGTCATGGCCCGGTGCCCAGGATAACGATGGCCTTGATCAGGCGCCCCCGGTCGGCCGCCAGTTCGGGCAGCCGGGTGGGCAGGTCGGCCAGCGCAATCCGCTCCGACAGCAGCGCCTCGGCCCGCACTGCACCGGAGCGCAGCGCCGCCATCACCACTTCGAAATCTTCCGCCGTGGCATTGCGCGAGCCGATCAACTTCGCCTCGCGCTTGTGAAACTCCGGATCCGAAAAGGTGATGCTGTCCTGGACGACAGAAATGAAGACATACGAACCGCCATGGCCGACATGGGCAAAGCCTGCCTCCATCGCACCGGCATGGCCGGTCGCATCGAAGACCACGTCGAAGCCTTCCGCATGGTCGGGGCCAAGGGCGGCATGCAGATGCTCGAAGCCGAATGCCGCAGCCTGCTCCAGCCGGGCGGGTGTGGTATCCAGGAGATGCACCTCGGCACCGCGCATCCGGGCGAAGAGCGCAGCGCCAAGACCGATCGGTCCGGCCCCGGTCACCAGCACCCTGTCGCCCGCCATGACCTCGCCACGCCGCACCGCATGCGCACCGATGGCCAGAAACTCGACCATCGCCGCCGCCTCGAGCGGCAGGTCGCCTGCCGGATAGAGGTTGGTGGCCGGAACCGCGATGCGGGCGCAGATGCCGCCGTCGCGATGGACATCGGCACTCGATCGAGTGCAGCGATTGGGCTTCCGCGCAGGCGGGCCCGACAATGACCGCATGATAGATAGGATTGATCACCACGGGCACGCCCTCGGCCCAGCGGCGGCCACGCCACGACCCAGCTCGTGACCGATGACCCGCGGGAAAGCTCAGATAGGCTGCTTGCCCGTAAAGTGGTAGTCGGTGCCGCAAAGCCCCGCTGCCGCGATATCGACAAGTACCCAGCCGTCGGGCGCCGTCTGCGGCACGGGTGCCGCCACCAGTTCGAAGCGACCCGGCGCAATGCAGGTACCGCAGAGCATCATCTCGGCCATTCCAGCGCCTCCCGTCGCCTTTGGACTTTTATCATAAAGAACACTAGACGGCGGATATGCGTCGTGTAAACTGTTTTTAATCGTTGAGTACAAAAGAACAGGATACCATGGCCCGGACCGATGCCCGTTTTCGTGCGGCCTACAATCTGATGCTGGATCAATTGGCTGCGCAGTCCCCGGGCGATACGCTGCCCTCGGAACTGAACCTGGCCAAGGGATTGAAAGTCAGCCGAACCGTGGTACGCGCTGTGCTGAAACGGCTGGCCGAAGTGGGAATCATCGACCTCGACGGGCGCCACAAATCACTGTTGCGCACCGCGACCGAGGCCGACCGCCTGCCCGAGCGCGAGGAATATATCTCGTTGCGAGAGCTGGAGGGTCGGTTTCTGGACTGGGTGCTGCGGTTCGACGTGCCCGCCGGCACACCGCTGAACGTGGCGCAACTGGCCAAGCAGTTTTCGGTTCCTCCGCATCTGTTGCAGGAGTTCCTCGCCAGCCTGGATCATTTCGGCCTGGTCGAGAGGCGACCGCGCGGCGGCTGGCGGCTTCTGGGCTTCACCGGCGACTACGCGGTGGAATTGTCCGAATTCCGCACGCTGCTGGAGGTCAATGCCGCCCGCACCGTCAGCGCCCTGCCCGAAACCCATCCCGTCTGGACCGCGATCGACGCGCTGGAGGGCGAGCATATGCAACTGCTGGACCGCATTGACACCGATTTCCGCGACTTTTCGCAGTTGGACGAGAAGTTCCACGCCACCATCAACGCCGTTGTCAAAAACCGTTTCGTCAGCGATTTCCAGAAGGTCATCTCGCTGATTTTCCACTATCACTACCAATGGGACAAACAGCGTGAGCGCGACCGCAACAAGGCGGCCGTGGGAGAGCATCTGCGCATCATCGCCGCCATGCGCTCGCACGATGCCGATGCGGCGCAGGCGGCGGTTCAGGCCCATCTGGCGACCTCGAAGGAAACGCTGCTCGCTTCACTGCGGGTCAATCATCTGGGGTAAGGCTGTTGACCTGAGACCCACTTTCCCTCCAGTTTTCGGGAGAGTCTTGGGTTTTTAATC
>JAHRYZ010000150.1 GCA_020621905.1 Rhizobium sp.
CCCATGTCGAGCGAGAAGATCGTCGCATCCTTGAGCGCATCGGGAACCTTGCCCTCGACGATGCGCTTGGCCAGGCCCTCGGCGATCGCCGTCTTGCCGACGCCGGGATCGCCCACGTAGAGCGGGTTGTTCTTGGAACGGCGGCAAAGCACCTGGATGGTGCGGTTGACCTCGCTGTGGCGGCCGATCAGCGGATCGATCTTGCCGCTCTTGGCCTTCTCGTTGAGGTTGACGCAATAGGCCTTGAGGGCTTCCTGCTTGGCCTTGGTCGGAGCTTCGTCCTGCTCGCGGGCCTGCTTGGCCTCGCCGTCGCCGCCCTCCTCGGCACCGCGCGGCGGGCGGGTCTGGGAGGTACCCGGCCGCTTGCCGATGCCGTGCGAGATGTAGTTGACCGCGTCGTAGCGGGTCATCTCCTGTTCCTGCAGGAAGAAGGCGGCATGGCTTTCGCGCTCGGCGAAGATCGCCACCAGCACGTTGGCGCCGGTCACCTCCTCGCGACCGGAGGACTGGACGTGGATCACCGCGCGCTGGATGACGCGCTGGAATCCGGATGTCGGCTTGGAATCCTCGTCGTAACCCGTCACCAGGTTGGCGAGCTCGTTGTCGACATAGTCGGTGACTGTCTTGCGCAGGGCGTCGAGATTGACATTGCAGGCCCCCATCACCGCGGCGGCGTCTGCATCGTCGATCAGCGCCAGCAGCAGGTGCTCGAGCGTGGCATATTCGTGATGCCGCTCGTTGGCAAAGGTCAGAGCCTGGTGCAGCGCCTTTTCAAGGCTGGGAGAAAATGTTGGCACGTCAGTTCCTCACTTCTTTTCCATGACGCATTGAAGCGGATGCTCATGCTGCCTGGCGAAATCCATTACCTGGCTCACCTTCGTCTCGGCGACCTCGTAGGTGAAGACGCCGCATTCCCCGACACCATGATTGTGCACGTGCAACATGATGCGGGTGGCTGCCTCCCTGTCCTTCTGGAAGAAGCGCTCCAACACATGGATCACGAATTCCATCGGGGTATAGTCGTCGTTGAGAAGCAGGACGCGATACAGGTTCGGTTTCTTCGTCTTAGGCTTGGTACATGATCGCGGGTGCCACGATTGGCGTTGTCCCGTCCGCTGGCTTTTATGAAGACCGGCAGCGATCATTTCAGTTCATTCTCAATTGTCCGGCCGATCTGCCGGGACGCACGCGACGGACAAACACTTAGCTCAGTAAGGTAGTTCATAATTCGGTGATTTTAAGCCCCCCTTCGCGCAGCGCAAACAGAATTGCGCGACGCATCCGCGAAGCAGGCTCAAAAAGAACGCTCAGGGTTATACAAGGCGGCACAAATGGCAAGACCGGCCGCAGGTTTGCGACCGGTCTTGCAATGTTCTCGATCTGGCAGGCTGGTGTCAGGCCGCGGTGGGCATCGACATACCGGTCGCCTTGGCGATCGGTGCTTCGTAGGGCTTGTAGACCGTCTTGGCGAGATCGGCGTACATTTCGCTCATCTTGGTGGCCTCGGCCACGAAGCTCTCGTAGGACGACTTCAGGAAATTGGTCTGCAGTTCGAAGGCGGTTTCGATGCTCTTCACGCCCGAAAGGGCTTCGACGTAGGACGAGACGTCCTGGAAGGACTTCTTCGAATATTCGGAAGCTTCGGTCGCGATCGCCTGGAAACCCTTGGCGACTTCCGAATAGTTCTTCAACATGGCGTCCATGGCTTCCTTGCCCTTCTTGTTGGCTTCGTCGAAATTGATCATGCCAGCACTCCTTCAGGTCCGTTTCAGTCAGTGCCTACGTGCATAGCAGTTGCACAAAATCAGTCAAGTGTTATGTGCGATGCGGTATCTCGTTTAGGTTGTATTTTTGGTCAAAGTCAAGGCCGACCGGAGGCCGGTCGGCCGCGTTGCCTTGAAAAGGAAAACATATATCAGCGATTATGCAACCGCTGGCTTAGAGATCGACGTCGAGGATCGCCATCGAAAAATTGTAGGACAGATCGCCGTCCTCGTCGTCCCGGAAAACCACGCCGAGAAACTCGTCGCCCACGTAGACTTCGGCCGAGTCATCCTTGCGGGGGCGAGCCTTCACCACCATGCTCGGATTGAACATCCGCTTGAAATAGGCGTCGAGTTTCTTGATTTCTTCGGGCTTCACGATCCATTCTCCATCGGCGATTCAAATCCGGGCCGCTTGTCGCATGCGCCATCCGCCGCTGTAAAGACGCAAAGGCCAATCTTTGCCGTGCCGGGACTGCCCGGCCGGACACCCGGTCCGGCCCTGCCCCGCTGCCGGCGGTCAATCCGCCGCCAGCATCTGGTCCATCGAGCGCGCCGGCTCGGCACAACCGGCCTCACCCACGACGCGGGCCGGAACGCCGGCGACCGTCGAGCCGCGCGGCACGGGCTTCAGCACCACCGAGCCTGCGGCTATGCGCGAGCAGCAGCCGACCTCGATATTGCCAAGCACCTTGGCGCCGGCACCGATCAGCACGCCGTCGCCGATCTTGGGGTGGCGGTCCGCCCCCTCCTTGCCCGTGCCGCCGAGCGTGACGCCGTGCAGGATGGAGACGTTGTCGCCGATCCGCGCCGTCTCGCCGACAACGAGGCCGTGGCGTGATCGAGGAAGATCCCTGCCGATACGGCGCCGGGTTGATGTCGGTCTGGAAGACGCTCGAGGCACGGCTCTGCAGATAGAGCGCGAAGTCACGCCGGCCGCGGTTCCACAGCCAATGGGCCAGACGATGGGTCTGGATGGCATGGAAGCCCTTGAAATAGAGGACGGGCTCCATGAAGCGGGTGCAGGCCGGGTCGCGATCATAGACCGCCTGGATGTCAACGCGCATGATCGAGCCCCATTCCGGCCAGTCGCGCAGCATCTCGTCGAAGGTCTGGCGCAGCAGGATCGCCTGCAGATCGGGATGATCGAGGCGCTCGCAGATCCGGTAGATCACGCAATCCTCGAGGGAATGATGGTTGAGCACGGTCGAGTAGAGGAAGGCGGCCAGCAGCGGATCGTGATCGGCGGCAAACCGCGCTTCGCTGCGGAGGCTGTCCCAGATCGGATCCATCGACTGCACGTGCTCTCTCTTGAGGATTTCGCTTTTTGCGGCCATTGCCGTTCTCCTCGTTTCCTGTTCGAGCACATTATATAGTCGATCCGTGAATCAACATAAATGGGCCTCCCCAAATGAAACGCACCCACGATTTCGCCGCCGGCAGGATTCGCGCCGCAAGCCAGGCCGGAACGGGCATTCTGCTGATCGCCAATGCCGACCGCAAGAATGCGATCAGTGCTGCGATGTGGCGGGCGATCCCGGAGGCCATGCACTGGCTGTGCGGCGAAGGCGAGGCCCGGGTGATCCTGCTGATGGGGGCTGGCGAAAGTAATTTCAGTGCCGGCGCCGACATTTCCGAGTTCCCCGTTGTGCGCAAGGATACGCCGACCGCGCGCCTCTACGAAGACGACAACAGCAAGGCCTTCGCGGCGATCCGCGACTCGAACGTTCCGGTGATCGCCGCAATTCGCGGCATCTGCTACGGCGGCGGCTTCGGGCTCGCGGCGGCCGCCGACCTGCGCATCGCAGCCGAAGGCTCGGCCTTTGCGGTGCCCGCCGCCCGGCTCGGCCTGGCCTATCCGGCGGATGCGGTCCAGGATTTCGTCCAGTCGATGGGAACGCAGATGGCGCGCATGGCGCTCTATACCGGCGCGCCGATGAGCCCGGCGCAGCTGCTCGCCTGCGGTTTCCTCTTGCAGGTGACGACGCCCGAGGCGCTCGAGGCCGAAGCGTTGCGGCTGGCCGAGACCATCGCCGGCAATGCACCGCTGTCGGTCCGCGCCTCCAAGCTCGCCATCCGCGCCGCAACCCAGCAGGACGATGATCTCTTGCGCGAGGCAGAGGTATTCGGTGCCTCGACCTTCGACAGCGCCGACTATGCCGAGGGCCGGGCCGCCTTCTCCGAACGGCGACGGCCGATCTTTACCGGCCGCTGAACATGTGAGAAGCGAGGCGCCGGGCGCCCGGTCAGCCGGCGGCGATATGCCGGTAGAAGTCGATGACCGCCCTCTTGAACACCTTGTCGCCGACGGCGAGCATGTGATCGCGGTTGGGAATGTCGATCGCCGTCGCATGCGGCATCAGGGCCGCCAGTTCCTGCGGCGATCCGGCGATGTCGTCCTTGGTGCCGACCGCGATCAGGGTCGGCACCCCGACCCTGGCGATGTCGCCGCGCTCGACCGGAACGCGCGACGTCTTGATGCATGCCGCAAGCGCGAAGCGATCGGAATGGGTCTGGTCGGCAAAGGCACGGAACATCCGCCCGCGCGGATGGGTGACATCGGCGATCGACGGTGCGAGCAGTGCCTCGGCGATCGGATCCCAGTCCCCAACGCCGTCGCACAGCCCGATGCCAAGACCGCCGAGCACCAGCGAGCGGACGCGATTGGCGTGCTCTATGGCGAGGAAGACCGAGATGCGCGCCCCCATGGAATAGCCCATGACGTGGGCCTGTTCGATGCCGAGATGGGTCAGAAGCGCTGCCGCATCGCCGGCCATAAGCGAGGGATGATAGGCTTCCGGATCATGCGGCCGGTCGCTGGCGCCATGCCCGCGATTGTCGATGGCGATCACCCGGTATCCCGCCTCGCCCAGCGTCCTCAGCCAGCCGGGATAGACCCAGTTGACGCTGGCGGTCGAGGCAAAGCCGTGGATCAGCAGAACGGGATCGCCCGCCGGATCGCCCTCGTCGAAATAGGCGAATTGCAGATCTTCGTGATAGAAGAGCGAGAAAGGCGGGGCATCGAGATTCATCAGCGTGTCCTGTCGGCATCGGATTTGCGCCACACTATAAAATACCGGCCGCCGGTCCAACCCGGTCGACCCGATTTTCTATAGGCCGCGTGCCTGTTTGGCTCTACACATTTCGATCGAACGGCGATATGGTCCGCCGCGTTGAATGGCAGAGCGGAGACGAACATGGCCGGGCACAGCATTCCCCATTTCCAGAACGACGGCGGTCATCAGGTGATCGAGATCGGCGTGAAGGAATTCATGTGCACGGGCGCTTCCTCTCCCTTCGACCATCCGCACATCTTCATCGACATGGGGCACGACAATGAAAAGGTCTGTTCCTACTGCTCGACGCTCTACCGCTTCAACCCCGCGCTCAAGGCCGAGCAGACCAATCCGCCCGGCTGCGTCTACCACGTCAAGGCGGCGTAACCGGCGCCGTTCCTGATCGGATCCCCCATGTCGATCAAGACCGCCGTCATCATCGGAGCCGGGGTGGCGGGTCTCACGGCCGCGCTTGCCTTGGCGCGTCATGGCGTGCGCTGCGACATCTTCGAGCAGGCCCCGCAGCTCGCCGAAGTCGGCGCCGGCCTGCAGATTTCCCCCAATGCATCGCGCATTCTCGCCGAACTCGGCGCTCTCGACGAGATCGAGCGCCACTGGCGCGAACCTGACGAAGTGCGTTTGGCCTCAGGCGTGACACTGAAGCAGCTTGCCGCGGTGCCGACCGGCGCCTTTGCCCGCAAGCGTTGGGGATCGCCCTATGGCGTGCTGCATCGCTCGACCCTGCAGCAGGCGCTGCTGACGCAAGTCCTGCACAACCCGCTCTGCCGCCTCCATCTCGGCTGCCGCATCGAGCCGGTCGACCGCGCGGCCATCGCAAGCCTGACCGGCTCGCCATGCGACCTCCTCGTCGGCGCCGACGGCGCCTGGTCGTCGGTGCGCAAGCTGATCGACGGGTCTCCCGAGATCAGCTTTTCCGGCAATATCGCCTGGCGCTTTACCGTGCCCGCCGCCGTCGCTCCCGCCTTTCTCGATCCAGTCAACGTCACCGCCTATCTCGGGCCGAATTCGCATCTCGTCGCCTATCCGCTGAAGGAGATCGACGGGTTCAACATCGTCGCCATCGCAGCCGGCATGGACCCGGGCGAGACCTGGGGGACGGAGGGCAGCGCCGGACAGCGCGCGCTGCTGCAGCGCCAGTTCGCCGGCTGGAACATCGAGATCTGCACCCTGCTCGCCTCGCTCGAGCGGGCGACCTTCTGGCCGCTCTACGAGGCTTCCGACGGACGCTGGCAGAATGGCTGCGATACGGTGCTGATCGGCGACGCGGCGCATGCGATGATGCCGTTTTCCGCCCAGGGAGCCGCTATGGCGATCGAGGATGCCTTCGAGCTGGCCGGAGCGGTGAGCGGTCCCCTGCCCCTGCCCGAGGCGCTTTCGCACTTCGAGGCGACGCGCAAGGCGCGCGCCGGCCGGGTGCGCCATCGCGGCGCGTTCAACAAGTTCGCCTATCACGCCCGCGGGCCGATCCGCCTTGGCCGCGACATCGTTTTGTCGCTGCGTTCGCCGCAGA
The DNA here is from genome assembly GCA_020621905.1 of Rhizobium sp. Taxonomy (GTDB): domain Bacteria; phylum Pseudomonadota; class Alphaproteobacteria; order Rhizobiales; family Rhizobiaceae; genus Allorhizobium. The sequence goes on from JAHRYZ010000150.1 coordinate 6,351, forward strand.
GCCTCGCCGGTGATCTCGACTGGCTCTACGGCTATCGCGCCAAGGGTTGAGCCCTTGGCCGCCGCTCAGACGGCGGCAGCAGCCTTGAAGCCGCGTTCGAGGTCGGCGACGATGTCCTCGATGTTTTCCAGGCCGATCTGCAGGCGGATGACCGGGCCTTCGCTCGGCGCCTTGCGGATCGTGCGGTCGTCGAGATTGACCATCACCGCAAGGCTCTCGAAACCGCCCCAGGAATAGCCGAGGCCGAACAGCGAGAGTTCGTCGAGGAAGGCGCGCGCCTTCGGCTTGAACTTCTGCGGCGACTCGGCGCCCAGCACGAAGGAGAAGATGCCGCTCGTGCCCTTGAAGTCGCGCTTCCAGATATCATGGCCGGGAAAGCTCGGCAGCGCCGGATGCAGCACGCGCGCCACGTCGTCGCGGCCCTCCAGCCACTCGGCCGCGGCAAGGGCGCTGCGGCCATGGTGTTCGAGCCGAATGTTCATGGTCCTCAGGCCGCGCAGGATCATGTAGGAATCGTCCGGCGAACCGCAGATGCCGAGCGTGATGTTCGCTTCCTTCAGCCGCTCCCAATGCGCGGCATTGGCCGAGACCGTGCCCATCAGGATGTCGGAATGGCCCGACGGATACTTGGTCGCGGCATGGATGGAGATGTCGACGCCGAAGTCCAGCGGCCGGAAATAGAGCGGCGTCGCCCAGGTATTGTCCATGGTCACCACGCAGCCATGCCTGTGGGCGGCATCGGCGATCGCGCGGATGTCCTGCATCTCGAAGGTGTTCGAGCCCGGCGCCTCGGTGTGGACCAGCTTGGTGTTCGGCCGAATCAACTCTTCGATGCCGGCGCCCACCTCCGGATCGTAATACTCGACCTCGACGCCGAGACGCGCCAGCATGGTGTCGCAGAAATGGCGGCAGGGCGAATAGATCGAATCGACGATCAGCGCGTGATCGCCGGAAGACAGGAAGGCGAGGAACGGCACGGTGATGGCAGCCAGTCCCGAGGGCACGAGGATGGTGCCGGCCGAGCCTTCGAGTTCGTCGATGGCCTCGCAGAGCGCATCGGTGGTCGGCGTGCCGCGCGTGCCGTAGGTGTATTTCTGGGCGCGCGTCTCCATGGTTCGAACGTCCGGAAAGAGCACGGTGGAGGCATGCACGACCGGCGGATTGACGAAGCCGTGGAAACTCGAGGGGTCGTGGCCGATATGGCAGAGCTTCGTATCCGTGCCGGCGCGAGCCAGCATGTCTTTCCTGTCCTTCATGAAACCTGAGGCCTTCTGATTGCGAGGTATGAAGCGGGGATTTTTGAAGGCCGCAAGCTTTGCGGTCAAGCCGAGATTTGTCACCCTGCCATTGACAAATCCGCGAGCCAAAGCGCTTGCGGGCGACCCAATTTTGGGCAATCGGTGGTCGAAAACGGTAATTTATGCCTGTTTTTCCAGCTTAATTGGCAAATTGCCGCTTTTCGCCGCAATTTCTGAGCTCGAGACTTGACCGTCGATCCATTTAAGACTGTGATAGCCCGGCTCGCACCGGGAGGGCCGCGAGCCGGCCAGCTGCGCCGACCTTGTGGCGCGCGGCGGTCAAGAGCAAAAGACAACGGAAAAAGGTTGGGAAAAATGAACAAGATTCTCCTGTCAGCCGCACTCGGCGCTGCAGTCCTGGGAATGGGCGCGTCGGCTGCATCTGCTGGCACGCTTGATGACGTGAAGGCCAAGGGTTTCGTCCAGTGCGGCGTCAACGGTTCGAATCTCGCCGGCTTCGGCGCACAGGATTCCTCCGGCAACTGGACCGGCCTCGATGCCGATCTGTGCAAGGCTGTCGCGGCTGCCGTCTTCGGCGACGCGACCAAGGTCAAGTTCACGCCCCTCTCTGCCAAGGACCGTTTCCCGGCCCTGCAGTCGGGCGAAGTGGACATGCTCGCCCGCAACACCACCTGGAGCACGAGCCGCGATTCGCAGCTCGGTTTCGATTTTCGCGCCGTCAACTACTATGACGGCCAGGGCTTCATGGTGAAGAAGGAACTGAACGTGAAGTCGGCGCTCGAACTCAACGGCGCCTCGATCTGCGTGCAGTCCGGCACCACCACCGAACTGAACCTCGCCGACTACTTCCGTTCCAACAAGATGGAATTCAAGCCGGTCGTGTTCGAAGCCCAGGACGAAGCCGATGCGGCCTACAATGCCGGCCGTTGCGACGCCTACACCACGGACGCCTCGGGCCTCTATTCGATCCGCCTGAAGATGGCGAGCCCGGACGACCATGTGGTCCTGCCGGAAATCATCTCCAAGGAGCCGCTCGGCCCGGCCGTCCGCCAGAACGACTCCAAGTGGTTCGACGTCGTGACCTGGACGCACTACGCCATGGTGGCCGCCGAAGAATTCGGCATCACCCAGGCCAATGTCGAGGAAATGAAGAAGTCCGAAAATCCGGACATCAAGCGCTTCCTCGGTGAAGAAGCCGACTCCACCCTCGGTGCCGACCTCGGCCTGCCGAAGGACTGGGCCGTGCAGGTCATCAAGGCCGTGGGCAACTATGGCGAAACCTTCGAGCGCAATGTCGGCGAAGGTTCGCCGCTCAAGATCGCCCGCGGTCTCAACGCCCTTTGGACCAAGGGTGGCCTGCAGTACGCTCCGCCGATCCGCTGATCGCAATCTGAATATCGGGAAGGCGGAGACATCCGCCTTCCCTTTTCGGAGGGAAACACCCGGACAAAAAGGGTGACCAAACGACAGGGGAATTATCGATGGCTGTGACCGACGCTCGTATGCAGGGCGGCGACAACCGTCCGAAGGTATCGCTGCTCTACAACCAGGCCTTCAGACAGATCGTCTATCAAGCGCTCACGCTGCTGCTGATCGGTGGGGTGATTTATTTCGCCTGGACCAATGCCGCGCAGAATCTCGCCCGTGCCAACATGACCTCGGGCTTCGGCTTCCTTAACAGCCGCGCCGGCTTTGACGTTGCCCAATCGCTGATCGCCTATTCGAGCGATTCGACCTATCTTCGCGCCCTGCAGGTCGGGCTTCTCAACACCCTGGTGATCGGCTTCTTCGGCATCATCACGGCGACGATCGTCGGCCTTCTGGTCGGTATCGGCCGGCTCTCGCACAACTGGCTGATCTCGCGCCTCAGCACGGTCTATGTGGAAATCTTCCGCAACATTCCGCCGCTGCTCGTCATCTTCTTCTGGTATCTCGGGGTGCTGGCACTGCTGCCGGCGATCCGCACCATCTTCCAGCATGTGAAGGACAATCCGGGCGCGGTCTTCTTCATCTCCAACCGCGGCATCTACATGCCGGCCCCGGTGTTCGGCGAAGGTTTCGGCATCGTCGCTGCCTCGTTCGTCGCCGGCATTGCCGCCGCCGTCGCCTACACCATCTGGGCCAACCGGCGCCAACTGGCCACCGGCAAGCGCCCGCCGGTGCTCTGGGTCAACCTGGCACTGGTCATTCTGCTGCCGGTGGTCGTCTTCGCCCTCCTCGGCGCGCCGCTATCGTTCGACTATCCCGTACCGGGTTCGTTCAACATGAGCGGTGGCATGGTCATCGGGCCGGAATTCCTGGCGCTCTATCTCGCCCTGTCGCTCTACACCGCGTCCTTCATCGCCGAAATCGTGCGGGCCGGCATTCGCGGGGTGGCCAAGGGACAGACCGAGGCTGCCTATGCGCTTGGCCTCAGAGGCGGACAGACGACCCGTCTGGTGGTCCTGCCGCAGGCGCTG
>JAHRYZ010000151.1 GCA_020621905.1 Rhizobium sp.
GCTTTCTCTCCATCAGGGCGAATTCGCGCGCGCCGACGATGCCGCGCGTCTCGGCGTTGAGCGGGCAGTGCAGGGTGATGACGTCGGCGCGGCGCATCACCTCGTCGAACGGCGTGTGGCCCGGCTTGAGTTCGCTTGAACCCTTGCGGCCGGCGACCAGCACGGTCATGCCGAAGGCCTCGGCGATGCGGCCGACGGCCTTGCCGAGCGTGCCGTTGCCGATGATGCCGAGGGTGGAGCCGCCGAGATCGGCGATCGGGTGGTCGAAGAAGCAGAATTGCGCCGCCTCCTGCCAGCGGCCGTCGAGCACCGACTGGCGATAGGGCAGGATCGAGCGGCGCAGGGCCAGCATCAGCGCGAAGGTGTGTTCCGGCACGGTGTGTTTCGCATAATTGCGGATGTTGCAGACCGTGATGCCCTGCTCGCGGGCGGCGGCCAGATCGACGATGTCGGTGCCGGTGGCGGAGACCGCGATCAACTTCAGGCGCGAGGCCCGGCCAAGGCTTGCGCGGCTGAGCGGCGCCTTGTTGGAGATGACGATGTCGGCCGTTGCGATGCGTTCGGCGACTTTATCCGGCGTAGTGCGATCATGAACGATCAGTTCGTGGGGAAAGGCGGGCGGGCGCAGAACGGTTTCGGGGGAAAGCGTGTCGCGGTCGAGAAAGACGATCTTCAGCATCGGTTTTCAGCACTCCTTGCTCAGGCGAGCGCATTAGAAATAGAGGAAATCACGATGGCAAGGCCGGTTTGGCGCTCAAACGGTCGGCAGGCGCAAAACGGACAATGCCGGGACGAGCCCGGCATTGCGGAACATTTGCGTGGTGACTTCGGCGATCAGACGATGCCGCCGGAGCCGCCCCTGACGGCCGGACGCTCGGAAGCGACCCGGGCGCGATAGCCGCTGGCGCGGTAGGCGGCGACCGGATCGATGGCGCCGCCGGCGCGGCGGCGGGCTTCGGCGAGAATCGGCTCGACATCGGTGCGATAGGCGCGCTTCAGCGTTTCCGTCGCCATCAGCGCGTCGTTACCGTCCTGGAAGCCTTCAAGAGCTGCGCGGTCGACCAGCAGGGCCTGGGCATAGGCGCGGCGGATCTCGTTGGCGCTCGAAATCAGGCTTTCGATCGGATCGGTGACGTTGTGGCTCTGGTCGATCATGTGGGCCGGGTGGAAGCCCTTCACGCCGCGATGTTCGGCATCGACGAGTTCGTTGAAGACGAGGAACAGGCGGTAGGGCTCGATCGAACCGGCGTCGAGGTCGTCGTCGCCATATTTCGAATCGTTGAAATGGAAGCCGCCGAGCTTGCCGAACTGGATCAGGCGGGCAACGATCATCTCGATATTGGTGTTGGGCGCATGGTGGCCGAGGTCGACGAGGCAGAAGGCCTTGTCGCCCAGCGTCTGGGCGATCAGCAGGTTGGAGCCCCAGTCCTGCACGACGGTGGAATAGAAGGCCGGCTCGTACATCTTGTGCTCGGAGAAGATCCGCCAGTCGTCGGGCAGCACCTTGTAGATGTCGGCCATGGCGGCGAGATAGCGCTCGAACTGGCGGGTGAAATTGGTCTGGCCGGGGAAGTTGGAGCCGTCGCCGACCCATACGGTCAGCGCCTTGGAGCCGATCGCGTTGCCAAGCTCGATGCATTCGATGTTGTGCTCGACGGCCTGCGCGCGGGTTGCCGCGTCGACATGCGAGAGCGAGCCAAACTTGTAGGAGTGGGCCTGGTCTGGCGCATCCGAAAAGGTGTTGGAATTCATCGCGTCGAAGCCGAGACCCAGTGCTTCGCCCTTGGCCTTCAGATCCTTCGGATCGGCCTTGTCCCAGGGAATGTGCAGCGAGACCGTCGGCGTGGCGCGGGTCAGCTGGTGGATGACGGCGCAGTCGTCGAGCTTGTCGAAGATGTGGCGCGGTTCGCCAAGGCCGGGAAAACGGGCAAAGCGGGTGCCGCCGGTGCCGACGCCCCAGGAGGGAACGGCGACAAAGAACTCGGCGACCTTGGCGGTGACCGTCTCGATGTCGACATTGCCGCGGGCGAGCTTTTCGCCGAGCGCCGCATAGTCGGATTTGAGCGCGGATGCGCGCTTGTCGTTCTCGGCGCCGATCAGGTCCGACGAAATCTGGCTGTCCGTCATGTTATCTCCTCCTGCCCGCGAACGATTGTCGTCCGTCCGCGTTCTACGTCAATTCGATCATTGCAAAATGGGGCATTCATGGACGTCGTACGCATACTGCTCGCCATCATCCTGCCGCCGGTCGGTGTCATCCTGCAGGTCGGTATCGGCCTGCATTTCTGGCTCAACATACTGCTGACCCTGTGCGGCTATGTTCCGGGGATCATTCACGCCATCTGGGTGATCCTGCGGAGATAGCGGCCACCGCCACGGCATTGGCGCCGTGGCGGGCTTGGGAGGCTTGATCAGCGCGTAAAGCTCTGGGCGTTGCCGGCATCGACATTGATGATGTTGCCGGTCGACTTGGCAGAGAGGTCCGAGGCGAGGAAGTAGATCGCTTCGGCAATGTCCTCGGGGAAGACGTTGAGTTTCAGCATCGAACGCTTGCGATAATGCTCCTCGAGATCGGTGACCTCGATCTTGGAGGATGCGGCCCGCTGTTCGCGCCATTCGCCGTTCCAGATCTTCGAGCCGCGCAGCACCGCATCCGGATTGACCGTATTGACGCGGATGCCGGCGTCCGCCCCTTCGAGCGCCAGGCAGCGGGCGAGATGGATCTCGGCTGCCTTGGCGGTGCAGTAGGCAGAGGCGTTGGGCGAGGAGGCAAGGCCGTTCTTCGAGGCGACAAAGACAATATTGCCGCCGATCGCCTGGCGACGGAACAGGCGAAAGGCTTCGCGCGAGACGAGGAAATAGCCGGTCGCCAGGATGTCGATGTTCTTGTTCCACATCGCAAGCGTCGTGTCCTCGACAGGCGCCGAAGAGGCGATGCCGGCATTGGAAACGAGAATGTCGACGCCGCCGAATTCGATGCAGGCCTCGGCGAAGGTGGAGGCGACGGCCTCTTCCTTGGTCACGTCGAGCGTGACGGAGCGAACGCTGTCACCGCCATAGCGCTTGGTGAAGTCGGACATCGTGTCGGCGAGTGCACCCGCATCGATATCGGCCAGCACCACGCAGGCGCCTTCCGCCATCAGCCGTTCGGCCGTGGCGCGGCCGATGCCGCCGGCGCCGCCGGTGACGAAGGCCACCCGGCCGGCCAGCGACTTCGGCTTCGGCATGCGCTGGAGCTTGGCTTCCTCGAGCAGCCAGTATTCGATGTCGAAGGCTTCCTGCTCGGGCAGGCCCTGGTACTCGGAAACCGTCGAGGCGCCCTTCATGACGTTGATGGCGTTGACGTAGAACTCGCCGGCGATGCGGGCGGTCGCCTTGTCCTTGGCAAAGGACAGCATGCCGACGCCGGGGACCAGGAAGATGACCGGGTTGGGGTCGCGCATCTTCGGCGAATTGTCGTGCTTGCAGGTCTCGTAATAGCGCGTGTAGTCGGCGCGGTAGTCTTCCAGCGCCTTGTCGAGGCCGGCGATCACGGTATCGGCATCGGGCTTCGCCGGATCAAAATCAACGATCAGCGGGCGGATCTTGGTGCGCAGGAAGTGGTCGGGGCAGGAGGTGCCGAGGCTTCCCAGCGCCTGAAGATCCCTGGAATTGACGAATTCGAGCACGGCGGCCTGGTCGTCGAAATGGCCGAGCTTGCGCTCCGCCTTGCCGATGCGGCCACGGATTTCCGGCATCAGCTTCGCGGCGATGGCGCGGCGTTCCGCTTCCGGCAGGCTGTTCGCGACGGCACCGCCGAAGATCGTCTTGCCTTCGGTTTCCTTGGCGAACCACTCGATCGCCTTGTTGATGATCTCGAGCGTCAGCAGGTAGCAGTCCTTGGCATCGTTGGCCCAGGTGAACAGGCCGTGGCTTTCCAGCACCACGCCCTTGGCGGTCGGGTTGGCCTTGACGAAGGCTTCGAGGTCGAGGCCGAGCTGGAAGCCCGGACGGCGCCAGGGCAGCCAACCGATGTCGGCGCCGAAGATCCGGCTCGTCAGTTCATTCGAGTTCTTCGAGGCGGCGATCGCGATGATCGCGTCGGGATGCATGTGGTCGACATGGGTAAACGACACGAAACCATGCAGCGGCGTGTCGATCGAGGCGGCGCGCGGGTTGAGGTTGAAGGTGCAATGCGGCAGGAAGCCGACCATGCGGTCCTCGTCCTCGACACCCTTGTAGAGCGTCTTCAGCGCTTCGAGCTTGTCCATATAGAGGGTGGAGAAACCGTCGAGCTTGATCGTGCCGACGTCGCCGCCGGACCCCTTGACCCACATGACGCGAACCTTCTCGCCGGTCAGCGGATCGGTTTCCATGACCTTTGCCGAGGTGTTGCCGCCACCGTAATTGGTGATGCGCTTGTCGGCGCCCAAGAGATTGGACCGGTAGAGCAGCTTGCCGGGCTCGTCGAGCTTTGCGGCGTAAGCGTCGTCCCAACGGTTTTCGAGAAGGCGGGTTTGGCCCGTCATTGCTTCCTCCCTGTGCGTGTCGATTCATGGATGGCCGGTGAGGCGACCCATCTCCTTCTGGAGCACGGTATCGCGCATCCATCCGACGTTTGTCAATCAATTTCGATCACAAACATTCATTGTGCGACGCAACATTATCTTTTTTGATCGTTTGTGATTGACAGCATAAAAGCAATCCGGATAAATCACGCTCAGGAGGAGCCCATGCACGAACGCGAACGTCATCGCATCATATTAAGCGCGATCCAGGAAAAGCCGGTCATCACCGTGCAGGATATCGCCGAGCTGACCGAGGCTTCCGAGGCCACGATCCGCCGGGATATCGCGTCGCTTCACGTGCAGGGAAAGCTCCGTCGGGTTCGTGGCGGGGCCGAGGCAGTGCATCCGCCGCAGCTTGGAAATCTCGCGGCGCGACCGTTCCGCGTTTCGGAATCGGTCAATATCGACAAGAAGCGCGCAATTTCACGCGCCGCGGTCGATCTGTGTGAGGAAGGCGACTCGATCATCATCAACGGGGGTACGACGACCTTCCAGATGGTGCATTTCATGTCGGCGCGCCGCCTGCAGGTCATGACCAATTCCTTCGCCATCGCCGAGCACCTGGTGAAGCATTCCAAGTGCACCGTGTCGGTGCCGGGCGGGGCGATCTATCGCGACCAGAGCCTGATCCTTTCGCCCTTCGAGAATGACGCGATCCGCAATTTCTATGCGCGGCGCATCTTCATCGGGGCGCAGGGCATCAACGCGCATGGCGTGATGGAGTCCGATGCGCTGGTGATCCAGAGCGAGCAGAAGCTGATGCGGCAGGCGGAGGAGCTGATCGTCATGGTCGATTCCAGCAAGTTCGCCAAGCGCTCCAGCCTGATCCTGTGTCCGCTCGACAGCGTCTCGACGATCATCACCGACGACAAAATTCCCGACGAGGCGGCTGCCATGGTCGCCGATGCCGGCATCAAGCTCATTACGGTCAAGCCGATGGCTTCGGCCGAGAAGGAGGATACCACGTCGGTCGCATGATGTGATCCGGCCGCGTGGGGAGTTCAAAGCAGTCCATCAACCTGGGAGGAAGACCAAATGAAACTGTCCAAGACACTGCTCGCCGGTGTGGCTTTTGCCGCCATGGCAATGGCATCCGGTGCCAACGCGGCCGACATGAAGATCGCACTCGTGGTCAAGTCGCTCGGCAACGGCTTCTTCGAGGCCGCCAACAAGGGCGCCGAGGAAGCCGCCAAGGAACTCGGCGGCGTCGAGATCATCTATACCGGCCCGACGACGACCACGGCCGAAGGCCAGATCGAAGTCATCAATTCGCTGATCGCCCAGGGCGTCGACGCCATCGCGATTTCGGCCAACGATCCGGACGCCGTCGTTCCGGCGCTGAAGAAGGCCGCCCAGCGCGGCATCAAGGTCATCTCGTGGGATTCGGGCGTTGCCGCCGAAGGCCGCATCATGCACCTCAATCCGTCGTCCAACGAACTGATCGGCAAGATGTGCCTGCAGCTCGCGGCCAACCATCTCGAAGGCGGCAAGGGCGACTTCGCCATCCTCTCGGCTACCACGACCTCGACCAACCAGAACATCTGGATCGAGGAAATGAAGAAGCAGCTCAAGGACTTCCCGGGCCTCAACCTGACCACGACCGTCTACGGCGACGACCTGGCCGACAAGAGCTATCGCGAAGCCAACGGCCTTCTGTCCTCCTCGCCGAACGTCAAGGTCATCGTCGCTCCGACGACCGTCGGCGTTCTCGCCGCCTCGCAGGCCGTCAAGGATGCCGGCAAGATCGGTGAGGTCTTCGTGACCGGCCTTGGCCTGCCGTCCGAAATGGCCGGCGCCATCAAGTCGGGTGCCACCAAGGAATTCGCCATCTGGAACCCGATCGACCTCGGCTACTCGGCCACCCAGATCGCCTATCACCTGGTTAAGGGCGACACCGACGGCGCGCCGGGCTCGGAAATCGAAGCCGGCCGCATGGGCAAGATCAAGGTCGGCGACAATGGCGAAGCGGCCATGGCCGATCCCTTCGTCTACAATTCGTCGAACATCGACGAGTTCTCGAAGATCTTCTGATCTTCTATCTGTCGACCGCGAGCGCCGCCCCCCTCTGCCCTGTCGGGCATCTCCCCCTCAAGGGGGAGATTGGATGGGGCGGCCGCTTCGCCATCGTGAAGTGCGGCGCGGCTTCAATGTGGCGCCGTCGACTGCGATGATAAAGGGCAAGACTTCGCTGCTTGCCGATCTCCCCCCTTGAGGGGGAGATGCCCGGCAGGGCAGAGGGGGGTGCTACCGCCCGATTTCAAGGAATTGACCGGTAAAGCCTGATGATGAGTGTTCAAACCCAAAAGCTAAATGCGACGGTCGCCATCGCCGACACACCCATTCTCGAAATGCGCGGCATTTCGCAGATCTTTCCGGGGGTGAAGGCGCTCGATGGCGTGAACATCGCGCTCTATCCGGGCAAGGTGACGGCCCTGATCGGCGAGAACGGCGCCGGCAAGTCGACGCTAGTCAAGATCCTGACCGGGATCTACCGGCCGAACGAGGGCGAGATCCTGATCGACGGCCGGCAGATCGCCTTTGCCAATGCCCAAGACGCGATCGATGCCGGCGTCACCGCGATCCACCAGGAAACCGTGCTGTTCGACGAACTGACCGTCGGCGAGAACATCTTTCTCGGCCACGCGCCACGCACGCGGTTCGGCCTGATCGACTGGAAGACCATCAACCAGCGCGCCCGCCAATTGCTGGCCGAACTGGAAAGCAGTATCGACCCGACCATCCGGTTGAAGGATCTGTCGATCGCCCAGCGCCATCTGGTCGCGATCGCCCGGGCGCTGTCGGTCGAGGCCCGCATCGTCATCATGGACGAGCCGACGGCGGCCCTGTCGCGCAAGGAGATCGACGACCTGTTCCGCATCGTCGAGGGGCTGAAGCGCCAGGGCAAGGCGATCCTGTTCATCAGCCACAAGTTCGACGAGGTCTATGAAATCGCCGAAAACTACGCCGTGTTTCGCGACGGCAAGATGGTCGGTTCCGGCGCGCTGAAAGCCACGCCGCAGGACGAGATCGTCCGGCTGATGGTCGGCCGCGACGTGCATGACGTCTTCCCCAAGGTGCCGGCCAATATCGGCGGCACGGTGCTTTCGGTCGAGGGCTATTGCCACGACACCGAATTTCGCGACATTTCTTTCGACCTGAAAAAGGGCGAGATCCTCGGCGTCTACGGGCTGATCGGCGCCGGGCGCTCCGAGCTTTGCCAGTCGCTGTTCGGCATCACCGCGCCGGCCTCCGGCCGGCTGTCACTCGAGGGCCGGGAGATATCGATCCGCACCCCCGCCGACGCCATCGCCGCGGGCATCGTCTACGTGCCGGAAGAGCGCGGCCGCCATGGCCTGGCGCTCGAAATGCCGATCTACCAGAACATGTCGCTGCCGTCGCTGGCGCGCACGTCCGCCCGCGGCTTCCTCAAGGTGGTCAACGAACTGTCGCTCGCCCGCAAATATGCCGAGCGGCTCGACCTGCGCGCCGCCGCACTCTCGGTGCCGGTCGGCACGCTGTCGGGCGGCAACCAGCAGAAGGTGGTCATCGGCAAATGGCTCGCCACACAGCCGAAGGTCATCATTCTCGACGAGCCGACCAAGGGCATCGACATCGGCTCCAAGGCCGCCGTGCACGGCTTCATCTCGGAACTCGCGGGCGAGGGGCTGTCGATCATCATGATCTCCTCGGAACTGCCGGAAATCCTCGGCATGTCCGACCGCGTGCTGGTGATGCACGAAGGGCTGATGGCCGGGCTCTACGACCGCGACGGCCTCACCGCCGAGACGCTGGTGCGCGCCGCCACCGGCAACCGCTAAGGACATTCGACATGCAACGGCTTCTCAAGAACCGCGAAATCCTGCTGGCGCTGATCATCGTCGTGATGATTGCCGGCTTCTCGACGCGGGCGTCGAATTTCGCCACGCCGGGCAATCTGGCGACGATCTTCAACGACACCTCGATCCTGATCATCCTGGCGCTCGGCCAGATGACCGTCATCCTGACCAAGTCGATCGATCTTTCGGTCGCCGCCAACCTTGCCTTCACCGGCATGGCGGTTGCCATGCTGGATGCCGCCTATCCCGGCCTGCCGCTGGCGCTGCTGATCGTGATCGCGATCGGCATCGGCGCGGCCCTCGGTGCGATCAACGGCTTTCTCGTCTGGCTCTTGCAGATCCCGCCGATCGTCGTCACGCTCGGCACGCTCACCATCTATCGCGGCATGGCCTTCGTGCTCTCGGGCGGCAGCTGGGTCAACGCGCACCAGATGACGCCGGACTTCCTCGGCCTGCCGCGCATCAGCGTGCTGGGCATGCCGATCCTGTCCTGGGCGGCGATCGCCATCGTCTTCCTCATCTGGTTCGTGCTCACCCGCACGCCGTTCGGCCGCTCGACCTATGCGGCGGGCGGCAATCCGACGGCAGCGGTCTATGCCGGCATCGATGTCGGCCGGGCCCGCTTCCTCGCCTTCGTGCTGTCGGGTGCGCTCGCAGGTCTGTCGGGCTATCTCTGGGTGTCGCGCTATGCGGTGGCCTATGTCGATATCGCCGCCGGCTTCGAACTCGACAGCGTGGCGGCCAATGTCATCGGTGGCGTATCGATCGCCGGCGGAATCGGCTCGGTGATCGGCACCGTGCTCGGCGCGCTGTTCCTCGGCGTGATCAAGAACGCCTTGCCGGTCATCGGCATCTCGCCTTTCGCCCAGATGGCCATTTCCGGCGTCGTCATCGTGCTCGCCGTCGTCTTCAACGCCCGGGCCGAAGCGAAGAAGGGCCGCATCATCCTGCGCGACCGCGCAGCCAAGGACAGCCGGGAGGTGACCGCATGAGCATCGCGACTTCCGAAACCAAGACCACCCGGCGGCAGATCCCCGACCGGCTCGGCACGCCGTTCAAGCGGCTGCTGGCCAGCTGGGAAGTGCTTCTGTTCGGCGTGGCGGTGGTGATCTTCATCGCCAACTCGCTGGCCTCGCCCTATTTCCTCGATGCCTGGAACCTGTCGGACGCCACATTCAACTTCACCGAAAAGGCGATGATCGCCTTTGCCATGGCGCTCCTGATCATCGCCGGCGAGATCGATCTCTCGGTTGCCGCGATCATCGCGCTCGCCTCCACCGCCATGGGCTATGCCGCACAGATGGGCATCGGCGCGCCGGGGCTGGTGGCGATCGGCATCGGCACCGGTCTCGCCTGCGGGGCCTTCAACGGCATTCTGGTGGCCGGGCTGAAACTGCCGTCGATCGTCGTGACCATCGGCACCATGAGCCTGTTTCGCGGCATTTCCTATATCGTGCTCGGCGACCAGGCCTATGGCAAATACCCGGCCGACTTCGCCTTCTTCGGCCAGGGCTACGTCTTCTGGGTGTTCTCCTTCGAATTC
>JAHRYZ010000152.1 GCA_020621905.1 Rhizobium sp.
CACCTGGCCGAACACCGCATGGCTGTCGCTGTCTTCGCCCTCGATGGTCTTGAGGGTATGGATCTCCGTCACGCGGCATTCGAGCACGGCATGCGCCTCGCCGACATAGGGCGCATCGACCAGTTGCCCCATGACCGGCGTGAGGCCCGCGATGGAAAACTCGTCGGTGCCGTAGGGAACGGCGACGGAGGACGCATTCATCGGCTGCAGCAGGTCGGCGCTGACGAAATTCACGGTGAACACGCCGGTCTCCTGCGCATTGCGCAGCGAATCCTTGCGGCCGCTCGACGAGAACATGACGATCTTCGGCCGGTCGCTGACGGCGTTGAAGAAGGAATAGGGCGAGAGGTTGCAACTCCCGTCCCGCCCCTTCGTGCCGATCCAGCCGATCGGCCGCGGCGCGACGATCGCCTTGAAGGGATCATGCGCCAGACCGTGCGCGTTGCTTGCGGTATCGTAGAACATCAGCCTTCGCCGCCCACCCAGGTGACGACGTCGGACAGCGCCGGGCGCGGCCGCTCGGTGACCGGGAAGGTCGTCGAGCCGATATGGATGAAGCCGGCGACCTTCTCGCCAGGCCGGATGCCGAGCAGCGGATGGGCCTTCTCGTCATAGGCGAACCATTCGGTCAGCCAGTTCGCCACATAGCCATGGGCATTGGCGGCCATCAGCAGGTTGAGGCAGACCGCGCCGGCCGACATCAGTTGCTCCCATTCGGGAATCTTCACATGCGGGCCGGCAGTGCTGATCACGCCGATCACCACGGGCGCACGGGTGAAGCGGGCGCGCTCGACGCCGATCATCTCTTCGGACAGTTCGGGATTCTTCTCGAGCGCCATGGCCAGAAGCGCCTCGCCGATGCGCGCGCGCTCGCCGCCGCGATAGACGACGAATCGCCAGGGCGCCAGTTTTCCGTGGTCGGGAACGCGCACGGCGAGCGTCAGGATCTGTTCGATCTCCGCGGTCGAGGGACCCGGTTCGCACATCTGGAAGGCGGGCACCGAGCGGCGCGCGGCAAGATAATCGATCAGCTTGATATCATTTTTCATATTCGGACACTTTCACGGCTCTTCTGGCGGCTGCGACGTCTTGAAATTGCCACCGCATTGGGATTGAACTTGCTGCCATTGGAGAGGAAGTCAACCAGTTGTGTCATCCATGAACGGCCATTCCCTTGCAGCCCGCTTCGTCCTCGTCGTGGCGGCCATGCTCCTCGTCCTGAGCCCGGCGCGCGGCGAAGACGCCTTCAAGGCTTTCAAGCAGCTCGACGGCTCGGTCAAGATGCCGAAGCTCAACGCCTTCTCGCCCACCATCGGCGCCACGATCCAGCCGAGCTCGGCGCGCAATGTCAGCCTGGAAGCACGCTTGACGGGCGACGGCGAGGCGATGCAGCAGGGTCTTTCCTGGCGGGTCTTCAGCCCCATTCCCGGCGCCGACGGCAAGCTGCCGCTGCTGGCCAGCGCCGAGGGCGGCTCCGCCGACTTCCAGCTTTCCCCCGGCGACTACTTCGTCAACGTCTCCTTCGGCCGCGCCGGGGCGACCAAGAAGCTCACCATCCCGTCCGAGGGCGAGGTCGAAAAGCAGGTCCTCGTGCTCGACGCCGGCGGCATACTGCTCAACGCGGTGTCGGGCCCCGACACCCGCATTCCCGCCAAGGATCTCAAGTTCGACGTCTATTCGTCCGAGGTGCAGGCCGACGGCGAACGCGGCCTGGTGCTGGCCGACGTGCCGCCGGACACCATCGTCCGGCTCAATGCCGGCACCTATCACATCGTTTCGGAATATGGCGCGGTCAATGCCGTTGTGCGCGCCGACATCAAGGTCGAGGCGGGCAAGCTGACCGAGGCGATGATCCAGCACCGCGCCTCGCAGATCAATCTCAAGCTCGTCTCCGAGCCCGGCGGCGAAGCGATCGCCGACACCGCCTGGTCGGTACTCACCGGTTCGGGCGACATCGTCGCCGAAAGCGTCAGCGCCTTCCCGGTCATGGTGCTGGCCGAAGGCACCTACACGGCCGTCGCCCGCAACAAGGAAAAGATCTACCAGAAGGATTTCACCGTCGACGCCGGGCGCAACGAGGACGTGGAGATCCTGCTCACGCAGTGAGGCGACGCGCTTCCGGTCCTGGGAAACTCTGCGAAGCACTTGAACATGAAAAAGGCCGCCCGAAATAGGGGCGGCCTTTTCTGTTTCGTCTGCCGGCTAGACACCGGCTGCGAGACTGCGATCAGGCGCGGGCGGCCCTGGCCGCAAGCTTACGCTTGAGGTCCGGCGCGGTGGCCTCGAGGCTGAGCGAGGCGATCGCCTCGTCGAGCGTCATCGACACCTGGTCCTGCGAACCGAGGCGACGGATATTGACGGTGCGCTCCTCGGCTTCGCGCTTGCCGCAGACGATGATCACCGGAACCTTGGTCACCGAATGCTCGCGGACCTTGTAGTTGATCTTTTCGTTGCGGAAGTCGGTCTCGACGGCAAGCCCCGCTTCGCGCAGCACCTCGGCGACCTCGCGGCCGTAGTCGTCCGCATCCGAGGTGATCGTCGCGACGACCGCCTGGACCGGAGCGAGCCACAGCGGCATGTGACCAGCGAAGTTCTCGATCAGGATGCCGAGGAACCGTTCCATCGAGCCGCAGATGGCGCGGTGGATCATCACCGGCTGGGTCTTTTCCGAGTTCTGGTCGATGTAGAAGGCGCCGAAGCGTTCCGGCAGGTTGAAGTCGACCTGCGTCGTGCCGCACTGCCATTCGCGGCCGATGGCGTCCTTCAGCGTGTATTCGAACTTCGGACCGTAGAAGGCGCCCTCGCCCGGCAGGATACCGGTCTTGATGCGCCCGCCGGACTGCGCCTCGATCTGCTGCAGCACCTCGGTCATCACCGATTCGGCGCGGTCCCACAGGTCGTCGGAGCCGACGCGCTTGTCGGGACGGGTCGACAGCTTGACGACGATCTCGCTGAAGCCGAAGTCCTCATAGACCGAGAGGATGAGGTCGTTGATGCGCAGGCACTCGGCCGCCATCTGCTCGTCGGTGCAGAAGACATGCGCGTCGTCCTGGGTGAAGCCGCGCACGCGCATCAGCCCGTGCAGCGCGCCCGATGGTTCGTAGCGGTGCACATTGCCGAACTCGGCGAGGCGGACCGGCAGTTCGCGGTAGGACTTCAGGCCGTGCTTGAAGATCTGGATATGGCCCGGGCAGTTCATCGGTTTCAGCGCGAAGACGCGTTCGTCCTCGTGCTCTTCGCCGGCGACGGTGACCTTGAACATGTTGTCGCGGTACCAGCCCCAGTGGCCCGAGGTTTCCCACAGCGACTTGTCCAATACCTGCGGCGCGTTGACTCCCACAAGGTGCCGGCCAGAACGGCGGCAGCTACAAGTAACCAGCGCCCAAGATGCGCCAGTTTGCCGTGCAAGATACGCTTTCCCGAAATGAACAGTCCATCTTCGCGGCCGGCTTGCGGTGGCGCTTTTTTCCGCGAGGCAGGAAGTTGTCGAGCTGTCCTGCTCGGCCCAGGCCGTGCCGTAGATGCGGGTCAGCATCGGCTTGGTGGAATCACCGCGCCAGTAGGCACCGGCCACCTTCATCAGCTTGAAGGCCGTGCCGATCTGGCCGGTCGAGGCCATGTGCGGGCCACGGCAGAGGTCGAACCAGTCGCCCTGGAAATAGATCTTGAGGTCCTGGTCGGCCGGGATCGCGTCGACGAGCTCGACCTTGTAGGCCTCGCCCTTGTCGGCGAAGACGTCACGGGCCTTGTCGCGCGACCAGATTTCCTTGGTGAACGGCTTGTTGCGCTGGATGATCTCCTTCATCCGTTTCTCGATCTTCGGCAGATCTTCGGGCGTGAAGGGCCAGTCCTCGCGCGTGTCGGGATGGACACGCTTGAAGTCGTAGTAGAAGCCGTTATCGATCACCGGACCGATGGTCACCTGGGTGCCGGGCCACAATTCCTGAACCGCCTCGGCCATGACATGGGCCGTGTCGTGGCGGATGAGTTCGAGGGCGCGCGGATCCTGCCGGGTGACGATCTCGATGGCGCCGGTCTCGACCGGGTCGGACAGGTCGCGCAGCGTGCCGTCGAGCCTGATGGCGAGTGCCTTCTTGGCCAGCGACTTGGAGATCGCTTCGGCAACCTCGCGGCCGGTCGTGCCGGCGGGGTAAGCGCGGACGGAACCGTCGGGGAATGTGAGGGAAACGGATTCTGACATGGTTTGCTCCTAATCCAGTCCCGCCAACCAATGCGGGTGGTAAAAAAAGGCCGGCTCGGCCGGCCATCAACGCGCCGGGTGATAATGCCAAACCGGGCGTGAGTAAAGATTATGTTGGACGATCACGGCGCCCAGAAGTCCCTTGCCGCGGGCGGCAATTGGCCAAGCACGCGCTCGAACGCCTCGGCATCGACATGGCGGCGAAGGGCGGCGGCGACATCGGCAATGGCGGTCTCGGTGGAGAAATTGTGATCCGGGCGCAATTCCCTTGCCTCGTGGCTCATCTCCTCGCGCGAGGCAAAGGCCCTCTGCGGCTCTTCCACGTTCCAGTCGCTGACGAAGATCGCCCGCAGTACGGGCGGCAGGACATCGGCGAAGCGAAGCGCCTGCTGCACCGTCAGACGTCTGCGAAAGACCTGCAGCACACCCTGCAGCATCGTGTAGGCCTGGTGCGTCGTTGCAAGCATCGAGGTGTCGCGCAGGTCTTCCATGATGCGGTCGAAATCCCGCGACGCCTGTCGGTATTCCATCGGCATGGGCATGAGGATCAGTGCTCCTTCTCGCTCCGTTTTCGCCCTGCCCGCCAGTAGGACCACGGCGCCCACCAGCGATAGTGACTGTCCAGGACCTCTGGCACAGGATCGACGCCCCAGGTGCCGCCCGGACCGCAGCGCCCGACGCGAAACAGCGTCAGCCACCCGCCCGACCACAAGCCGTGGCGGGCAATCGCCTCATAGCCGTATTCGGAACAGGTCGGCATGTGCCGGCAGGAATTGCCGATCAGGCTCGACAGCGTCAGCTGGTAAAGGCGGATGAGCCCCATGCCGATGAGCCGGTCGGGAGTCTTACGAAAAGGTCCGGACCAGTTGCGCGAGCGGCCTTGGCTGCCTGGCTCCTTGCCGGAATGCCCGCAATCGGGGGCGTTGCACATCTCAGCCGGCCACGGCGACGGCTGCGCCCTTCGCCTCGATCTGGTCGAGACAGTCGACCACCGCCTCGAAGGTCAGCATGGTCGACGCGTGACGGGCCTTGTAATCCTTGACCGGCTTCAGGAAGCGCATGTCCTCGAACCGGCCGGAGGGTCCCTCGCCGCCGTCCTTCAGCATGGCGAGCATGTCGATGCGGGCCTGGCGGATTTCCGCCGGCGTGGCGCCGATCACGTGGCGCGCCATGATCGAGGACGAAGCCTGTCCGAGCGCGCAGGCCTTCACCTCGTGGGAAAAGTCGCTGACCACCCCGTTGGCCATCTTCAGATAGACCTTGACCCGCGAGCCGCACAGCTTCGAGTGCTTCTCGGCGCTGGCATCGGCATCGGCGAGCTTTCCCGTCCGCTCGATATTGCCGGCGAATTCGAGGATCCTGGAATTGTAAATGTCGTCCATGGTCGGCCTGGCACTTTCCTGAAGCGGCTATACGTCGTCGGGTGCGGAACGGATTGTCGCCACCTACGCGACACTGTGTTGCGCCCGTGTTCCTTCACACTTCCCAACTCGCTATTATGTGTAAGGTCAGAACTCGGTCCAAACAAAACACGCGCAAATTCCTGCGCCGGAGCGAGAATTCGAAGAACGGACTTGCCAAGATGAACCGAGTTACGCATTTACAGGCGGAAAAGTCGAAACAGGCGGTCCGGAACCTCAAGGACCGGGAGACCATGGGCATGGATGCCATCGTCAACAAGATCGTCCCCGTGGATCAGCGGCCCAGTCGCGAAGAGGCGGAAGACGCCGTGCGGGTGCTGCTGCGCTGGGCCGGCGACGACCCGGCGCGCGAAGGCCTGCTCGACACGCCGAAGCGCGTCGCCAACGCCTATCGCGAACTCTTTGCCGGCTACGATGCCGACATCGAGGACGTGCTCGGCACGACCTTCGAGGAGGTCGCCGGCTATGACGACATCGTGCTGGTGCGCGACATACCGTTCTTTTCGCACTGCGAGCACCACATGCTGCCGGTGATCGGCAAGGCGCATGTCGCCTACCTGCCCGACGGCCGCGTGCTCGGCCTGTCGAAGATCGCCCGCGTCGTCGACGTGTTCGGCCGCCGCCTGCAGACGCAGGAAGCCATGACCGCCCAGATCGCCGCGGCGATCGACGAAACCCTGGCACCCAAGGGCGTCGCCGTGTTCGTCGAGGCCGAGCACATGTGCATGGCCATGCGCGGCGTGCAGAAATCGGGCTCGACGACGCTCACCACCACCTTCACCGGCCGCTTCAAGGACAATGCCGCCGAACAGGCGCGCTTCATGTCGATGGTGCGCGGCCGCTGACCGAATCTTGTTTAAGGACTGACTGATGGCCGTCACCTTCGCTCCGCCGCCCGCCGACAAGCACGCGCTCGAGGAGGACGGCCGCTTCACGCCGAAGTTCGACGCCAACGGCCTGGTGACCGCCGTGGTGACGGATGCTCGCGACGGCGAACTGCTGATGGTCGCGCATATGAACGGCGAGGCGCTGGCCCTCACGCTCGAGACCGGCATCGCCCACTATTTCAGCCGCTCGCGCGGCAAGATCTGGAAGAAGGGCGAAAGCTCCGGCAATCTCCAGACGGTCCGCGAGATCCGCACGGATTGCGACCAGGACGCCGTCTGGCTGAAGGTCGAGGTGGCCGGCCATGACGCGACCTGCCATACCGGACGCCGCTCGTGCTTCTATCGCAGCGTCGGCCTCGTCGAGGGCGAGGCACGGTTGGAGATCACCGACGATCACCGGCATTTCGATCCCGACGACGTCTACGGCCGGCCGGACAAGGCCTGACGTTCCGGATTCGAACGACTCTGGCCCTCCGCTAAACGAATTGGTAAACATCCAGTGCGCTAATGATGTACTGGGAGTTGTTCAGCCATAAGGGTGTGCGGATATGCTGAACTGGAGTATGAGAAACGGCACGGCATCGCGTTCGATGCAGCCGGCCGGTGACGGGCCAACGATAGGCGTTCCGCTGGTGAAAGAGCCCGAAAAGCCAAAGAAGACGAAAATCGCCCTGGCGCTCGGCGGCGGCGCTGCGCGCGGCTGGGCCCATATCGGGGTGCTGCGTGCGCTGGACGAGGCCGAGATCGAAGTCGGCATGATCGCCGGCACGTCGATCGGTGCCCTGGTCGGCGGCTGCTATCTCGCAGGAAAGCTGGACGAACTCGAATCCTTCGCCCGTTCGCTCACCATGCGGCGGATCGCCTCCCTGCTCGACCTGACGATCGGCGGCGCCGGCCTCCTGGGCGGCATGCGGCTGACCAAGCGCATGCAGGAACATCTGGAAGGGCTGATGATCGAGGACCTGCCCAAGCCCTTCGTCGCCGTGGCTTCCGAACTCAACAGCGGCCATGAAGTGTGGATCGACGGCGGCAACCTGATCACCGCGCTTCGGGCTTCTTACGCCCTTCCCGGCATTTTCGAGCCGGTGAAATGCAACAACCGCACGCTGATCGACGGCGCGCTGGTCAATCCGGTCCCGGTTTCGGTGTGCCGCGCCTACGAGCAGCCGCTCGTGATGGCGGTCAACCTGCAATACGACGTGTTCGGCCGCTCCGCGGTCGTCAAGCATCGCGCCAGCAAACTCCCCGACAGCCTGAACGACACACCCAGGGACCACCACAAGCTCGGACTGACCAGCGTCATGGTGCAGGCCTTCAACATCATCCAGGATCGGATTTCGCGCGCCCGCCTTGCCGGCGACCCGCCGGACCTGGCGCTTCATCCGCGCGTCAACGAGATCGGCCTGTCGGAATTCCACAAGGCCGGAGAAGCGATCGATCGCGGCTATGAGGAAGCGCAGGCCCGCATCGGCGAGCTGAAGCGCATGCAGGAATCCTTCGCCCGCTGACCCGCCCTCAAGGGACGCACCAGCGGACGGTAAAGAGAAGGCCGGGGCGCGGGCCCCGCCGTCAGCCGGCGATATAGGCCTTGATCTGCTCGGCCTCGGTCTCGACCTCGCGGATACGCGACTTCACCACGTCGCCGATCGAGATGATGCCGCACAGCTTGCCGTTTTCCTCGACCGGAACGTGACGGAAACGCCGGCTGGACATCACTTCCATCAGTTCGTTGACCGTCGTGCCCTCGTTGCAGCGATAGACATTCGCGGTCATCATCGCCGAAACCGGCTGATTGAGCGCGCCGGCCCCCGAACGCCCGATCGAGCGGACCAGGTCGCGCTCGGTGAAGATGCCGACGATGCGGCTCTCCATCCCCACGACCACCACCGCGCCGATCTTGTGTTTGTCGAGTGTCCGGGCAGCTTCGGCCAGCGTGACGTTGGGACCGATGGTCACGACATCACGGCCTTTGACTTCCAGTATGCTCCTGACTGACGCTGACATTCGTTCCTCCTTCGCATTCGGCCCGTTCGGGCCTGCGTCCGCATTCCTCCATGCGTCCGCGACAGGCGAAATGGTGCCCGTTATCTCAGAGGAATGCAATATAGCGGCGACGCAACTAAAAGGATCGGTTGGGTAGGGGAACGGGATCGAAGAGGCCGAACAGCAGGAAGCCGAACAGGAACCCGCCGATATGGGCGTCCCAGGCGATCGTGCCGGCAAGATCGCCGAACAGCGGCAGGCCAAGCGCGATGGCGATGTTGCCGAGAAACCAGAAGATGATGAAGACCCTGACGGTGCGCAGCGACAGCGCCTCTCCGATCGAGAGCCGTGCCGGCTGCGTGCCGGTATAGTGCGACACCGCCCGGCCGGAACTGCCGAATGCGAATCGGCAGGCAGCTCCCATCAGCGCCGACACGACGCCCGAAGCGCCGATCATGATCGTCGGCTGGCCCCAGTTGACGCCGGCATGAACCGCCGCACCCGCCGCCGACGACGCGATCCAGAAGACGACGAAGCGCAGATTGCCGATACGGCGGACGACCGGTGTGCCGAAGGCGGCAAGCCACAGACCGTTGAAGGCGAGATGTTCCAGGCTGCCATGCAGCAGGGAATAGGTCACCGGCGTCCACAGCCACTCATAGGCCTGCTCTGACAGAGGATAGATGTAGCGCAGCGGCAGGAAGCCGAAAGTGACGGCGAGCCATTCGGCGGCGGATGCCGAGAGAAACAGCGACTGCGCCGCGTAGATGGCACCGAGCACCGCCAGGGCGGCCAGAATGCCGGTGGGCAGGTTGAACACCGGCACGCGCTGCTGCGGAGCATTGCCTCCCCCTTCGGGAGACTCATCGCCCAACGGCGAACTGGGGGGCAACTCATCCATGCGGCACCAACTTTCGTGACTTCAACGAAGCTGCATAGCCGACCGCAGGAATAAAAAAAAGCCGCCCGTCAGTGCCGGGCGGCGTGTGGGGACCTCGGGAGCCGGGCTCCTGCCCCAAATTGGTGCCGAAGGATGACCTTCGTGACGTGATGAATGTCATTTGCCACAACCGAACGAGGGCTGCAACGATCAGAAAGAATTAACCTTAATCCCACAGTATGGGCTTGCGAATACGCAGGATCTGAGCGCCGCGCAAAACGTTATGTTAACGGCTTGCCGGTAATTGTTTAACGATAGCGAAATATTTCAGAACAGCACCATGTATTCCTCTCCGGCAGCGCAGAACGGTGGTCTTGTCTCTCCTGCTCAACGGCGGGCGTTCCAACGCGTCTCCGTGAACCTGCAGGGCCGGCTGATGCTGGCCAATTACGAGGAATACGTCTGCAAGGTCGTCGACATGTCGCCGGGCGACGTGCGGTTTGCCTGCGCCGGGTGCCCGGCGCCC
>JAHRYZ010000153.1 GCA_020621905.1 Rhizobium sp.
GCCCTCGATCAGCTTGCCGCCCTTGGTCATGCGGAAGATCTTCGGCAGCGGCCAGGCTGGAACATAGGATTCCAGACGCTCGACGGCGCGCGGCGACAGGATCAGCATTCCGTGGCCGCCCTCGCCGCCCAGCACCTTCTGCCAGGAGAAGGTGACGACGTCGAGCTTGGCGAAATCCATGTCCTGGGCGAAAGCGGCCGAAGTGGCGTCGCAGATCGTCAGGCCCTTGCGGTCGGCCGGAATGAAGTCGGCGTTCGGAACGCGGACGCCCGAGGTGGTGCCGTTCCAGGTGAAGACGACGTCGCGGTCGAAATCGACCTGGGCGAGATCGGGAAGCTCGCCGTAGGGCGCTTCGAACTTGCGGATATCCTTGAGCTTCAGCTGCTTGACGACGTCGGTGACCCAGCCGGCGCCGAAGCTTTCCCAGGCCAGCATGTCGACGCCGCGCTCACCGAGCAGCGACCAGAGCGCCATCTCGACGGCGCCGGTGTCGGAGGCCGGAACGATGCCGATGCGGTAGTCCGCAGGCACGTTCAGAATTTCGCGGGTGAGATCGATGGCCTGCTTGAGCTTGGCTTTGCCGACCTTGGCGCGGTGCGAGCGACCGAGCGGGGCATCGGCGAGCGCTTCGAGCGACCAACCGGGGCGCTTCGAGCAAGGGCCAGAAGAAAAATGGGTGTTGTTCGGACGCAGGTCCGGCTTGGCGAGTGTCGTCATCGTGCTACCCTTCCAGGTATATGGCCTCTCGTTGGGGAGAGGTGTCCCGCCGCTGGAACTACGCCTGTGGAAAATCCGCGTCAAGAAAATTCTATGTCGCAGAGAGAAGATTTTTTGGCGCACCGGTGAAACTGCCCCGCCCGGCCGAATTGCAGCCGGAACGCGAAAAGGCCGCCCACTGCCGGGCGGCCTTGTGCAATTCGAAGGGTGGAGAAATTACTTGTAGACGATCGGCTGCGGCGGGGGCTCGTAGGCCACCGGCTGCTCGCAACCACCGAACAGGTAGCGGGCACCGACATGCGCCTCGTGGCTGTAGAAGCCCTTGTCGCGGCCCGGTCCGCCGTTTTCCTCGAAGCCGAACATACCGCCGGCAAGCGTGTGACGGAAGCGGTAGCCGATATCGGCCTTGACGTTGCAGGTGACGTCGATCGAGGCGCCGGCCATCAGCTGATAGGCAAACCGCCAGTTGTGGTAGCCCTTATGGGTGACGGTGTCGTCACAGCCGCCGCCATCGTCCTGGCAGGCGGTGTTGCGCAGCTTGTCCCACTTGACGTAGGCGCCACCGATACCGCCGCCGACGTAAGGCGTGAACATGCCGTAGGTGCCGAGGTCGACATAGGCATTGGCCATCAGGTGATAGGCGCGCATGGCGGAGACGTCGCTCGACGTGCAGGGTTCGAGCGGGCTGCCGCAGGTGCCCGTGGTCGAGCCTTCGAAATCGGACTTGAACATGTAGTCCAGCGTCAGGTCCGTGCGCAGGTAGTTGTTGACCTGGTAACCGACGCCGACGCCGAGCGTGAAGTTGTCCTTCAGGTCGGTGTCGTCAAAATCGACCAGATTGCCGTTGGAGCCCTGGAAGTATTCGGCGCCACGCATCTTGTTGAAGGAATAGCCGACGTCGCCGCGCAGGTACCAGCCGGAAGCCTCCGAAACTTCGACTTCGGGCGCCATGATCGGGGCAGGCTCAGGCTGATAAATGTCCGCAGAATGGGCTGCTGTGCCGGCGAGCAGAACGGCAGCCACGGCGAAAAGGCTCGTCTTCATGGCAAGATACTCCAATATCCATCGTTGTTGCACGGGCCTTGTTGCGGCCGATGTTTTGATCAGGATGGATAATGAAGCAGAAAGGTTAAGGTGCGCTTAACTACGTCTGTTTACCTTGATGATCTACGATATTCTTGCGGACCGGCACGAAACGGTACTTCGAACGCACCCGACGCTCTCCTGTTGCGTCCCGGCATTCGACTGCGACCGCTCCCCCAACACGGCAAAAGGGGCCGGAAGCACGCTTCCGACCCCTTCGATCGAATAGAGAATGACGGTGCGGGAGCTGCTTCAGCTTGCCCGACGCCATTGCTGGGCACACTGGCCGGGCTGGCCGGCGGAATGGCCTCCGCCAAGCGAGAACTGCCCGAGACGCTGGTCCATCTCGCCTGCTTCCTGTGCAAGCCGGTGGATGGCCGCCGTGGTTTCCTCGACCATCGCGGCATTCTGCTGCGTCATGGCATCGAGCTGATTCACCGAGCCGTTGATCTCCGACAGGGTCTGGGCCTCCTCGCGGGTCGAGCTCATGATCTCGCTGATTCGGCCGTTGATCGCCAGGACATGGGAGCCGATGCCCTGCAAGGCGGCGCCGGCCTTCTCGACGAGCGTCACGCCATGGCTGACCTCGGTGGTCGATTTCGCGAGCAGGGCGGCAATCTGCTTGGCCGCAGAAGCCGAACGCTGGGCGAGTTCGCGCACTTCCTGGGCAACCACTGCAAAACCCTTGCCGCTTTCGCCGGCTCTTGCCGCCTCGACACCAGCATTGAGCGCCAGAAGATTGGTCTGGAAGGCGATCTCGTCGATCACGCCGATGATCTGGTTGATCTCGTGCGACGACCCCTGGATCGCCTCCATCGCGGCAATGGTCTCGCGCATGATGAGGCTCGACTGTTCCGTGTCGGTCTTGGCGTTGCGGGCGATCTTCTCCGCATCCTCGGCACGGGCGATCTGGGTGCGCACGCCTTCGGTGATTGCCTTGATGGCGCTGGCCGTCTCGGTCAGCGCCGCCGCCTGGCGTTCGGTGCGTTCCGCCAACTGGTCGGCGCCGGAGCGCATTTCGTCCGAACCTTCGCGCACGGCGACCGAGTTGCCGCCGATGCCGGCCAGCGTGGCGCTGAGCGTGGACAGCGCCTTGTGAAGCAGCGGAGCGATTCGAGTTCCTGCGGGAAACCGGTGCGGATTTCGAAGGCCAGATCACCGCGCGCCAGCCGGTCCAGACCCTCGTCGAGGGCAGCGACGACCGCCTGCAGGCTCTGGGCTTCCGTCTCGCGTTCCGCCATGCGCTGGCGACGCTCGATGTCGGCGCGTTCGCGTTCGGAGCGGGTTTCGCTTTCGAGACGCTGCTGTTCGATCAGGCCGAGGCGGAAGCGTTCCAGCGCCTTGGCCATGGTGCCGATCTCGTCGCGGCGCTCCTGGTTGGCGACGGCCTCTTCAAGCTTGCCGTTTGCGACGTCACCGGTGACGGTGGCAAGACGGGCGAGCGGCGCGAACAGCCGGCCGGTCAGGTAGCCGGTCGCGATCGCCATGACGGTCAGCACGATGATCGCCGTCACGAACAGCGTCATGGCGATATGCCACGACCCGGCGCCGAGTTCGGCATGCGTCAGGCTCTCGGTGACCAGATACTTGTCGCCGCCGTAGGACACCGGCCGGCCATAGGCATTGGCCGCACCATCGGCACGCTCGAACTTGGAGATGACGATCTTTTCGCCGTTGATCGCGTCGGCGGGAAAGCCGAAGGGCGCCGCGGACATGTCGGCGAGCCTGCCGCCGGCCGACAGGCTGATGCCGGTTCCATCCTCGGAAAGAATCGCCACCTGTTCGCCGCTATCGCTATCGATGCCCTTGGAGAGGATGCTGGTGATTGCTGTGTCCTTGAGCTGGAACAGGATCGCGCCCTTGAAGGAGCCGAACTTGACCACCGGAACGGCGAAATAAATGTCTGGTGACTGCGGATTGCTGCCGGCCTTCAGACCCGAGAAACGCGTCGGGGCGGCATCTTCGACGGCCTTGCCGGCCTCTTCGACGCTGCGGGCAAAAGCACGCCCTAGACCCGTCTCGGCCAGCGGGCCGCTGGCAACGTTCTCGGCGAACGTCTCGCCCTTCTTGTAGGAATAGATGACGTTGCCGGTCTGGTCGACGATCAGCAGGTCGCGGAACTGGGTGCCCTTGAGGAAGCCGGCGACCTGCGTCTGGACCGTCTCATGGCTGGAATAGTAGAAGCCGCTCGGGCCTTCCGGCTTCAGCAGCTTTTCCAGTTCGGCCGGATTGGGGTTCTTGGTGATGAAGACGTCGCGCAGCTCCTTGCGGGCGTCGCCGGACGTCTTGACGATCGTGTTCCAGCCACTCTTCATCGCGGTGATCGACTGCTGCAGGCTTTCGATCTTGGCGATCGAGGTCGCCTGGTTCTCCAGCTGTGCCAGCTGTTCATTGAGAATGTCGCCGCGGAAAGTCAGCGTGGAGCGCATAGACCGGAAGGTCTGGTCCTCGAACACGGCGCTGGATGTGGAATAGGCGAGAACGTTCAGCAGTCCTACCGACAACACGGTCAGCAGGAGAAAGATGCCGATGACCTTGGAGGACAGCGAGTTGAAACGACTTGTCATCTTGAATCCCGTTTTGCCGCGCCCACTCTGCGCGTAGGTGCCGTTTGAAAGCGACTTGACGGCCAGGAGCACACTCCTCGCCGTCAGATACTCTACGGTCGGGACTTTTCTTTAAACGCCGGTTAAAAAACGCGGCAATTTCTCATCACAAAGTCGAATTAACGTCTTTGCGCCCTCAATCGAGCATTTTTTCGCGGAGATCGGCAAAGATCTCGACGGATCGCAGCCGTTGCTCCACGGAATGGATCGGCATGGAGACGATCAGTTCGTCCGCACCGGTCGCCTTGAGGAATTCCGCAAGCTTGTTCCTGGCCGTCGCCGCAGCGCCGACTACGGCGTAGCGCAGGGTATGCTCGACCCCGTAGCGCTCGACTTCGGTCCAGAACCCCTCCATGGTTTCGATCGGCCGGGGAAACGGCTTGCGCACGTTGCGACGCAGGTTGACGAACTGCTGCTGCGACGAGGTGAACAAATGCTCGGCCTCGGCATCCGTCTCCGCGGCGACGCCCATGATGCCCACCATGACATACGGCTTGTCGAGTTCCTCCGAGGGCTGGAAGCGCTCTCGGTAGATCGAGATCGCCTCCATCAACTGATCGGGAGCGAAGTGCGAGGCAAAGGCGTAAGGCAACCCGAGCGCTGCCGCGAGGTGGGCGCTGTAGAGGCTGGAGCCCAGCAGCCAGAGAGGCACATGACTGCGCATGCCCGGCACAGCGAGCAGGGCCTGGTCCTCGGTCGGCGCGCCGAGCAGACGCCTGAGTTCGATGATGTCGTGCGGGAAACTCTCCGTCCCTGCCTCCATATTGCGCCTCAGCGCCCGGGCGGTGCGCATGTCGGTTCCCGGCGCGCGACCGAGGCCGAGATCGACACGGCCGGGAAACAGCGCCTCGAGTGTGCCGAATTGCTCGGCAATGACCAGCGGCGCATGGTTCGGCAACATGATGCCGCCCGAGCCGATGCGGATGCGCTTCGTCGCCGCGCCGACATGGCCGATCACCACCGAGGTCGCGGCACTGGCGATCCCCGGCATGCCATGGTGCTCGGCCAACCAGAAACGGTTATAGCCGCAATCCTCCGCCTTGACCGCCATGCGCCGGGATGCGTCGAGCGCTTCGGTCACGGTATGGCCCTCCGCGATCGGAGACAGGTCGAGAATGGAAAAGGGGATCATTTGCGAGGGTCCGTCCGGTTCTTGCAGGACCCTCTATGTAGATGCCCGTCCCGCGAAAACCAGAGCCGGAATGACGAGTTTCGTTGACCGTCACTTCAGTGTTTTTGTTTTGTTCACTTAGTTCTGGCAGACCGGCTGGCAGGACGTTAAGGTGACATCATGCAGAACGCGATTCGAATTATCGGCATTGATCCGGGCCTCAGGCGGTGCGGCTGGGGCGTGATCGAAACGCTCGGCAACTCCCTGCGTTTCGTCGCCTCCGGCACCGTGACCTCCGATGGCGACATGGATTTGGCCTCGCGTCTCTGCCAGCTGCATGACGGGCTCTCGGAAGTCGTGCACGCCTACCAACCGCACGAAGCGGCCGTCGAACAGACCTTCGTCAACAAGGACGCGGTGGCCACGCTGAAGCTCGGCCAGGCCCGCGGCATCGCCATGCTGGTTCCGGCCCGGGCCGGGCTGCGGGTTGCCGAATATGCGCCCAATGCAGTGAAGAAGGCAGTCATCGGCGTCGGCCACGGCGAGAAGCAGCAGATCCACATGATGCTGAAGATCCTCATGCCCAAGGCGGAGTTCAAGGGCAATGACGCCGCCGACGCGCTCGCCATCGCCATCTGCCACGCCCACAATCGCGGCGGCGATCGCATGCGCCAGGTGCTGGCCAGCGCCTAGTTTGTTCTTGACTTGTTCCGTCAGTAAGATATTTTCTTACCCTAGAAGGAGCGAGATCATGCGCGTCACATCCAAGGGTCAGGTCACCATACCCCGCGACTTGCGCGAACTGGTCGGCATCGAGCCGAACAGCGAGGTCGTTTTCACCGTCGAAAACGGCAAATTGACCTTGGCGCCCAAAGGCAACCGGCATTCCGATGCCGACCGCACGCGTCTCGCCGCGTTGATGCAAGCGCTTGACGCACTTGAGGGAACCGGTGACCAGACGATCGATGCCGACGCCTTGATGGCCATGACGAGGGATCGCTGATCCATGGCGACATTGGTCGACACGAATGTCCTGGTCGATGTAGCGGTGCGCGACCCGGTCTGGCTCGGCTGGTCGCGCACTGCGCTGACCCGGGCGGCAGCCGAACAGCCGCTGGTGATCAATCCGGTCATCTATGCCGAGTTTTCGGTGCGCTATAACGATATTGAGACGGTCGACCAACTGCTTCCGCAATCCGATTTCCATCGCGAAGGCTTGCCCTGGGCGGCGGCCTTTGCCGCCGGCGTGGCTTTCCGCAGGTACAGCAGGACCGGCGGAGCGCGCGAGCGTGTGCTGCCGGACTTCATGATCGGCGCGCATGCCGCCATTCGCGGCTATTCGATTCTCACGCGCGATCCGAAAGGCTACCGCACCTATTTCCCGATGGTTCCCCTCATCACTCCCGAAACTCATCCCTGACGGACTTCTCCCGATCGGCAGCTCAAAGGCACCATCGACGAAATCGGCACGACTATGCGCTGATCGATGTGCATGGCGTCTGCTACGTTGCCTTCTGCTCCTCGCGCACACTGTCACGCCTCGGCTCGCCGGGCGAGGCCGCGGTGTTGTTCATCGAGACCTATGTCCGTGAGGACCAGTTGAAGCTGTTCGGCTTCATGACGGCGCTCGAGCGCGAATGGTTCAACCTCCTGCAGAGCGTGCAGGGCGTCGGCGCCAAGGTGGCGCTTGCATTGCTGTCCACCCTTACCCCGTCGGAACTCGCCAATGCCATCGCGCTGCAGGACAAGACCGCCGTGTCGCGCGCGCCAGGGGTCGGCCCGAAGGTCGCGGTCCGCATCATCACCGAGCTGAAGAACAAGGCGCCCGCCTTTGCCGGCGAGGCGGCCGCCACCATCGGCCTCAAGCAGGAACTCGGCGAAGGCGTCGCCCCTGCGCCCGTTACCGATGCCGTGTCGGCGCTCACCAATCTCGGCTATTCCCGCGAGCAGGCCGCCAATGCGATCTCCGCCGCCCTGAAGAACGGCGGCGAAGGCGCCGACAGCGCCAAGCTGATCCGCCTGGGGTTGAAGGAGCTGTCGCGGTGATTGCTGGAGAAGGCAAATTGCCTTACTATTCCTGAAAAGTAAGGAGTATCGGATTTGGGCTTTAACATCACTGTCACGGCCAAGGGCCAGATGACCATTCCAAAACACGTTCGGGACGCACTCAACGTCAGGCCCGGCGACAAATGCTACGCCTGGGTCCGAAATGGCGAGATGATCGTTGTACCAAGGAACAAGCCGCTGAGCGAGCTGGCCGGCTTTATGGGCAAGCCGCCATCGGGACGCGAGGCGACCGTGGAGCAGATCGACGCGGCGATCGAGGAGGAGGCCGTTGAGCGCTACGCAAACTCCGGACGCCGGGGCTGAGAGTGATGAGCACGCGACAAGGCATCGATACGAATGTGCTGCTGCGTATCGTGGTCGGCGACAGCCCCGAGCAAATCGGAACGGTTGAGCGGCTGCTGGATCGGTTGCGCGACAGAGAGACCATTTTCGTCAACGTATCGGTCGTTCTGGAGGCAAGCTGGGTCCTGAAACGGTTCTATCGCTTTCCGCGTGACCGTATTCTCGACTTTCTCCAGGCCCTGCTTGAGAGACGCGAATTCGAGATCGCCGACTACGAGGCCGTCGGAAATGCGTTGGATCTCTGCCGGCGCGAGAATGTAGACTTTGCCGATGCGCTTATGGCCGAGATGAACCGGCTGGCCGGCTGCGCAACGACCTTCACCTTCGACAGACACGCTGCGTCCCGCGTACCCGGCATGGAACTCCTCGCATGAGCACCCCAAACCCCATCCTCTCGCCGGACAAGCGGGGCGAAGATCTCGACACGGCGCTGCGCCCGCAGTCGCTCGACGAATTCACCGGCCAGGCGGAAGCGCGCGCCAACCTGAAGATCTTCATCGAGGCGGCGAAGAACCGGGGCGAGGCACTCGACCACGTCTTGTTCGTCGGCCCGCCGGGGCTCGGCAAGACGACGCTAGCCCAGATCATGGCCAAGGAACTCGGCGTCAACTTCCGCTCGACCTCGGGCCCGGTCATCGCCAAGGCCGGCGACCTTGCCGCCCTCCTGACCAATCTCGAAGAGCGCGACGTGCTCTTCATCGACGAGATCCATCGGCTCAACCCGGCGGTTGAGGAAATCCTCTATCCTGCCATGGAGGACTACCAGCTCGACCTGATCATCGGCGAAGGCCCTGCCGCCCGCTCGGTGAAGATCGACCTTTCCAAGTTCACCCTCGTTGCCGCCACCACCCGCCTCGGGCTCTTGACCACGCCGCTGCGCGACCGTTTCGGCATTCCGGTGCGCCTCTCCTTCTACACGGTCGAGGAACTGGAGCTGATCGTGCGGCGCGGCGCCCGGCTGATGGGGCTCGGCATGACGGACGAAGGCGCCCGCGAGATCGCCCGCCGCGCCCGGGGCACGCCGCGCATCGCCGGCCGGCTGCTCCGCCGTGTGCGCGACTTTGCCGAGGTCGCCCGCGCCGAAGCCGTCACCCGCGAGATCGCCGACGAGGCCCTGACCCGGCTCCTGGTCGACAATATGGGCCTCGACCAACTCGACAAGCGCTACCTCAACATGATCGCCGTGAACTTCGGCGGCGGCCCGGTCGGCATCGAGACGATCGCCGCCGGTCTCTCCGAACCGCGCGATGCGATCGAGGACATCATCGAGCCCTACATGATCCAGCAGGGCTTCATCCAGCGCACCCCGCGCGGCCGCGTGCTGACCACCACGGCGTGGAAGCATCTCGGCCTGCAGCCGCCGAAGGATCTGGAGGCCGCCCAGTTCCGCCTGACACTAGAGGAAGACTGATGATCGCGCGGCGCGGCTTCCTCAAGCTTTTTGCCAGCCTTATCATGGGTGGCTTCGGAACCGCCACCTACGCAGTCGGCGTCGAGCCATTGTCACAACCGCGCGTCACCCGCTACGCGCTTACGCCGGCCAGATGGCCGCATGGGCTAAAACTCAGAATCGTCGGCCTTGCCGACTTCCATGCCTGCGAGCCCTGGATGCCGGCGAGCCGCATCGCCACGATCTGCGAACAGGCCAACAGTCTCAACGGAGACATCGTCGTCCTACTCGGCGACTATATGACCAGCATGCGCTTCAACTCCGGCTACGTGAAGCCGGAGCGCTGGGCGGAAGCCTTGGCGCGCCTGCGGGCACCGCTCGGCGTCCATGCCATTCTCGGCAATCATGACTGGTTGAATGACCCCACGGCCCAGGCGGCAGCAATGGGACCGACACTGGCACACAGGGCCCTCGCCGACGTCGGCATCCCGGTTTATGACAACCGTGCTATCCGCATCGAGA
>JAHRYZ010000154.1 GCA_020621905.1 Rhizobium sp.
TGGAAGTCTCACGGCATGGGGAAACCTACATCGTCGTGTGGGACATCGGCGGCAAGGAATCGATCGGCACCGGGCTCGGCGCCAAGTTCGTCGGTGAAGGCCGCTTCGAAATGGGCCCCGCCAGCGCGGATGACACGGCGATCTCGGTCGGTTATGTGGCGGAAGACAATTTCGGCATCGCCATGTATTTCGAGCAGTCGGACGGCACCTGGCAGGGCGTGTGGACCTATGGCGGCTCGGAAAAGGTCACCGGCGAGGTCTGGACGCGCGACTGACGCGAGGCTATTCGGCCTCGGCGCAATGAAGGATTGAAGACCTCAGTGATCTACGTCGATGCCGATGCCTGTCCGGTCAAGCCGGAAATCCTGAAAGTCGCGGAACGCCACGGCCTCGAGGTGACCTTCGTCGCCAATTCGGGCCTACGGCCCTCGCGCGACCCGATGGTCAAGAACGTGATCGTCTCCAACGGCTTCGACGCCGCCGACGACTGGATCGCCGAGCGTGCCGGTGCAAGCGACATCGTGGTGACGGCCGACGTGCCGCTGGCAGGCCGCTGCGTCGCGGCCGGCGCCTTCGTCACCGGGCCGACCGGCCGGGTGTTCGACAAGACCAATATCGGCATGGCGACCGCGATGCGCGACCTTGGCGCCCATCTGCGCGAGACCGGCGAGAGCAAGGGCTACAATGCCGCCTTTTCGCCGCGCGACCGCTCGGCCTTCCTCGAAACGCTGGACCGCCTTTGCCGGCGGGCCAAGGCGTGCTAGTCGAAGCCCCTTCGACACAAGACGCATACCGGAGGATCGGACATGGCCAGCCGTTTTGACCGCCTGATCGACTATCGGCACGGGCCGTTCTACGCCGCGCTCGCAGCCTCGGTGATCGCCGTGCTCGTCGTCACCCTGTTCAAGCCGTTGCTGGTGCTCGAGGTCGGCGCCGTAATGTTTTTCCTGACCTATCTCGTGCTGATCGGGCTTCGTCTGCCGCAGATGACCGCCGACTACCTGAAGGACAGGGCCGAGGAGGCCGATGCTCCGGCGCCCGTCATCATGGCGGTCACGCTGACCGCGGTGGTGGTGGCGATCGTCTCGCTCTTTCTTGCGCTCAACCGCGAAACGGGCGGCGACCCGCTCGAGATGGTGCTGGCCTTTGCCTCGGTGCTCGGCGGCTGGCTGACCATCCACACCATGGCGGCGATCCACTACGGCCATCTCTACTGGCGGCCCGACACCACGACGGAGGCGCCGGACAATCGCGGCGGGTTGGAGTTCTCCGGATCGCCCGACCCCTGCGGCTATGATTTCCTCTACTTTTCCTTCGTCATCGGCATGACGGCGCAGACCTCAGACACCGCCATCACCTCGACGTCGATGCGGAAGATCAACCTTCTCCATTCGATCGTATCGTATCTCTTCAATACCGTGCTGGTCGCCGCCGCCGTCAACGGGGCGGTGTCGCTGGCCGGCTAGGCAACAAGGACAGTCCCCCATGAAGATCCTCTCCCAGAACACCGCGTTCGGCGGCATGCAGGGCGTGTTCTCCCACGAATCGCAGACGACCAAGTGCGACATGACCTTTGCCGTCTTCGTGCCGCCGCAGGCGATCGCCGAGCGCCGGCCGGTGCTGTGGTATCTGTCGGGCCTCACCTGCACCCACGCCAATGTCATGG
This sequence comes from Rhizobium sp., assembly GCA_020621905.1. Lineage (GTDB taxonomy): Bacteria > Pseudomonadota > Alphaproteobacteria > Rhizobiales > Rhizobiaceae > Allorhizobium. Next base: position 1,667 of record JAHRYZ010000154.1, read on the forward strand.
AGAAGGGCGAGTATCGCCGCATGGCCGCCGAGCTCGGCCTGATCGTCGTCTGCCCCGACACCAGCCCGCGCGGCACGGACGTGCCGGACGAACTGACCAACTGGAAGATGGGCAAGGGCGCAGGCATGTATCTCGATGCCACCGAAAGCCCCTGGGCCGAGAACTTCCAGATGTATTCCTACGTCACGGAAGAACTGCCGGCGCTGGTGGCCGAGCATTTCCGCGTCGACATGGACCGGCAGGGCATTTTCGGCCATTCGATGGGCGGCCACGGCGCGATGACCATGGCGCTGAAGAACCCGGAACGCTTCAAGAGCTGCTCGGCCTTCGCCCCGATCGTCAATCCGCTGACCGCCGACTGGACGCAGGACGCGTTCGAGAAATATCTCGGCGCCGACCGGACCATGTGGCGGGGATACGATGCCTGCGCGCTGGTCGAGGACGGCGCCCGCTTCCCCGAATTCCTCATCGACCAGGGCAAGGCCGACAGCTTTCTCGAAACCGGCCTGAAGCCCTGGCTGTTCCAAGAGGCGATCCAGGGGACCGACATCGGGCTTACGCTCCGGATGCACGAGCGCTACGACCATTCCTACTACTTCATCTCGACCTTCATGGACGATCACCTGAAGTGGCATGCCGAGCGGCTGGGGTGAGCTTGGCGCCCCCCTCTTCTCCCCAACGGGGAGAAGGTGGCGCGAAGCGCCGGATGAGGGGGCGAAACACCCTCAGGTGTAGACCTCGGCATGGGCCCCCCTCATCTGCCCTTCGGGCATCTTCTCCCCGCTGGGGAGAAGAGGGACATCGGTCAGGCTCAGAGCCGCCGGTAGACAAAATGGTCGAAATCGGCCGGCTGGCCTCTCCCGCTGGTGTCGAAGGCGAACATGCCGGTGAAGGCGCCGGTGAATGAGCCGTGCTCGCCGCGGCCGCCTTCGTCGGAGATCACGCCGGCGTCGAGCACAGGGCCGATCGGCTGCCAGGCGGCCTCTCCGCCCCCCTCGCCCGTGCCGCCGACAGCCAGCCGCCAGAAGAACTGCAGATCGTTGCCGCTCACCTCCATGGCGAGATCGACGGGGCCATCGGGCAGGCTCGCGCCGGGACCCGCCGGGAAGCTTAGCCGGCTATTAGGATAGTCGCCGGCGCAAGAGAGGATGGTCACGACGCGGCCGAGCTTCTCGTGCAGGGTCACGCCGAGCGCATGCAGCTTGTGGCGATTGTAGTAGTGGGTGAGGCCGGCAACCTGCTGGTAGGTGTCGGGCGCGAAGTCGATGCGGGTCTCGGCGCGGAAACGATGGTCTTCCTGCCGGCGCGCCACCAGGGACTGCTCGAACCAGGAGCCGAGGCTTTCGCGGCCGAAGAGCCGCAGGTGACCCGGCCGGGCGGCAAGGGAGAACAGGCGGTCGGGCTCGGGCGTGCGCAGCCACTGGAACTCGGGCGGCAGGGCCGCGTCGTCGAAATCGCGGCGGATGGTTTCCGGCCGCGCGATGCGCTCCACCGGCTTCGGCGGCGCGACCTCGACCGCCGGCACAGGGGTGCCGCTTTCGAGGTAGAGCCAGCCGTCGTCCTTCCACACGCATTTCTGCAGTGCCGTCTCGCGCCCGAGCGTGCAGCGCCGCTTGGGTTCCAGCGGCCGGCCGCAGAGATGGGTGTGATAGGCCTCGCCCTCGGGTGTCTCGACATACTGCCCATGACCAGCACGCTGGAGCGCTGCCTCCGGATGATCCTTGGACGTGATCAGATGCATGTCCGGATGCATTTCGTAAGGCCCCTCGATCGTCCGTGACCGCGCCATGGTCACGGCATGGCCATAGCCGGTGCCGCCCTCGGCGGTGGTCAGGTAGTACCAGCCGTTCTTCTTGAACAGATGCGGCCCCTCGACCAGGCCGAGCGGACTGCCGGGAAAGACGTTCTTGACCGGCCCGACCAGCTTGCGGGTCGCCGGGTCCCATTCCTGCAGCAGGATGCCGTCGAAGGCGGGATGCTTGGGCGAACCCCCAAAGCTCTCGGTGCGGTGGTTCCACTGCATGTTGAGGAACCATTTGCGGCCGTCGTCATCGTGGAACAGCGAGGGATCGAAGCCGGAGGAGTTGACATAGACCGGATCGGACCATTCGGCATCGATCGACGGGGCGGTGACGATGTAGTTGTGCGCGTCCTTGAAGTTGCCGTCGAAGCGCTTGACGTCGGTGTAGACGAGAAAGAACTGGCCGTCGGCATGCGACAGGCACGGGGCCCAGACGCCGCAGCTGTCGGGATTGCCGCGCATGTCGAGCTGGGATTTCCGCTCCAGCGGCCGGCGCACCAGCGTCCAGTTGACGAGGTCGCGCGAGTGATGGATCTGCACGCCCGGATACCACTCGAAGGTGGAGGTGGCGATGTAGTAGTCCTCGCCGACCCGGACGATAGACGGGTCCGGGTTGAAGCCCGGCAGGATGGGGTTGTGGATCATACTGCGTCTCTCCTCCGTGTATGGGGGCACCCCCCTCTGTCGGCTACGCCGACATCTCCCCCTCAAGGGGGGAGATCATCCGCTGGCATGGTGCCCCAACCGAGCCGGCGACGATGGCCAGGCGGGGGGCAGCCGTTAAGTCGATCTCCCCCCCTCAAGGGGGGAGATGGCCGGCAGGCCAGAGGGGGTAAACCCGAATTCCAGCGTCACTTCTTCTTCCGGGCAGGCCCCTTGCGTTCCGCCGAGGCAGCCCAGAGGTTGATGTCGGCATCCTTCGCGTAGATGTCGATCTCGGCCAGTTCGTCCGCGGTGAAATCGCGTTTCGCCAGCGCCTTTACGCAGTCCTCGACCTGGGACGGCTTTGACGCGCCGATCAGCGCCGTGGTGATGCGATCGCCGCGCAGCACCCAGGCGAGCGCCATCTGGGCGAGCGTCTGGCCGCGCCGCTCGGCGATGGCGTTCAGCTTGCGGATGTTCTCGACATTGCGCTCGTTGAGGAAATCGCGGTTCAGCGACTTGTCCTGCGCCGCCCGGCTCTCGTCGGGGATGCCGCCGAGATATTTGGAGGTCAGCATGCCCTGGGCGAGCGGCGAGAAGACGATCGAGCCGATACCGAGTTCCTCCAGCGTGTCGATCAGGCCGTCTTCCTCGATCCAGCGGTTGATCATCGAATAGCTCGGCTGGTGGATCAGGCAGGGCGTGCCGAGGCTCTTCAGGATTTCCACCGCCTCGCGGGTGCGCTTCGAATTGTAGGAGGAGAGGCCGACATAAAGCGCCCTGCCCGACCGGACGATATGGTCGAGCGCCCCGCAGGTCTCTTCGAGCGGCGTGTCTGGGTCAAAGCGGTGCGAATAGAAGATGTCGACATAGTCGAGGCCCAAACGCTTGAGGCTCTGGTCGCACGACGCAATCAGGTATTTGCGGCTGCCCCATTCGCCATAGGGACCGGGCCACATGCCGTAGCCGGCCTTGGACGAGATGACGAGTTCATCGCGGTATCCCGCCAGATCGGACTTCAGGATCGCGCCGAAGGCGGTTTCGGATGCGCCGCCGGGCGGGCCGTAATTGTTGGCGAGGTCGAAATGGGTGATGCCGAGGTCGAAGGCCTTGCGGACGATCGACTGCTTCAGGGCATGCGGCGTGTCGTCGCCGAAATTGTGCCACAGGCCGAGCGAGATCGCCGGCAGCTTGAGGCCGCTCCCGCCGCAGCGGTTGTAGGTCATCCGCTCGTAGCGGTCTTCGGCGGGGGTATAGGTCATGAAAGTCTCCAAAGAATACGGTCGGCCAAGGTGCTTGAGCGGCCCCTCATCCCCCTGCCGGGACCTTCTCCCCGCAAGCGGGGAGAAGGGGCAGAACGGCGACCACATCGGCCTTCTCCCCGCCTGCGGGGAGAAGGTGGTGGCAGCCGGATGAGGGGCCGGTCACCGTCTCCTCATACTTTTCTGCATGCTCGCCGTCACCTGAGCAGAGCCTGCGCCTCCTCGATGTCGAGCGCGGCGGGCTGGGTGCAGGTGGTGGAGAGCGTGACGAACTGGCCCGTCTCGCCGGATTTGAGGATCGCCGTCATGACGTCGACGCCATGCAGGGCGCGGTCGAGCGAGCAGCGGGCGTCGCGGCCTTCGAGGATGGCGACCGCCATGTCGGCGAGGCCGGCCGTGCGGTAGTTGGCGCGCGGGCCGCTGGCGTGGTCCTGGTTGTTGACGCCGAACGGGTGGTTCCAGTTCTCCAGCGGCTTGATGTCCTTGTCCCGGCCGGAAGCCTCGACGAGACCGCCGAAGAAGTTGGGGTCGGGCACGTAGAGCGAGCCTTCGGTGCCGTAGAGCTCCATGTTGGCGTGGCGGTGCGACCAGACATCCCAGCTGGCCGAGAGGGTGATGGTCGCGCCGTTCTGAAACTCGAGAAGGGCGTGAACGTTCGTCGGCGTCTTCACCGGGATGACCTCGCCGGCACGCGGCTGGCTGGTGATGGTGCGGGTCTCGCTCGCCATCGAGGTCAAGGCGGCAACCCGCTTCACCGGGCCGATGAGGTTGATCAGATTGGCGATGTAGTAGGGGCCGAGATCGAGGATCGGACCGCCGCCGGGCAGGAAGAAGAAGTCCGGGTTCGGATGCCACATCTCCATGCCGGGGCTCATGACGTGGCAGGTGCCCGCGGTGATCCGGCCGATGCCGCCCTTGTCGATGAAGGCGCGGGCCAGCTGGTGGGCACCGCCGAGGAAGGTGTCCGGCGCGCAGCCGACGGAGAGCCCCTTGCCGCTGGCGATCCGCCGCAGGTCCTCGCCCTGTTCGAGGCTCAGGACCAGTGGCTTTTCCGAGTAGACGTGCTTGCCGGCTTCGAGGATGCGCTTCGATACCGCATAATGCGCATCCGGGATGGTCAGGTTGACGATGATGTCCAGCTCGTCATTGGCGAGCAGGTCTTCGATCGTCTGGGCCTTCACGCCGTATTCCTCGGCGCGAAGTTCGGCGGCGTTCATGTTGATGTCGGAGCAGGCCAGCACCTTCAGCCCCTTGAAGAGCGGTGCGAGCGAGAAGTAGGTGGTCGAGATATTGCCGCATCCGATGATGCCGACGCCGAGTTCGCGTGCCATGGAATATGTCCTGATTGGGTGAAATGCCGTGGGAGGATCAGTAGGTGTTGAAGGCGGCGATGGAGCGCTTGATGAGGCGGCCCACATCCTTCGGATAGTCGTGTTCGAGGATGTAGTGGCGCACGCCATAGGCTTTGAGCGCGGCCATCAGATCCTTCCACGGCACGGTCCCCTGCCCCACATCGGCCCAGCCGTCTTCTTCGGTATTGGTGCCTGCCGGCGCGATGTCCTTGACGTGGACCGCAGTGATGCGCTTGCCGTAGCTCTCGATCCAGGCGAAGGGATCGGCGGCGCCGCGGATGATCCAGGCGATGTCGGCCTCCCAGGCGAGCTCCGGACCGCCGGCAAAGATCTGCTCCTGTGGCGTGGAGCCGTCCTCCAGTGTGGCGAATTCGAAGTCGTGGTTGTGCCAGCCGAAGGTCAGCCCCGCATCACGCAGCGGCTTGCCGATTTCCTGCAGGCGCTGGCCGAAGGAGAACCAGCTGCTGGCGTCCTTGGGCCGCATGTCGGGCAAGAGATAGGGGCAGTAGACCGCCTCGATGCCGAGCAGCCTGGCGATCCTCAGCGCGCGGGTCGGGTCGCTTTCCAGAAGGTCGAGACCGAAGTGGCCGGTCGGCATGGTCAGCCCGTTGCGGTCGAGATCGCCGCGCATCGCATCGAGGCCGGCGTCATCGAGGGCGGCATACATGGCGCCATAGCCTTCGACATGGGTGTATCCGGCTTCGGCGAGCAGCGGATAGATATTGGTGAAGGGCTGAAAATTGCGGGCGCTGTAAAGCTGGAAACCAAATTTGCTCATGGGGTCATTCCTCCTGTTTTTCGGACGTTCAGCGCGGGTCCGCCGTGACGTCCTGTTCTTGTCTGACGATCGCCTCAGCCGAGTTGCTGGCAGCTCTGGAGATCGTAGGTTCGAAACTGCGGGATCCGGCCATCCTCGAGGGGCGTGGTCGGGGTAAAGGTGACGCGGCGGCTCATGCCGGCGTGAAGATCGAAGGCGTTGTCGGAGTAGCGACCCGGGCAGTCCGCCTCGAGCATGACGAAGAGCGCGAGGCCGGTGGCGCTGACCGTGATCTCGAACCGGCCGTCGGCGAGCGGAGCGACGCTCGTCTCCAGGCCGGAGGGCTGGAGTTCCAAGGCCTTGTAGGGCTGAAGCGCCAGGTGCCCCTCGCCGCTCATGCCATTGGTGGCGATGAAGCTCCAGGCGAGCAGCGCGTCGACTGGGATTTCCGTCTCGTCGAGCGTCAGGAGTGGCGCGGCGCGGTCGGGCGGGCATGTGCCGGTGGCGGTGCGGATCGGCAGGCGCTCGCCGTCGAGGGTGACGGCAAGGAGGTTCATGTCGATCGTCAGCTCTTCCAGGGTGTCGTTGACCATGGAGAAGGCAATGCTCGTTCCGTCCTCGCTCGGGACGGCGACGACATTGACCGGCTGGAAGAAGCGTCGCGCCATGTAATGCAGCGCTTTCCAGCTGCCGCCATAGTCGAGGCTCGACCAGGAGGCGACCGGCCAGGTGTCGTTGAGCTGCCAGTAGAGCGTGCCCATGCAATGGGGTTTCAGCGATCGCCAATAGTCGACCGCCGTGCCGATCGCCAGGCCCTGCTGGATCTGCGAGAGATAGACGAAATTGGCAAAGTCCTTGGGGAAGCGGAAATAGCGGAACATGGTGCCGGCGATCCGCTCGTTGCCGCCGGCATTCTTCTGGTGCAGCTCGATCACCGGCGAAGCGATGTTCATGTCGCCCGTGTCGGCGAAGGTCTCGATGACCGGCATCGAGGTGTAGGACTGGAAGCCGAATTCCGAGCAGAAGCGCGGTTTGATAGTTCGGTAATTAGCGAAACTCTTATTCTCGTGCCAGACGGACCAGTAGTGCATGTCGCCGGAGCCGTCGGCATGCCAGGCGTCGCCGTAGTCGAGATAGCCCGAGGCCGGGCTCGACGGCCACCAGATGGCTTTTGGATAGGCCTTCTTGACCCCCTGCTCGATAACCCGGTTCAGGCGGTCATAGGCGACGAGATAACGGTCGCGATTGTCGCGGCTCTCCTTGAACCAGGTGAGCGCGCCGACCAGTTCGTTGTCGCCGCACCACAGCGCGATCGACGAATGGGAGGACAGGCGGCGGACCTGATAGTCGACTTCCTGGGAGACGTTCGACAGGAAGTCCTCGGTGCAGGGATAGAGGTTGCAGGCGAACATGAAGTCCTGCCAGACCATCAGGCCGAGCCGGTCGCAGAGGTCGTAGAAATAGTCCTGCTCGTAGAATCCGCCGCCCCAGACGCGGATCATGTTCATGTGGGCGGCGACCGCTGACTGCAGCAGGTCCTCGGTCTTTTCCTGGCTGGCGCGGGAAAAGAGCGCGTCGGCCGGGATCCAGTTGGCGCCGCGGCAGAAGATCTCGCGGCCGTTGACCTTGAAGGCGAAGCGCGAACCGGCCTCGTCCGGGTCGGTAATGAGGGCAATGGTGCGCAGGCCGATGCGGCGGGTCAGCGTCTCGCCCGGAATGTCGGCGGACAGCGTATAGAGCGCCTGCTCGCCGCTGCCGGCCGGCCACCAGAGGCGCGGCCTGTCGATGTGGAAGACGTGGGCGATCACGGTCTCGCCGGCGGGAATGCCGCAATCGAGGCGCTCGCGCACACCGTCGAATTCGAAATGCACCGGCACGACGCTCGGCTCGAAGGCATGGAGGGTGAGCCTCACATGCAGGTCGACGCTGCCGTCCTCGTGATGGACCTGCTCGGTCTCCAGATGCTCTATGCGCGCCGGGTCGAGCTTCTTCAACGCAACCGTGCCGTAGAGGCCGAGCGGTGCCACCGCGATGTTCCAGTCCCAGCCGAAATGGCATTGCGGCTTGCGCAGCATGTTGCCGTTGGCGATCGGCGAATTGTTCGTCGAATAGGGAATGTAGAAGGGCTGGCGCGCCTGGCGCTCGGCGCCGGCTGAGATTGAGGAGTGCAGGAGAATGCGGATGGTGTTCTCGCCCGGCTGGAGCGCGGCCGAGACGTCC
>JAHRYZ010000155.1 GCA_020621905.1 Rhizobium sp.
ACTGCCCTCGCCGCCGGCCTTCAGGTCGGTCCGGCTGCGCACCACGGCATCGAGGTCGAGGTCGGCGCCGTCGAGCTGGGCTCTCAGCATCTCGTGCTTCGGCCGCAGCACTTCGAACTGCCGGCGCACACGGCGGATCAGGCTCTTCATCGCGGCACTGGCTTCCGGACCCTGCACCTCCTCCGGCGCCGGCCCCGCCAGCACACGGCAATAATCCTTGAGATAGGCGTTGCGTCGGTAGTCCCATTCCGGATAGCTCAACTCCGCCGTCAGCGGCGTACGGTCGAGCGCCTCGGGTGGCAGATCGAGATCGAAGCGGAACCGCGCCGATGGCCTGCCCTTCCGCTCGCCGAGCGTCATGTCGTCCAGTTCCTCGGCTGCGGCCGCATCGTGATCGTCGCTGTCGTCGCCGGGGCGATCGACATTGACCATCTCCGCCATCGCGAGGATCTTCTCGAAACGGTTGAGGATGAAGGGGCTGCGGTCCTTGTCGCGGCCGTCGCTCTTTTCGCGCGTCGCGATCTGGCGCCCGGTCGTAGCGCCCTGACGGTCCCCGCCGGCGGCCGGCCGATCCTCTTCGGCGCGTGGTGCACTCTCCTCGCGCAACAGCGCGTCAGGCCACAAAGGCACAGGCATCATCGGCAGATAGCCGGGCGGCGCCTTGACCGGCAAAGGCACCGGATAGGCAAGCGGGGCAAGGCCTGCGCCGGCGCGAAGGAGATTGATGACGCGGTCCTCGATGAGGCTCTCCACGCGCGGCAGCTTGCCGCGCTGACGCTCGACGAGCACTGCGGCGCAGAGCGCACGGTAGCGGGCTATGAGGCCGGGAAACTGGCTAACCACGGCCTGCGCCGTCTGCGCGGCCCTCTCGAGCAAGGCAAGGTCGCGGACGAGCGGATCGTCGGCCGAGACCGGATCGAGCGGCATGACCGCCATCGCGGCTGCCAGCCAGACATAGAGATCGCGGTTGAGTGCGACCGTCGGCAGGAGATCGAGGACCGCGGGCAGCATGACGGTCGCGTGGTCGCGCCCGGGCTGAACCAGCTTCTCCTCGCCAAGGCCCAGCCGCTGGCGGAATTTCAGCCGGTGACCGGAGGTTCGCCCGCGCGCCGGGGCGAGTTGCACGGCCCGCTCCCCACCGAAGCCGCGAAAGCAGACGGAGAGCACCGGCTGGACCTCCTCGAGCAGGACCGCCGCCTCCGGATAGCGCGGCCAGGTGCGCGTATTGCCGGCAATATTGTGCCAGGCCCGCCCGACGGTCTCTTCCAGTTCCAGGAAGTCCAGCATGATGCACCTCTTTAGCGGATGACCGCGCTTGCCAGTTCGAGAAGAGCGGCTCGCACGTCCGGTTCGTCGGTCAGCGGCTCGATCATGGCGCACCGGACCGCATCCCTCGGCGCAAGGCCCGCATCGATCAGGCTGGCGCAATAGACCAGAAGACGGGTGGAAACCCCTTCCTCGAGATCATGGCCTTTCAACGCACGCAGCCGGCGGGCGAGCTCGACCAGCGGCGCGACCATGCCCTCGGCAAGGCCGCTTTCCGCCGAGACGACGGCAATCTCGCGGTCCTTGGGCAGGAAGTCGAACTCGATGGCGACGAAGCGCTGACGGGTGGAAGGCTTCAGCGTCTTCAGAAGATTCTGGTAGCCCGGATTGTAGGATACGACCAGCATGAAGCCGGGTGGAGCGCTCAGCACCTCGCCGGTGCGCTCCAGCGGCAGGATGCGTCGGTCGTCGGTCAGCGGATGCAGCACGACCGCCACGTCCTTGCGCGCCTCGACCACTTCGTCGAGATAGCAGATGCCGCCTTCGCGCACCGCCCGCGTCAAAGGCCCGTCGACCCAGACCGTGTCGCCGCCCTTCAGAAGATAGCGGCCGGTGAGGTCCGCAGCAGCCAGGTCGTCATGGCAGGAGACGGTCGAAAGCGGCAGGCCGAGCTTCGCCGCCATGTGTCCGACGAAACGGGTCTTGCCGCAGCCGGTCGGCCCCTTGAGCAGCAGCGGCAGCTGGCGCATCCAGGCCGTCTCGAACAGTTCGCATTCGCTTCCGGCCGGCGAATAGGCCGGAATGTCGGGCGACGGCGGATTGGTGAGCATGAGGTTCATGGGGTGTATCCTTCTTGGGCAATATTGAGTGAGGCCTGGGCTCGCCGACTGCTTCTCCCCATGGAGGAGAAGCGTCGAACATTCGTCGAGAGGCTTGGGGGCAAGGCGATGAGGGGGCCGTTGGCGCAAGCACCCCCTCACCCGACCCTACCGGCCATCTTCTCCCCGACGGGGAGAAGGCTGGATCACTCGGCGGGTTCGGCCACGCCGCCGAAGGCCGGCGCCTTTTCCTTGCCGGGCATGAGTACCGACCAGGCGAACATCAGCGCAGAGATCAGAACCACGACGCCGGAGCCGAGCCGTACCCAGTAGAACAGCGCGAGCTGGTCCTGGACGGCCATGTAGCTTTCGCCGAGCACCCGCTGCAGATGGACCTGCAGCACGCCGGCGAAGGTGAGTGCGAAGGTCATCACCGACATGGCCGTGCACATCATCCAGAAACTGGCGATCGACAGCCACTGGTTATAGGGCTGGCGGCCACGGATCTCCGGGATCGCATAGGCCATGATCGCAAGGTTGAGCATGACATAGGCGCCGAAGAAGGCGAGGTGGCCATGCGCGGCGGTGACCTGCGTGCCATGGGTGTAGTAGTTGATAGAGGACAGCGTGTGCAGGAAGCCCCAGACGCCGGCGCCGAAGAAGGCCATGACCGAGCAGCCGATCGACCACAGAAGAGCGGCCTTGTTCGGATGCTTGCGACCGGCCTTCCAGGTCATCACGAAGGTGAAGATCACCATGGTGAAGAAGGGAGCGACCTCGAGCGTCGAGAACAGCGAGCCGATCCACTGCCAGTATCCCGGGGCGCCGATCCAGTAGTAGTGGTGGCCGGTGCCGAGGATACCGGAGAACAGCGCCAGGCCGACGATGACGTAGAGCCACTTCTCGACCACTTCGCGATCGATGCCGTTGAGCTTGATCATCAGGAAGGCCAGAACCGAAGCCATGATCAGTTCCCACACGCCTTCGACCCACAGATGCACGACGTACCACCAGTACATCTTGTCGAGCGCCAGATTGACCGGATTGTAGAAGGCGAACAGGAAGAAGATGGCGACACCCCACAGCCCGAAGATCAGGATGTTGGTGACGACTGTCTTGCGGCCTTTGAGCACCGTCAGCGTGATGTTGAACAGGAACATCAGGCAGACGATGACGATGCCGACCTTGATGGCGAAGGGCTGCTCGAGGAATTCGCGGCCCTCGTGGATGTGGAACAGATAACCGACCACGGCGACCGCGGCGGCAATCAGGAAGATCCAGAACTGGGCGATCGCCAGCTTCGGGCTATAGAGTTCCGTCTCCGCCTCTTCCGGCAGAAGATAATAGGTGGCACCCATGAAGCCCATGAGCAGCCAGACGATCAGCGCATTGGTATGAACCATGCGCACGATGTTGAAGGGCAACAGTTCGGACAGCGTATTGGGCAGCACGTAGATCGTGCCGGCGAGCACGCCGAACAGCACCTGGGCGAGGAAGAGGCCGAGCGCGCCGTAGAAATACAGCATCGCGACCTTTTGGGTTTGGTACTTCATTGTCGTTTCTCCTTGTCGCGGCGCTTGCTCAGCCGGCGTCGTTCGGCGGCCACTTCTGCGTTTTGATGCGGCTCGTCCATTCGAGGAAGTCGGCGAGGTCGTTGAGTTCCTGTTCGCTCAGGTTGAACTGCGGCATCTGCCGACGACCTTCGACGCCCGACGGCTGTGCGGCCATCCAGGATTTCAGCGTTTCGCGGGCCCCTTCCGGATCGTCCTTGCCGCCCCAGCGCACCCAGACATTGCCGAGTTCGGGGGCGAAATAAGCGCCTTCGCCGAGCAGGGTGTGACAATTGATACAGGCGTTCTTTTCCCAGACGTGCTTGCCGCGCGCCACGCCGTCGGTCAGCGTGGACTCGTCGGTGGAGGTCGTCCAGATGTAGTAGTGGCTATGGGCGGTGAGGCCCACGAAGATCGTGAAGAAAAAGATGGACCCGCCATAGAAGACGTTGCGGGCCCCTGTCTTGGTTAGGCGCTCTGCCATCCCCATGGTCCTTTCGTTCGCCGCAGCTTTCATTCAGCCGCCGGCCTGGTGAAATCCCCCTGCAGCGGTCGGCGGCCTGGCCGCCCCTCATGCCGTTCTGCGGGACGGTCCCTTTCTAGCGACGGACGAAAAGCCTTCTTTGCTATTTGGCAAACAAACAGGCGATGGTCCGGGAGGCTCAGACCGGAGCGGCGAGCGCCACGAAAATGGTGCGCGAAAGGGCCAGCAGCACGAAGGTGATCGGCCAGGCGACGAGCGCGAAGCGCAGCGCTCCGCCGGCGCGCCTGAGGCCCATGAAGTCGAGAATGACGATGCGCGCCTTGGCAAGCGCTGCCACGAGAACGATGGCGATCGGCACCAGCATGTTGCCGCTGAGAGCCGCCGTGATCGCCCCGCCAACCGCCAGCACGCTGGCCATAACGAAAGCCCAGTGAAGGCGCTCTTGGGAAAACCGGTCCATCGGGTCAGGCCAGGTAGATGATCGGGAACATGACGATCCACACAAGGTCGATCGCATGCCACAGCGTGGTGATCAGCGCGACATTGCCGCGCGACGGCCGCCAGGCGATCAGCAGCATGACGAGCGCGCCGAACACCACATGCAGAAGATGGAAGCCGGTGATGATGAAATAGAGTTCGAAGAAGCCATTGAACGTCTCTTCTCCGGCATAGCGGATCTCGCCGGAATACTCGAAGAGCTTGACGGCGAGAAACAAGCCAGCAGGCCGCCGCGATCAGCGAGCGGCGGACCTGCCGGGTTGGGGCGGTGCGGCGCACCGCCAGCGCCGCCTGCCAACCACTGGTGAGAAGCACGACGGTGTTGATTGCCGCCAGACCCGGGCTCAGATGCAGACGTGCCAGGGCGAACCGCTCGGGTTCGAAGGCCGACATCACCAGAAAGGCGCCGATCAGTATCCCGAAGGCGACAAGCTCGCTCCACACGAGCACCCAGAGCAGAAGAACGTCGCTCTCCTCCTCCTCGACCGGGGCCGCCATGGCGACCGCTGCAATATTGGTTCCCATCATCATGCACTTTTTCTTAAGGAGAGCCGATCGGCGCGTCTTTGCGGCAGCACAAAGAAAAATGACAGTCGGCAAGTTAGGGTCGCAGCATCAAAGGAGATTGCTTCCATGACTGACGCCCAGATCGGCCTTTCCGTCGCCACGCCCATCATCATCGGCTTTGCGATTCTGCTTCATCGCATGGGCGTCCTGCAGCGCGGGGGAACCATCTCCGCCGTGCTTGCCTCGGTCGCCATCGCCACCGTGCTTTTCGTCAGTCAGTGAAGAGGAGTTTGTCATGCACCCCGACCGCATCATCGACGAACAGGACCTGAACACGCTGAGGCAGAACCACGAGGAGCTGCTCGGCCTTTGCCGCAATCTCGAGGAGCTGGCCGACAGCCTGCCCTACGCCGTCAACGAGAGACTGTGCCGCGATGTGTCGGACCAAGTCCTGCCGCTATTGTCCCGGACACAGGAATTCGAGGAGCAGCTGCTTTTCCCTGATCTAGACCGGAGCGCCGGTTCCTGCTTCACGGCGATGATGATCGAGCGGCTAAAGAACGAACACCGCTGCGACCGGCTGGCTGCCGAGGAGATTTCTCTGACGCTGAAAGCCATGCTGCGCGGCCATTGCGGCCTGACCTTCGAGACCATCGGCTACATGCTGCGCGGATTCTTCGAATGCGTGCGCCGCCACGTCGCCGCCGAGAAGGCGATGATCGACCAGTTGATCCCGGCCGATCCGGAACCGCGGATGGCCTTGGCATGACCAACCTGTTGATCGCGCTCGGCGCTTTTCTCGCCCTTCACTCCGTACCGGCCATTCCGCCTGTCCGCGCGGGCGCGATCGCTGTGCTCGGCCGGCGCACCTATCTCGGGCTCTATTCGCTGGTCTCGGTGCTCGTCCTCGCCTGGGTGTTCCAGGCAGCGCTCACCACTGACTACATCCCGCTCTGGGAGCCTGCCGGCTGGCAGGCCAAGGTGACGCTGGTTACCGCACCGATCGGTGTCTTCCTCGTGCTGGCCGGTCTTGCCAGCGCCAATCCGCTGTCGGTCACCATGCGCCAGGACACTACCCCGGGCGCCATCACCACGGTGACCCGCCATCCGGTCCTGTGGGGTTTCCTGTTCTGGTCGGTCGGCCATCTTGTGCCGAACGGCGACCTGCGCTCGCTGATCCTGTTCGGAGGGCTGGCGCTTTTCACCGTGTCGGGTTTTGCCCTGCTGGATCGTCGCGCCCGCAAGCGGCTTGGCGGACGCTTCGCTCAGATGGCAGCGTCTCGCGCCCTTCGCAGCCGTCCTGTCCGGCCGCAACCGGTTGCGGGTCGACGGCCCTCTCCTGCTCTCGACCCTCGCCGCTGCGGCGGTCACCGGCTGGCTGCTCTTAGGCGGGCACGCCCTTCTGTTCGGCGCCGATCCGCTGCTTGCCACCACTTTCTAGCCCGGAATATCGCCGGTCCATTCGGCCGCCAGCGGCTCGTCCGAGATCCGCAGAAGATCGAGGGCGCGCGCGGCAATGTGATCGACGATCGCCTCAACCGTCTCCGGTCGGCGGTAGAAGGCCGGCACCGGCGGCATGACGATCGCCCCCATCTCGGTCACCGACACCATATTGCGCAAATGCCCGAGATGCAGCGGCGTTTCGCGGGCCAGGAGTATGAGCGGCCGGCGTTCCTTCAGGTGCACGTCCGCAGCTCGGATCAGCAGCGTATCGGCAAGCCCTGTCGCTATGCCGGAGAGGCTGCGCATCGAACACGGCGCAACGATCATGCCGGCGGTGCGAAACGAGCCGCTGGCGATCGCCGCCCCGATATCGCCGATGGCGTAGCGCCTGATTGCCAGCGCTTCGAGTCGGACCAGGGCATCCGCGCCCAGTTCATGGGCAAAGGTCCGCTCCGCCGCCGTCGACACCACCAGATGGGTCTCGACACCGGCAAGCGCGGCCAGCCGCTCCGCGATCCTCATGGCGATCGGCGCACCTGAGGCACCGGACACGCCCAGCACGACGCGCTTGGCACTCATGGCAGATCCCCCAGCCCGAGCTCGCTCCACAGAGCATCGACCTTCGCAGACACCTCCGGCGACATATTGAGAACCCGCCCCCATTCGCGATCCGTTTCCGGTCCGATCTTGGTCGTGGCGTCAAGCCCGAGCTTGCCGCCGAGCCCGGGCTTCGGCGAGGCGAAGTCGAGATAGTCGATCGGCGTTTCGGAGATGATCGTGACATCGCGGCTGGCATCGAAGCGGGTCGACAGCGCCCAGATCACGTCGTGCCAGCTGCGCACGTCGATATCCGGATCGACGGCGATGATCAGCTTGGTATAGCTGAACTGCGGCAGCATCGACCACAGCCCCATCATGATCCGCTTCGCCTGTCCCGGATAACGCTTGTCGATCGACACCACGATGGCGCGGTAGGAACAGGCCTCGGGCGGCAGCCAGAGGTCGGAGATCTCGGGGAACTGCTTCTTCACCAGCGGCAGGAAGAGCTCGTTCATCGCCTCGCCGAGTTTCGACGGCTCGTCCGGCGGCCGGCCGGTATAGGTCGAGAGGTAGAACGGCTTCTTCCGCATGGTGATCGCCGACAAGGTCATCACCGGGAAGCGATCGACCGAATTGTAGTAGCCAGTATGGTCGCCATACGGCCCCTCCTCGGCCATCTCGCGCATCGAAACCGTGCCCTCCAGCACGATTTCCGCATTGGCGGGAACGCAGAGCGGCTGGCTGACCGCCTTAACCACCCGGCTGCGCCGCCGCTTGAGCACGCCGGCAAAACCGAGCTCGCTCATGCCCTCGGGCAACGGCATGACGGCCGCAAGGATCGTGCCCGGGTCCGCGCCGATCACCACGGCGACCGGCATGTCCTGCCCCAGCTTCTGCCACTGGCGATGATGCTTCGCCCCGCCGCGATGGGCGAGCCACCGCGTGATCAGCCTGTCGCGGCCCAGCACCTGCATGCGGTAGATGCCGACATTGACATCGTTGGGATCGTCCGGCGAGCGGGTGATCACTAAAGGCCAGCTGACCAGCGGCGCCGGCTCCCCCGGCCAGCACCACTGGATCGGCAGGCGGCCGAGGTCGACCTGGTCGCCGCGCCAGACGACCTCCTGACAGGAGGCACTGGAAACCTGCTTGACCCGAAGCGAGAGCGCCGACTGCAAGAGCGGTAGTTTCCCCATTGCTTCTTTGAGAGACCGTGGCGGTCGCGGCTCGCGCAAT
This sequence comes from Rhizobium sp., assembly GCA_020621905.1. Classification (GTDB taxonomy): domain Bacteria; phylum Pseudomonadota; class Alphaproteobacteria; order Rhizobiales; family Rhizobiaceae; genus Allorhizobium. Next base: position 8,343 of record JAHRYZ010000155.1, read on the forward strand.
TCGCCGAGCAGATCCGCGAGTCCGCCGATCCCACCGCTCTGGAGCCCGAAGCCCCATTCGATTCGCTCGCGCGTGCCGAACAGATTGGCCAGCAGCGGGATCGGCAGGATCTCGCCGGCCGCATTGACCGGCTTTTCGAACAAGAGCGCCGGCCCGCCGGAAGCAAGCACCCGCCGATGGATCTCCGTCACCTCATGCACCAGCGATACAGGCTTCGTGATGCGCCTGAGGCTGCCGCGGCGTTCCAGTTCGGCGGCGAAATCCTGAAGGTCGGCATAGCGCCGGATGGCAGAGGTGCGTTTGTCATCCCGCCTGTGTGGCGGCTAAAAATCATCGAGTCTTTGCGCTGGCTCAAACGCTCGCGCCGAGCGAGCCGTTAGCATGGCGCGCACCGCATTCCGCAAAGGCCCTGAAAATATGGAATTTCCCAGAACGCTCGCCACGCCCCTGAACTACGTCCCGATAGCGGTGATCGAGCGAGCGACGGGCCTCCTGTTCAGCCGCATGATGAAAGAGCATCCCGGTCTGTTCGAACGCCTGGGCGAGCACAAGGCCAAGCGTTTCGCCTTTGTGCCCAGCGACGTTCCGCTCGCCTTCGTTGTCGAGCCCGGCCGCCCGTCGATCCGCGTGCTGCGCAAGAGCGGTTCGACGATCACCGCCGACGCGACGGTCGAAGGTCCGCTGTTCATGCTGCTGGCGTTGCTCGAAGGACGGTGCGACGCCGACGCCTTGTTCTTCTCCCGCGACCTCAACGTCACCGGCGACATGGAGGCCATGCTCGCCATGCGAAACGCCCTCGACGACTGCGACATCGACCTGCCGCGCGACCTCTCGACGCTGGCCGGTCCCTTCGCCCCGATCTTCGGCCGCATGGCCGAGGGCATTCGCCGCCGCGCGCTTAGCAGAGAGGGATCCGCATGGAACTGATCTGCCCGGCCGGCACCCCCGCCGCCTTCCGCGAAGCCGTCGATGCCGGCGCCGATGCCGTCTATTGCGGCTTCCGCGACGAGACCAATGCCCGCAACTTTCCCGGTCTCAACTTCAGCCGGGACGAACTGCGCGAGGCGATTGCCTATGCCCGTCGCCACAAGACGCAGACCTTCGTCGCGCTCAACACCTTCATGCGCGCCGGCGACGAGGAGATCTGGTATCGCGCCGCGGCCGATGCCGTGGCCCTTGGCGCCGACGCCCTGATCCTCGCCGATTTCGGCCTGATGGCGCATGTGACG
>JAHRYZ010000156.1 GCA_020621905.1 Rhizobium sp.
AACTGAAATGACAACCATGATGAAGCGCTGGGCCGCGCTTGCCCTGGCCTCCGCAGTCGTCCTGACGAGCTTCGTGCCGTCGCAGGCGATGCCGCTGCCGACCACGGTGATGACCGCGCCGTCCGACGTGACCAATGTCGATCACCGCCGTCATCCGCCCTATTACTACCGTGGCTACCGTGGCCACGACCACCGCCGTCCGGGCTACCGCTACCACAACGGCTACTGGTTCCCGCTGGCTGCCTTCGCGGCCGGTGCGATCATTGGTGGCGCGATCATCTCATCGCCCCCGCCGCGCGCAGGTGGCATCAATCCGAGGCACTACCGGTGGTGCGCAAACCGCTACCGGTCCTACGACGCCTACAGCAACACGTTCCAGCCGTATCACGGCCCGCGCCAGCGTTGCTACTCGCCGTACTATTGATCGGCTGAGACCACCGACAGCGAAAAATGCCCGGTCCTCGACCGGGCATTTCTTGTTCGGGAAAGGCACGGAAAGGACGTACCTCCAGGTCGACTGATCCTCAGCCGATCATGGCGTTGTCGTCGCGCTTGACGGCAACGACCGTCGAGCGCGGCAGCTTGCCTTCGCCGTCAGGGAACGGCGCGTCGGGGTGCTGGATGCCGACGAAATGCGTACGCTTGTCGGCCGACCAGGTCTGGCCGGTGACTTCCGCGCCCTTCGGGGCGGTGAGGAAGCGTTCGATGCGGCCGGTGACCGGATCGCCTGCGAGCATCTGGTTGTTGCCCTGGCCGAGGAACTCGCCCTCATTGCTGTCTTCGCCGTCCGTCTGGATCCACAGGAGGCCGGTCGAGTCGAACATCATGCCGTCCGGCGAGTTGAACATGTTGCCGGAGTTGATGTTGGACGAGCCGGCATAGGCGTCGCCCTTGTGCACGTCCGGATTGCCGGCCATGACGAACAGGTCCCACTTGAACTTGCCGTCGGCATGGTCGTCGTTTTCCGGATACCAGCGCACGATCTGGCCGTACTCGTTCTTTTCGCGCGGGTTGACGGCGCTCACTTCCATCACGTCGCCGCCGGCATTGGTGCGCATCTTGCCGTCCTTCAGAACGCCGCGATTGCTGTTGTTCGTCAGTGCGCAATAGGCTTCGATGGCGACCGGGTTGATGGCGACCCATTCCGGGCGGTCCATGGTCGTGGCGCCGACCTTGGAGGCGGCCTGGCGGGTGAAGACGCAGATCTCGTCCATCTTCATGCCGGTCGATTCCGGCGTCAGCGCGACCCATTCGCCGGTGCCGTCGTCGGAGAACTTGGCGACGAAGAGCGTGCCTTCGTCGAGCAGCTTCGAGGTGTCGCCGCCCGGCACGTAGATGCCGTTGGAGACGTACTTATAGAGGAATTCGCCACGCTCGTCGTCGCCCATATAGACGACCACGCGGCCGTCGCGTGCGATGACGACGGCGGCGTTTTCATGCTTGATACGGCCGAGAGCGGTGCGCTTGACCGGGGTCGAGGACGCATCCGACGGGTCGATCTCGACGATATAGCCGGCGCGGCGCGGTTCGTTCGGGTTCTTCGCCACGTCGAACCGTTCATCGAACTTCTCGTAGGCGTAGCGGGTCTCGGCGACGATGCCGTAGCGCTTGTAGTCGTCCGGCAGCTTAAAGGCGGCGTCGGTCGTGCCGAAATAGCCGTTGAAGTTTTCTTCGCAGGTCAGATAGGTGCCCCACGGCGTGCGGCCGGCGCCGCAATTGTTGAAGGTCCCGAGACAGTCGGTGCCGTTCGGATCGGCGGCAGTCTTGATGAGATCCGAGCCGGCGGCCGGGCCCGAGAGCTTCATCGGCGTGTTGTGATGGATGCGGCGGTTGAACGGGCTGTCGAGAACGATCTCCCAGCCATTCTCCCCTTCGGCCACTTCCATGACGGTGACGCCCTGCATGTTCTGCAGGATCTTCACGTCGTCGGCGCTGGCCGGCACGCCCTTTTCGGTGTGCGGCAGGTTGATTTCCGGATTTACGTATTCATGGTTGATGGCGATGATCTGGTGGTCGCCGGCCACGAACAGCTCCATGCCGTCGGTGTTTTCGCCGAAGACCTTGTCGGAATGCTCGACGGAAACGCCTTTGGCGGGATCGACGTCCGGAACGTTCGAGAACAGCGGCTGGCCCCATTTGGCAAGCGGCTTCCAGCTGTAGCCTTCCGGAACATGCACCGTGGCATCGGTCTGGATGGCGATCGGCTTGAAGGCGAAGCGCGAGGCGGCTTCCTGCGCCTGTGCGGAGGTCGAGGACATCAGGTTGGCGGCGGTGCCGAGCGTGCCCATGGCGGCTGCAGCCGAACCGAGCGCCAGCACGCCACCGAGAAAGCCGCGTCGCGAAAGGGCGGTCTCGACGATGCGGTCGAAATCGGTTTCCGCCGGCGGCGGGTTCTGCAGTTCGTCCCATTCGTCCCAGGACAGTTTGCTCTTGTTCAGATCGGTCATGGATGTGCTCCGCGGTTGGTCAGGGGTGGACTTTCCAACTTGCGGTTAGCGGGCCTGCGTTACAGTCCTATGACAGAGGGAACGTTTGCGCAGGGGCTAATCAAGGCTCCGCTCAAAGGAGCGAGCGGGCCACCGAGCAGATGCAGATCAGTACGAAGCTGGTCGGCACGCTGTAGCGGATATTGTCGCGGATGGCAGTTTCGAGATGCGGGTAGCGATGCTTTCCCGGGAAGTTCGAGTACACCAGGATGATGTTCAACAGCAGCACGAAGACGAGATAGAAATAGCCGAGGGAAACCATGAAGGCGACGGGCGAATTCATCGAGATCGAACCCGGAAAGCTCGATTCATAGGTGAAGCTCAGGGCGGCGAGCGCCAAGAGCGCCGAATAGGTCATCGGCGCCTTGTCGCCGAGAAGCTTTTCCGGCGCCCACAGGATGAACAGCGACACCGAGAGCACGGCGACGAACGGAATGAAGATCGGCAGCAGATAATAGGGCCATTGCCGTTCGATCACGGTTGCGGCCTTGATGCGCACGAAGGGCTTGGCGTTCCAGCCATGGAAGCGTTCCATGACGAACTGCAGCGACCGCGCCGTCCAGTTGGTGGCAGACAACTCCCTGGCGACCGACGACAGTTCCCGGTCGATGTCGTTCATCACGAAGATCACCTCGTCGGCAGAATGACGCGGCGTCACGAAGGACAGCGTCAGCTTCTGCCGGTCGAAGGGGAAGGTCGTCATGTCGACGTCGACGCGAAAATCGGCGTCGAGCCGGCGAATGCGCGTCACGGTGCCGTCGGCGCGCAGCGACAGCGACACCGAGCTTGAGCGCGGTTCGCTGATCTGGTTCTCGATCTCGGTACCCGGCGTCCACATCGCCGCGAGCTTGGCCTCGGCATCGGCTCCCACATGGTCGAAGCGGCCGAAGCCCGTCACCTTCGGGTCGAAGGCCTGGCCGGGATCCGTCCAGCGTTCGGTGATCTCCACCATCATCGAGGCTTCTCCCGCGGTCTCGCTGAGCCTCGAGAGGCTGAGCACCCGCATGGAGAAATGCACGGGCAGGGGAAGATGGATGCCGGACGGCAGCGGCCGCGCGGTCTCCTCGGCGCAAGCGGATCCCGCGATCGCCAGCCATCCGGACAGGAGAAGCAGGCCGAGCGCTCGGACGAACCGCGCCGTCACGCGGCACCTCCGTCGGGTGTTTCGGTGGATGCTCGATCCGACAGCGTGCCGATGGCGCGGCGCAGGCGCCTGTAGTCGGCCAGCCCGTCCTCTCCAGGAGACACATCGACGCTTGTGCCCGCAGCCTGGGCCTCGGCATAGCCCGCAAGATCGGCAAGCGGCCGGATGACCATGGCGCGAATGGCGATCGTCACGACGGAGAAGGCGGCGATCATGCCGACGATCGTGACGATGGCGGCGACGGCGCGCCGAAAGCCGCTGTCGAGGTCGGTGAAGTCGCGCGCGATCAGGATGGTGCCGATCATCCGGCCGGAATAGTCGAGCAGCGGCTGGGCAAACGTGCCGAAACGCTTGCCCTCGACCTCCGCCATGCCCTGCACCGGCTCTCGCGACAGGCCGATCTCGCGCCGGTCGTAGAGCGTCTGGAACAAGGCGGTGTCGGTCGCGGCCTCGATCGCAAGGCCGGCGAGGTCCTTCGGCGGGGTGGCACCCTGGGGCGAAAGCCCGGTCATCGCCGGGCTCAGAAACAGCGCGAAATCGGCGCCGGATGCTGATTTCGCCAGTTCGATCAGGGATTTCAGCTCGACCCCGACTTCCACCGTGCCGATCAGGGTGTCGCCCTCGACGATCGGCGCGACGGCGCGCAGGCTGAGGCCCGCCAGCCCCACTTCCAGGCCCTTCTGCAGCACGCGGCTGCGATTGGCGGCGAGGATCATCGGGCGGATCGAGGAGAGGTCCTGGCCGAAATTCTTCGGATCCTGGACGCGCAGGAAGCTCTTGATGTCGGCGGTATGGAAATGCAGCATATTGACGCCGGCTTCGCTGGCAAGCGCCGCGTAGGCTGGCTGCAGCAGTCGGGTCAGGCCCTCCCGGTCCCCGGCCTTCATCAGAGAAATCACCAGCGGGTCCTTGGCCATGCGGTCGGCATGGGTGGCCGACAGGCTGGCGGCCTGCGCCATGGACGAGGTGAGGAGCAGCGCGGTGGCCTGCATCTCGTTCATCTTGCTGGTGGACAATTGCCGGTTGCCGCCGCCGACCACCACCAGGGCGCCCGCAGACAGGATGAGACCGAACAGCACAGCAATGACAAGGGCGAGCGATCTGTCGAGTGTCATGGATTTCCGTTTTTTGCTTCAGCTTCGCTGACGCCGTTCGTAGGCCAGTTGCGACGGTCAGGTAACGTCCAACTTTGGGCGTATCCCGGTTCGCCGGCCCTGTTGCGAACCGACGCGATGCGATAGCCTTGCGCCAGCGGCCCGAACGCTTGGGGAGCGCAAAACGGTTTGACGTTTACGTAAAAATCAATTAGCCAAATCGACACGTTTCCGCCGCCGCCGCAAGGCCGGACGCGCGGTAACCGCCAGTCGCAAGCAGGAGGAGCATGCCCATGTACAAGGCGCCGGTAGACGAAATCGCGTTCACCCTCAAGCATGTCGCCGGAATGGCCGAAGCGCTCGAACAGGGCCGGCTTGGCGATCTGAGCGACGATCTCGTCGATGCCATCCTGGCGGAAGCCGGCCGTTTCGCCTCCGATGAAGTGGCACCGCTCGCCGAGATCGGCGACAAGCAGGGCGCCCGCATGGTCGACGGCAAGGTTCTCGTGCCTGACGGCTGGGCAGACCTCTATCGCCACTGGGCCGAAGGCGGCTGGAACGCGCTGGTCGCGCCGGAAGAATTCGGCGGGCAGGCCCTGCCGCACATGCTCAACGTCGCGGCGCTGGAAATGTGGAATTCCGGCTCCATGGCCTTCGCGCTCGGCCCGACGCTCACCATGGGCGCCTCGGAAGCCCTGGCCACGCACGGCAGCGCCGCGCTCAAGGAAAAATTCCTGCACAAGATGGTGTCCGGCGAGTGGACCGCCTCGATGAACCTGACCGAGCCGCATGCCGGCTCCGACCTCGGCGTGATGAAGTCGCGCGCCGAGCGCCGCGACGACGGCAGCTACCGCATTTTCGGCCAGAAGATCTTCATCACCTGGGGCGAGCACGAGATCACCGAGAACATCGTCCACCTGGTTCTCGCCCGTCTGCCCGACGCGCCGGCCGGCACGCGCGGCATCTCGCTCTTCCTCGTGCCGAAATTCCTGGTGAAAGACGACGGCTCGCTCGGCGCCCGCAACGACCTGCATTGCCATTCGCTCGAGCACAAGCTCGGCATCCACGGCTCGCCGACCTGCACGATGATCTATGGCGACGGCAAGTTCGGCGGCGAGCCGGGCGCCATCGGCTACCTGATCGGCGAGGAGAACAAGGGCCTCGCCTGCATGTTCACGATGATGAACAATGCCCGGCTTGCGGTCGGCATGCAGGGCGTGGCGATCTGCGAAGCCGCCACCCAGAAGGCGGTCGAATATGCCAGGGAACGCACCCAGGGCAAGGCGCCCGGCTGGACCGGATCCGGCATGAGCCCGATCATCGAGCATCCGGACGTTGCCCGCACGCTGATCACCATGAAGGCGCTGACCCAAGGCTCGCGCGCCATCTGCTATTCCTGCGCCCATGCCATCGACATGTCGCACCACACGGACGGCGCGGACGCAAAGAACTGGGCCGAGCGCGGCGCGCTTCTGACCCCGATCGCCAAGTCCTTTGCCACCGATGCCGGCGTCGACGTCGCGTCGATGGGCATCCAGGTGCATGGCGGCATGGGCTTCATCGAGGAGACGGGTGCGGCCCGCTACCTGCGCGACGCCCGCATCGCCCCGATCTATGAAGGCACCAACGGCATCCAGGCCGCCGACCTCGTCACCCGCAAGCTTCCCCTGTCGGACGGCGCCCAGGTGCGCGGCTTCATCGCCGAGCTGAAGGAGATCGCCCAGGCCGTGCGCGCCTCCAACCTCGAAGGCTTCGGCACCACCGCCGACCGCCTCGATGCGAGCCTCGCCGATCTCGAGGACGCCACGGAATGGCTGCTCGCCCGCCTGGCTGAAGGCAATGTGGCCGCGGCCCTCGCCGGCGCCACCCCTTACCAGCGGCTGTTTGGCCTCGCGCTGACCGGAACCTATCTCGCCAAGGGCGCGCTCGCCGACGAGGACCACGGCCGCGACAACCGCATCGCTCTGTGCCGCTTCGCCGCCGAGAACCTGATCGCCGAGACCGCGGCCCTCAAGGACCGCGTCGTCAACGGCGAGGCGAGCCTGACGGCGGCGCGTGCGCTTTTTGCCTAAACACTCTGGCCACGCGTCCTCTTCTCCCCGTCGGGGAGAAGGTGGCCGAAGGCCGGATGAGGGGGAGGCGAAGCCTCGCAAGAGCCCCCCTCATCGCCTCGCATTCGCTCGGCACTTCTCCCCGCTGGGGAGAAGAGACAAGGAAAGACACCCATGACCGACCATATCCTGATCGAACGCCCCGAAGCCCATCCCGGCGTGATGGTGATCCGCTTCAACCGCCCGGAGAAGAAGAACGCCATCACGCAAGGCATGTATGGACGCATGACCGAGGGTCTGCTGGAGGCCAAGGATGATGCGGGTATCCGCGCCGTCGCTTTCCTCGGCAGCGAGGGCTGTTTCTCGGCCGGCAACGACATGGCCGACTTCCTCGCCTTCGCCATGGCCGGCGCCGTCGGTGAGCCCGCCGCCTTCGGTTTCCTGAAGGCGCTTTGGAGCGTGTCGAAGCCCATCGTCTCCGGTGTCGACGGCCTTGCCATCGGCATCGGCACGACGATCCAGATGCACTGCGATCTGACGATCGCCTCCGACCGCAGTCTGTTCAGGACGCCCTTCGTCGATCTGGCACTGGTTCCGGAAGCCGGCTCCAGCCTGCTGGCACCGAGGATGATGGGCCATCAGCGCGCCTTTGCCATGCTGGCCGCCAGCGAAGGCTTCTCCGCCGAGCAGGCGAGGGAAGCCGGCCTGATCTGGAAGGTCGTCGTCCCGGCCGACGTCGAGGCCGAGACGCTGAAGCTTGCCGCCTCGCTCGCCGCCAAGCCGCCGGAAGCCATGCGCATCGCCCGCGATCTGATCCGCGGCGATCGCGGTGAACTGGCCGCCCGCATGGACGAGGAGCTGAAATTCTTCGTCGAACGGCTGAAAAGCACCGAGGCCCGCACAGCCTTCGAGGCCTTCATGACGAAGGGGCGTGGTTGACCTTGCCGCCTTGCCGGTCCAGGTGACAGGATCCGGACATAATTAACAGGCTTTTAAGTCTGGCTGCATATAACGGGATTGCGGTCCGTGGACCGCTGTCGCGCCATGATGGCCCTTGTCGTCTTTCCCAACGTGGATTGGCAATGCCCGGATCGGCCGCGATGCAAACGTGCCAGCGCCTTGATCGGGATTGCCGCTTGAATGAGGTATCCCCCCCGTGAGCACACGCTCGAACCTGATGACCAAGATTCTCGTGGCTGCGTCCCTCGTGGTCGTGGCTGCCTTGTCCGGCTTCTCCATCTACATCGACAGCCTGCAGCGCGCCGCAACCACGCGCGCCGTGCAGGACGAGATCAAGTCGACCGGCCTGCAGGCATCGCAGAGCATCGCCAACTGGCTGAATGCCCGGGTCATGCTGACGGAACTTGCCGCCAATGCCGCCGCCAAGACCACCACTGCGGAAGAGATCGTCGCCGCCTTCGACAACCCTGTGCTGATCCGCGAATTCATGTCGACCTATGTGGGCGACGAGCAGGGCGTGTTCACCAGCGTTCCGAACCAGCCGCTGCCGGCGGACTACGACCCGCGCAAGCGCCCATGGTACCAGGATGCGGTCAAGGCCGACAAGATGGTGCTGACCGACCCTTACGCCGACGCCTCGACCGGCAATCTGATCATCAGCGCCGCCACGCCGGTGAAGCGCGCCGGCAAGCTGTTCGGGGTTACGGCCAGCGACTTCTCGCTGAACTCGCTGGTGGAGATGATTGCGACGGTCGACATGGGGGGCAAGGGATCCGCCTTCCTGGTCAACAAGTCCGGCGTCATTCTCGGTTCATCCGGACAACGCACTTGTGAGCAAGACGTTGGCCGACGCCTTCCCCTCTGAAACACCCGCGATCGGGGCTGAACTCTCCGAGACGGTCTTTGCCGGCAAGCCCGTGCTTGTCAGCTTCCTGCCGGTCAAGGGGCTTCCGACCAGTGACTGGTATCTCGGTGTCACCGTCGATCGCGACATGGCCTATGCCGGCATCAGTGCGTTCCGCACCGCGGCCGCCGTCGCCACGCTGATCGGCGTCGTTGCCATGATCGGCGTTCTGGCCGCACTGCTCTCGCGTCTCGTCGTGCGCCCCGTGGTCGACATGACCGGCGTCATGGGCCGGCTGGCGAGCGGCGATATCTCGGCCGAAATCCCCGGCTCGGACCGCAAGGACGAAATTGGCGAGATGGCGGCAGCCGTTGCCGTGTTCCGCGACAATGCCATCGAACGTAGCCGTCTCTCCAGGGAGGCGGAGGAGAACCGCAGCCTGAGCGAGCAGGAACGGCGCGATCGCGAGGCGTTGAAGGCGCGTGAAGCCGAGCAGGTTTCGTTTGCGGTCCAGGCTCTCGCCGACGGCCTCGGCAGTCTCGCCAACGGCGATCTCGTTCATCGCATCGACACGCCGTTTGCCAGCGATCTCGATCGCCTGCGCGTCGACTTCAACGCGTCGGTCGCCAAGCTGCACGATGCGCTCGCCAATGTCGGCCTGAATGCACGGGCGATCGACAATGGTGCCAACGAGATCCGCATGGCCGCCGACAATCTGGCGCGGCGCACGGAGCAGCAGGCCGCTTCGGTCGAGGAGACCGCCGCGGCGCTCGAGGAGATCACCACGACCGTCAAGGATTCCGCCCATCGGGCCGAGGAGGTCGGCCAACTCGTCAGCCGTGCCCGCAACGGTGCGGAGAAGTCGGGCGAGATCGTTCAGCGGGCCGTCGAAGCCATGAACGGGATCGAGAAGTCCTCCGGCGAGATTTCCAACATCATCGGCGTGATCGACGAGATCGCCTTCCAGACCAACCTGCTGGCGC
>JAHRYZ010000157.1 GCA_020621905.1 Rhizobium sp.
TTTCTGCGAAAGCGAAGGGACCCCGGCCGACCCCGCGATCGCCAACCTCGCTCACTATCTCTGCCTGCGCCACCATGATCTCCGGCCGCTGCAGCGTCGCTTGATGTGCCTTGGCCTGTCGTCGCTCGGCCGGCTGGAAAGCCGTGTGCTGCCGACGCTGGATGCCGTGATCGTCGCGCTTGCGGCGCTCGCCGGCCGCGAAAAGCCGATGGCCATGCCGTCCGAGGCGGAGTTCTTCGACGGCGAAGCGCGCCTCGGGGAGGCATCCTCGGCGCTGTTCGGCAAGCCGCCGGCCAATCGCCGCACCCGGATCATGGTCACGCTCCCGAGCGAGGCGGCGGACGGCCCCGACTTCATCTTCGACCTCGCCCGCCGCGGCATGGACGTGGCGCGGATCAATTGTGCGCATGACGGCCCGGACGCCTGGCGGGCCATGGCCGGCTTCGTCCGCGCAGCGGCGAAGGAGACCGGCCGCGACATCACCGTGCTGATGGATATTGCCGGACCGAAGATCCGCACCGCCGCCGTCGCCCTGCCGGACAAGAAGGCGAGGCTCCAGGCCGGGGACCGCATCCGCCTCGTCGCATCGGGCGTGCCGCGCACTTGCGCGGATGTCATCTATTCCGCCGGCGTGTCGCTGCCGGAAATGGTTACCCGCCTCTCGGTCGGCGACCGCGTGCGCTATGATGACGGCAAGCTGGAAGCCGTGGTGGAAAGCCTCGGCGACGGCGAGGCGGTGATCCGCGTCGAAAAGACCAAGGCGCGCGGCTCGAAGCTGAAGCCGGAAAAGGGCATCAATCTGCCGGACACAGCACTCGGCCTGTCGCCGCTGACGGCCAAGGACGAGACCGACCTCGTGACCGTGATCGAATGCGCCGACATGATCGGCTATTCCTTCGTCAGCCGCCCCGACGACATCGACCTGCTCGACAGTATGCTCGTCCGCCATGGCATGGCCGACCGCACGCTCGGATTGATCGCCAAGATCGAGCAGCCCGAGGCCGTACGCAACCTGCCGGCCCTGATCGCCCGGGCGCGGCGGCGAGGCCCCTTCGGCGTGATGATCGCGCGCGGCGACCTTGCCGCCGAGATCGGCTTCGAACGGCTGGCCGAGATGCAGGAGGAGATCCTGTGGATCAGCGAAGCCGCCTCGGTACCCGCAGTCTGGGCGACGCAGGTTCTCGAAGACCTGGTGCGGGAGGGCATACCGACCCGTGGCGAAATGACCGATGCGGCCATGGCCGCCCGGGCGGAATGCGTCATGCTCAACAAGGGCCCCGCTGTCGGCCAGGCGGTCGAACTGCTGGACCGGCTGCTCGCCCGCATGGACGAGCACATGTTCAAGAAGACGCCCACGCTGCGGGCGCTGAAATCCTGGTAATTCCGGCGCGGACATGAGACCTTCGGCCAGTTCCCACGCCGATTGATTTGCCGCGCGCGTCGGACTAGGTATCTGCAAGAGTTTGGATGAATGGTGCCGGCGCGCGGATCGGGGTCCGCGCAAGGGTGGGGACAGGCCTTGCTTCCGCATGACAACTGCTTCTATGCGCCGTGTTTTCCGGCGTTCCCCCAGCAATGGGGGTGATCATGGCATCTGACATCTTGACGCTCGTTCGTCCGCTGGCGCGCGCCCTCTTCCTTGGCCTGGTGCTGTTCGTTTCGGCCTGCACGACCGTCCAGAAGCCGTCGCCCGTCCCGCAGCCGGGCGACGTCCGGCTCGGCGATTGCTGCCAGCGGCCGGAACGCTACCCGAATGGCCTCGTCACATTGGCTGAACCGTTCGCCCCGGCGATCGGCAAGCTGGTCGCCGCCACCGTCTGGCGCAAGGGCTACCTGCTGCGCCACGAGCCGGCCATGGGGACCATCCTGGCAGGGCTCCAGCCGCTCGACATCGTCACCGTGAACAACAAGGGGCGCCTGTCGGGTCACGCCATCCCCGGCCATTTCGGCCATGCCGCCATCTATGTCGGCACCGAGAGGCAGTTGCGCCGCGCGGGTGTGTGGGATCAGCCGGCGATCCGCAAGCATCATGATGCCATCCGCAAGGGCGCGCTGTTCATCGAGGCGGACAACAAGGGCGTTCACCTGTCGGACGCGCCGCTGGCGCTCGACGCCGATGCGATCGCCCATGCGGCCGACCACCCAGCCCCGCGGCCGGCGCTGGCGCTGATCGAGTTCGCAGCGCGTGGCTGCCCTCGACCACTATTGATCCCGACACCACGGCCTGCACTTTGCACCGAACTGGTCAACACCGTGTTGCCGGAGATGCGATTGCCGCAGCGTCGGGTCTATGGCCGGCGTCTGATCCTGCCCGACGAGGTCGTCGCAGCCACCCTGCGCGGCCGCACCGGCTTTGCCTTCCGGCGCTATGTAAAGGCCGATCGCGATGGTTGGGAAACGTTGGGCCGCAAGGCGGTCACTGCCGATCTTCGTGCCGCGTGGCCGGCGCCGGAGCGTCCGCCGCAGGTGGCTGCCATGGCCGGCAGATAGGCGGCCGATCCCGGCTGGTGCGCGGCAAGGCCTATTCCGCAGCCGTCCGTTTAACGGCGGAGACCTGCGTGATGAAGGCCCGCAGTGCGGCCGGCCGCACCGGCTTGTGCTGCAGGGTGATGTTCTGCCGCTCCGCTTCCGCGCGGACCTCCGCCGTACGGTCGGCCGTGATGAGCAGGGCGGGAAGGTCGCTCTCGTAGAGCGCCCTGAGCCGCAGGATCGCGCCGATACCGCTGCCGTCGCCGAGATGGTAGTCGGCGATGATGACGTCGGGCGGGGTCCTGTCTGCCGCGACGATCGCGTCGAGCGCTTCGATCGACCCGGCGGAGGTGACCGTGCAGCCCCAGCCCGACAGCAGCAGCTCCATGCCCTCGATGATCTTGGGCTCGTTGTCGATGCACAGGACCCGCAGGCCCTTCAGCGGTATCGCTCCCTTGCTGCCGGCCGGCATGTCCGACACCGTCGCCGTCGCCGGTGCCGATTGGTCGAGCGGCATGACGACGCGGAAGGTGGTTCCTTTGCCCTGCTTGGAAGAGAGCTGTACCGGGTGGTTGAGCACGCGGGCGATGCGGTCGACGATCGACAGGCCGAGCCCGAGGCCCGACGCCGTGCGCATGCCCTCCTCGAGACGGGCAAATTCCTTGAACACGGTGCGGAATTTCGACGCCGGAATTCCGATGCCCGAATCCATCACCTGGATGACGACCTCCTGGCCGGCGCGCCGCGCGCCGACGAGCACGCGGCCCGACGGGGTATATTTGATGGCGTTGGAGACGAGGTTCTGCACCAGCCGCCGCAGCAGGTTCGGGTCGGAGCGGACGGTGAGCGAGGTCGGCATGACCACCAGCTTGAGGTTCTTCTCGCGGGCGATCGGCGCGAAGTCGGTCTCGATGCGCTCCAGCAGCCCTTGGAGCGGCACCGTGGCGAGCCGCGGCTTCATCGCGCCGGTGTCGAGCCTTGAGATGTCCAGCACGGCGCCGAGGATGATCTCGACCGATTCCAGCGCGGAGTCGATGTTACGCACCAGCGCGCTGTTGTCGGAATCGCCGAGCCGCTCGACCAGCGACGAGGAATAGAGCCGCGCTGCATTGAGCGGCTGCAGGATGTCGTGGCCGGCCGCGGCGAAGAACCGGGTCTTGCCGATATTCGCCTCGTCTGCCGCGGCCCGCGCCTCGGCCAGCGCATGGTTGACCCGCGTCAGCTCGGCCGTGCGCTCGCTGACCCGCTGTTCGAGCGTCTCGTTCGCCTGCTTCAGTGCCTTGTCGGCCGCCACCTGGCTGGTGATGTCGGTGAAGGTCGCGACGAAGCCCTTGTCCGGCATCGGATTGCAGCGCGCCTCGATGATGCGCTCGCCGGCCGCCGTGACCAGCCGGAACGGCTTGTCGAACTGGTGGAAGCGCTTGACCAGCTGCGCCTGGTCGCCGGCGGCGACGTCGCCGCGCTGCGCGAGGATAGCGACCATTTCGGTCAGCGGGAAGCCGACCTGGCCGACATGCTCGGGCAGGTCGAGCAGGCTGCGGAACCTTCGGTTCCAGATGGTCAGCCGGTTGCTCGCGTCGAACACGGCGATGCCCTGGTCCATCTGCGACAGCGCGGTCTGCAGCATGTCCTGGTTATACTGCAGCGCCTCGCTCGCCTGGTCGAGCAGCCAGGCCGTGTCGGCCGACGTGTCCTCGGCCTTCTGCAGGATCAGCGACAGCACGAGCCGGGCCGAGGACGAGCCGATCGCGCTGCCGAGCAACTGCTCGGAAAAGTGGATGAAGGCCATGTCGGCCGGGCTGTCGTCGTCCAGCCGCCGGCCGGCCGCCCGCTCGTAGGAGCGGAAGGAGCGCGTCATGCGCTCGTCGCCGAGATAGCGGGCGATGGCGGCCTTGAGGTCGCCGACGGTGACCCGCGTCTTCCAGCCGCGCGTGGCGAACTGGGAGCGGGGATGACGCTTGACGAAAATGCCCGACTGGATGCGCTCGACAGGCCGCGGATTGCGGCTGAGCGAGCCGATGATGAAAGCGGCGGTGTTGAGCAGCAAACTGAGAAGAGTCGCATTGACCAGCGGATCGGCATGGGCCGGGCTGAACATCTCGACCCCGGGGATGAGGAAACCGAGGATCGACGAGGCGATCTGCGAGTTGTCCTCGGCGCCGAGGCTTGGCAGAAACAGCAGGTAGGCCCAGACGAAGATGCCGGTGCTGAGCCCGGCGATGGCACCGCGGGCATTCGCCCGGCGCCACAGAAGTCCCCCGAACAGGGCCGGGGCGATCTGGGCGATGGCGGCGAAGGCCAGGAGACCGATCGAGGCGAGCCCTGTCGTGTTGTCGGCGGAGCGGTAATAGACATAGCCGAGCAGCATGACGGCGAAGATCGCCGAACGGCGGATGTGTAGCAGCGTCTTGGCAAAATCGTCGCGCTGGCTCGGCCGCGTCAGCAGCTTCTGCCGAAGGAAGATCGGCAGGATCATGTCGTTCGAAACCATGATCGCCAGCGCGACCGAGGCGACGATCACCATGGCAGTCGCGGCGGAGAAGCCGCCGAGGAAGGTGATGAGCGAGACGATCCGCATCTCGCCATGCAGGGGCAGCGACAGGACATAGAGGTCGGCGTCGCCGCCGCCATCGAAGGTCATGATCCCGCCGATGGCGGCCGGCAGGACGAAGATGTTGATCGCCACCAGATAGAGCGGCATCAGGATGCCGGCGAGCTTCAGTTCGCGGTTGGTGCGGTTCTCGACCACGGTGACGTGGAACTGGCGCGGCAGCATGATAATGGCGAAGGCCGACAGCGCGATCAGCAGCAGCCACCGGCTGATCGGCGTCTGGTGCGACAGCGCCGTCATGACGGCCTCGTTCGCCGTGGCCTTCTGCCAGAGGTCGGCCGGACCGTTGAACAGGAAGAAGACCACGTAGATGCCGAGCGTCCAGAACGCCACCATCTTTACGACCGATTCCATGGCGATCGCGAGGATCAGCCCGTCCTGGTGCTCGGTCGCGTCCGTGTGGCGCGTGCCGAAGACGACAGCGAAGCAGGCGAGCAGGAAGGCGACCACCAGCGGCAGATCGATGAAATAAAGATTGCCGGTGCCGATGCCGTATTCGGTCGGGTCGACCATGGCGGAGACGGAGCTAGAGACGGCCTTCAGTTGCAGGGCGATATAGGGAATGGTCCCGACCAGGCAAATGATCGTCACCAGCATGCCGACGATCGGGTTCTTGCCGTAGCGGGCGGCGATGAAATCGGCGCCGGAGGTCAGCTTCTCCGCCTTGGCCAGATCGATGATCCGCCGGACGATCGGCATGCCGATGGTGAACATCAGGATCGGGCCGATATAGATGGCGGTGAATTCCAGGCCGTGCTCGGCCGCAAGTCCCACGCCGCCGAAATAGGTCCAGGAGGTGCAGTAGACCGCGAGGCTGAGCGCGTAGACAATCGGCCGGCCGTTCTCGGGCACGCCATGGGTACGGGTCTTCCGGTCGCCGTAGCTCGCCACCGCGAACAGCAGCAACAGATAGGCGAAGGCCGACGCGAAGATGATCCATCCTGGAAGCACGCTTCCTCCTCTAGAACGGCGTTCCAATGTCAGGCAGAGCTTATGGTAAGTTCTGACGTTTTGAAATCGCTTGCGAATTGACCTTAAGTCGAACGCGGCCGAAAGCGCAGCGCAATTTCACGGTTCCCGAATGGTTTGTCTTTCGCTAATCATTGGGAAGCCCGGGCGCCGCAGAAAAAGACGGCCACGGATCGTCGACGAGTTGAAGGAGATGGGAAATGCTGAACGAGTTCAAAACCTTCGTTGCGCGCGGCAATGTCATGGACCTCGCGGTCGGTGTGATCATCGGCGGGGCGTTCGGCTTGATCGTCAATTCATGGTCCAGGTGTCGTTGCCGCTGGTCGCGTCGTCACCGGCTTGATTTCTCAACTATTCCTGCCGCTGAGTTCAGGTTGCCACTCATCGATTGCCCCGAACAGGGCCGGTCTTCGCTTATGGTTTGTCACGTCATCATCAACTTCGATCCTCGCCTGGATCATCTTCCTCATGGTCAAGGGCGTGAACACGCTACGCGCCTCGCTCGACAAGCAGGAGAAGAAGGAGGCGGACGCCGCCCCGCCGCCGGCCGACATCCAACTCCTGACCGAGATCCGCGACCTGCTGAAGTCGCGCTGACATCGGCATCCGCAGAGGCTTGCCTCCCGGCGGTGCCGGGAGCGGGCCGTTCGCACATCCATCACCGGAATCGATTCTGCCCTCAAGGATTGTCATGGGATTTTCCCGGCGCAATCGGCTAGACCTCTTGGCTTACGAACAAACGCCGAATTGAAGAGGCTTGCCATGTCGCTTGTGAAGGATCTCAGCCCGCGCGCCCTTGCCGCCCCCGAAAGCGGGATCGTCGAGATCATCAACTATGCCCGTGGACGCGACGGGCTGCTGCCACTCTGGGCGGGAGAGGGCGATCTTCCCAGCCCCGAATTCATCAACCGCGCGGCGAGCGATGCGCTCCTGGGCGGCGAAACCTTCTACACCTGGCAGCGCGGTATCCCGGAGCTGCGCGAGGCGCTGTCACGCTACTATGCCCGCCATTTCGGCGTCGAGCTTTCGCCGGAACACTTCTACGTCACCGGCTCGGGCATGCAGGCGATCGCGCTTGCCGTCCAGGCGGTCACAGAGCCCGGCGACGAGATGATCTACTTGTCGCCGGCCTGGCCGAACATCATCTCGGCCATCGAAATCGCCGGCGGCCGCGCCGTCGGGTTCCGCTCACTTCGCCCATGGCCGCTGGTCGCTCGACATGGAGCGACTGGAGCAGGCGATCACGCCGAGGACGCGTGGGCTGTTCATCAACACGCCGTCCAATCCCACTGGCTGGACGGCAACCCACGAAGACCTGAAGGCGATCCTCGAACTCGCACGCCGCCACGGCCTGTGGATCCTCGCCGACGAGATCTATGCGCTCTACTACTATGGCGGCGGACACCGCGCGCCGTCCTTCCTCGACGTCATGGTCGAGGGCGACCGCGTGCTGTTCGCCAATTCTTTCTCCAAGAACTGGTCGATGACCGGCTGGCGAGTCGGCTGGATCGTCGCTCCGCCGGAAACCGGACAGGTCTTCGAAAACCTCATCCAGTATTCCACCTCCGGGGTTGCCCAGTTCATGCAGCGCGGCGCGGTGGCGGCGCTCGATCTGGGTGACGGCTTCGTCCGCGAGAACTTCGAACGCGCGGCGAAGTCGCGCGACCTGTTGTGCGACGCGCTGATCGCCACCAACCGGGTCGAGACCCTGAAGCCCGAAGGCGCACTTTACGCCTTCCTCAAGATCGACGGCATCACCGACAGCCGCCAGGCGGCGCTCGACATCGTCGATCGCACCGGCGTGGCGCTGGCACCGGGTTCCGCCTTCGGCAAGGGAGGCGAAAGCTTCCTGCGCGCCTGTTTCCTGCGCAATCCGAAACAGATCGAGGAAGCGGCCGACCGGCTGTGCCGCTACATCCTGGCGCTCTGATCTCCGGGATGGCGCGCGGGTTTCATCCTTCGCACCCCGATCGATAAAATTCTAGCGAAATTTGCAATAGTGTGTTTTCTATACTTGGAATTAAACTGTATCAATACTGAGCATGACTGCGGATTGTAAGCAAAATTAAAGCGGACATTGCCTAGGTTCCTCCCGTGACTGAATTGCGGGAAGTACGAACATGGCGATCTTGGTAACGGGTGGGGCCGGCTATATCGGAAGCCACATGGTCTGGGCTCTGCTGGATGCGGGCGAGGACGTGGTGGTCATCGACCGGCTGTCGACAGGTTTCCGCTGGGCCGTCGCGCCTCAGGCGCGGTTCTACCTCGGTGACATCGGCGACGCGGATCTGTTGCGGCAGGTCTTCTTCGAGAACGAGATCGAGGCGATCATACATTTCGCCGGTTCGATCGTCGTGCCGGAATCGGTGTCCGATCCGCTCGGCTATTACGAGAACAACACCGGCAATACGCGAAACCTGCTGTCGGCGGCCGTCAAGGCCGGGATCGACAAGCTGATCTTTTCGTCGACGGCCGCCGTCTACGGCACGCCTTCGGCCGCCGAGCCGGTCAAGGAAACCGCGCCGCTCCTGCCGGAAAATCCCTATGGCCAGTCCAAGCTGATGAGCGAACTCATGCTGCGCGACACCGCCCGCGCCCATGACTTCCGCTATGTCGCGCTGCGCTATTTCAACGTCGCCGGTGCCGATCCGAAGGGCCGGACCGGCCAGTCGACCGACCGTGCGACCCATCTGATCAAGGTGGGCTGCGAGACCGCTCTCGGCAAGCGGCGATCGGTCGCGGTCTACGGCACCGACTACCCGACACACGACGGCACGGGTGTTCGCGACTACATCCATGTGAGCGACCTGGTTCAGGCGCATCTGCGGCGCGCCTATCTGCGTCGCGGCGACCGTCGCTGGTCGCCAATGCGGCTATGGATCGGGCTATTCCGTGCTAGACGTCCTGGGCGCCGTGGCCCGGGTCTCCGGCCGCCCGTTTGCCGTCGAATACTGCCCGCGCCGCGCCGGCGACGCAGCCTTCATCGTCGCCGATTCGACGCTGGCACGCCAGACGCTCGGCTGGGTGCCGCACTATGCCGATCTCGACGTGATTGTCGAAACGGCGCTGGCCTGGGAAGAGCGCCTCACGCAGGACACCACGAACGACATCGGCGCGCTGCGCCGCCGCCTCGCCGCAGGCGGGTTCTGAACGGGCGGCGGCCCCCGGCCGCCGAACCCCCTCTCGCTCGTCAAGTTTGACGACAGCTTCGTCCGCTAGCCTGCGCCCACGATGGAATGTTCGTGGGGCGTGGGACAAATCATGGGTTTTGCTGCGGGATACGATGAACGGGGTGCCGGCAAGCCGGTATCCGGTCTGGCCGACGGGCGTTTTCAATGAAGGCCGTCATTCTCGCCGGCGGTCTCGGTTCGCGTATTGCCGAAGAAACCCACCTGAAGCCCAAGCCGATGATCGAGATCGGCGGGCGGCCGATCCTCTGGCACATCATGAAGCTCTATCACGGCCACGGCATCC
>JAHRYZ010000158.1 GCA_020621905.1 Rhizobium sp.
TTCGTGATCTGCATCACCAACCCGCTCGACGCCATGGTCTGGGCGCTGCAGAAGTTCTCCGGCCTGCCGACCAACAAGGTCGTCGGCATGGCGGGCGTTCTCGACAGCGCGCGCTTCCGCCTGTTCCTCTCGGAGGAATTCAAGGTTTCCGTCCAGGACGTCACCGCCTTCGTTCTCGGCGGCCACGGCGACACCATGGTACCGCTCGCCCGCTATTCGACCGTCGGCGGCATCCCGCTCACCGACCTCGTCAAGATGGGCTGGGTCACCAAGGAACGTCTCGAAGAAATCATCCAGCGCACCCGTGACGGCGGCGCCGAAATCGTCGGCCTCTTGAAGACCGGTTCGGCCTACTACGCACCGGCCGCCTCGGCGATCGAAATGGCCGAGTCCTTCCTCAAGGACAAGAAGCGCGTCCTGCCCTGCGCCGCCTATCTTTCGGGTCAGTACGGCGTGAAGGACATGTATGTCGGCGTGCCGACGATCATCGGTGCCGGCGGCGTCGAGCGCATCATCGAAGTCGAATTCAACAAGGCCGAAGAAGAAGCCTTCCAGAAGTCCGTCGGCGCGGTTGCCGGCCTCTGCGAAGCCTGCATCAATATCGCCCCCGCCCTCAAGTAAACGCCATTCGGCCCAGAACTAGGGACTAGACGATGAACATTCATGAATATCAGGCCAAGGCTCTTCTGAAGGGCTACGGCGCACCGGTTGCCGAAGGCGTTGCGATCTTCTCGGCGGAAGAAGCCGAAGCTGCCGCCAAGCAGCTTCCCGGCCCGCTCTACGTGGTCAAGAGCCAGATCCATGCCGGCGGCCGCGGCAAGGGCAAGTTCAAGGAACTCGGCCCCGACGCCAAGGGCGGCGTTCGCCTGGCCTTCTCGATCGACGAAGCCAAGGCGCATGCCAAGGAAATGTTCGGCAACACGCTGGTGACGGCCCAGACCGGCGAAGCCGGCAAGCAGGTCAACCGTCTCTACATCGAAGACGGCGCCGACATCGCCCGCGAACTCTACTGCTCGCTGCTGGTCGACCGTTCGGTTGGTCGCGTCGCCTTCGTCGTTTCGACCGAAGGCGGCATGGACATCGAGGCTGTCGCCCATGACACGCCCGAGAAGATCCACACCATCGCCATCGACCCGGAAGCCGGCGTGACGGCTGCCGACATCGCCGCCATTTCCAAGGCTCTCGAACTGACCGGTGCTGCCGCCGAAGACGCAAAGTCGCTCTTCCCTGCGCTCTACAAGGCCTTCGTCGAGAAGGACATGGCGCTGCTCGAGGTCAACCCGCTGATCGTGATGAAGAACGACCATCTGCGCGTTCTCGACGCCAAGATGTCGTTCGACGGCAATGCGCTGTTCCGCCACGACGACGTGCGCGCGCTGCGCGACGAGACCGAAGAAGACGCCAAGGAAATCGAGGCCTCGAAGTGGGACCTCGCCTATGTGGCGCTCGACGGCAATATCGGCTGCATGGTCAATGGTGCCGGCCTCGCCATGGCAACGATGGACATCATCAAGCTGTACGGCAAGGAGCCGGCGAACTTCTGCGACG
This sequence comes from Rhizobium sp., assembly GCA_020621905.1. Classification (GTDB taxonomy): domain Bacteria; phylum Pseudomonadota; class Alphaproteobacteria; order Rhizobiales; family Rhizobiaceae; genus Allorhizobium. Next base: position 1,549 of record JAHRYZ010000158.1, read on the forward strand.
TCGGCGGCGGCGCCGGCAAGGAGAAGGTCGCGGCTGCCTTCAAGATCATCACCGCAGACCCGAAGGTCGAGGGCATCCTCGTCAACATCTTCGGCGGCATCATGAAGTGTGATGTCATCGCCGAGGGCGTTGTCGCAGCCGTCCAGGAAGTCGGCCTGAAGGTTCCGCTCGTTGTGCGTCTCGAAGGCACCAATGTCGAGCTCGGCAAGAAGATCTGAACGAGTCCGGTCTGGCGATCACCGCCGCTGACGATCTGGACGACGCGGCGAAGAAGATCGTCGCGGCGATCAACGGCTAATTTGAAGGACCGGAAACAATGTCGATTCTCGTCAACAAGAACACCAAGGTCCTCGTGCAGGGCCTGACCGGCAAGACCGGAACCTTCCATACCGAGCAGGCTCTGGCCTATTACGGCACCCAGATGGTCGGCGGTATCCACCCGAAGAAGGGTGGCGAAACCTGGACCGGCTCCAAGGGCGAAAGCCTGCCGATCTTCGCGACCGTCGCCGAAGGCAAGGAAAAGACCGGCGCAGACGCGACCGTGATCTACGTTCCGCCGGCCGGTGCCGCGGACGCGATCATCGAGGCGATCGAAGCCGAGATCCCGTTCATCACCTGCATCACCGAAGGCATCCCGGTCATGGACATGGTCCGCGTCAAGGCTCGCCTCGACCGCTCCAAGTCGCGCCTGCTCGGGCCCAACTGCCCGGGCATCCTGACCCCGGAAGAATGCAAGATCGGCATCATGCCGGGCTCGATCTTCCGCAAGGGTTCGGTCGGTATCGTTTCGCGCTCCGGCACGCTGACCTACGAAGCCGTCTTCCAGACCTCGAACGAGGGCCTTGGCCAGACCACGGCCGTCGGCATCGGCGGCGACCCGGTCAAGGGCACCGAGTTCATCGACGTCCTGGAACTGTTCCTGGCGGACGAGGCCACCCAGTCGATCATCATGATCGGCGAAATTGGCGGCGCAGCTGAAGAAGATGCGGCCCAGTTCCTCATCGACGAAGCCAAGAAGGGCCGCAAGAAGCCGATGGCAGGCTTCATCGCCGGCCGGACCGCTCCGAAGGGCCGCACCATGGGTCATGCCGGCGCGGTCGTCTCCGGCGGCAAGGGTGATGCGGAATCGAAGATCGCGGCCATGGAAGCGGCCGGCATCAAGGTTTCGCCGTCTCCGGCGCGCCTGGGCAAGACCCTGGTTGAAGTCCTCAAGGGCTGAGACCACTTAACTACGACCCAGGCAGGGGGACCATGCATGTGGTCCGCCTGCCTGATTTGGCGTTTTAGGAGCTGGATCGCACGGGGCGGTCCACGCAAGCGGCAGACCGGTCCCCGGTCATCACCTCAAGTCGGGAGGCGGACGCACACGTCCGCAGGACACCATGGCAAGGCAAGAAGCCAACGAGCAGTTTCAGATCACGTCGTTCCTCGACGGTTCGAACGCTGCCTATATCGAACAGCTCCACGCGCGTTACGAGGACGATCCGGCCTCCGTACCGGCCGAATGGCACGCCTTCTTCAAGGCGCTCGCCGAGAACCCGGCCGATGTGAAGAAAGCCGCCTCCGGCGCCTCCTGGCAGCGCAAGAACTGGCCGATCGCCGCCAATGGCGAGCTGGTATCGGCGCTTGACGGCAATTGGGGCCAGATCGAGAAGGTCGTCGAGACCAAGGTGAAGGCCAAGGCGGAAGCCGCCGGCCAGCCGATCTCGAGCGAACAGGTTCTCCAGGCGACGCGCGATTCGGTGCGCGCCATCATGATGATCCGCGCCTATCGCATGCGCGGCCACCTGCACGCCAATCTCGATCCGCTCGGCATCGCCGCCCCGGTCGAGGACTTCAACGAGCTGTCGCCGGCCGCCTATGGCTTCACCGAAGCCGACTACGGCCGCAAGATCTTCATCGACAACGTGCTTGGTCTCGAATACGCGACCATCCCGGAAATGCTCGACATCCTGAAGCGTACCTATTGCTCGACGCTCGGTGTCGAGTTCATGCACATCTCCAATCCGGAAGAGAAGGCCTGGATCCAGGAACGCATCGAAGGCCCCGGCAAGGGCGTCGAGTTCACCGCGAACGGCAAGAAGGCGATCCTCTCCAAGCTGATCGAGGCCGAAGGCTTCGAGCAGTTCATCGACGTCAAGTACAAGGGCACCAAGCGCTTCGGCCTCGACGGCGGCGAATCGCTGATCCCGGCGCTTGAGCAGATCATCAAGCGAGGCGGCCAGGAAGGCCTCGAAGAGATCGTCCTCGGCATGGCCCATCGCGGCCGCCTGAACGTGCTCACCAACGTGATGGCCAAGCCGCATCGCGCCGTGTTCCACGAGTTCAAGGGCGGCTCCTTCAAGCCGGACGAAGTCGAGGGTTCGGGCGACGTGAAGTACCATCTCGGTGCCTCGTCCGACCGCGAATTTGATGGCAACAAGGTTCACCTGTCGCTGACGGCCAACCCGTCGCATCTGGAAATCGTCAACCCCGTGGTCATGGGCAAGGCCCGCGCCAAGCAGGACCAGCTCGCCAAGGTCTGGGAGGGCGACATCATTCCGTTGCGCGAACGCGTCAAGGTCCTGCCGCTCCTGCTGCACGGCGATGCGGCATTCGCCGGCCAGGGCGTGGTCGCCGAAATTCTCGGCCTCTCGGGCCTGCGCGGCCACCGCGTCGGCGGCACCATGCATTTCATCATCAACAACCAGATCGGCTTCACCACCAATCCGGCCTTCTCGCGTTCGTCGCCCTATCCGTCCGACGTCGCCAAGATGATCGAAGCGCCGATCTTCCACGTCAATGGCGACGATCCGGAAGCGGTCACCTATGCCGCCAAGATCGCGACCGAATACCGGATGAAGTTCCACAAGCCGGTCGTGGTCGACATGTTCTGCTATCGCCGCTTCGGTCACAACGAAGGCGACGAGCCCGCGTTCACCCAGCCGAAGATGTACAAGGCGATCCGCGCCCACAAGACGGTCGTGCAGATCTATGCCGAGCGGCTGATCGCCGAAGGCCTGATCTCCGAGGGCGAATTCGAGAAGATGAAGGCCGACTGGCGCGCCCATCTCGAACAGGAGTTCGAGGCAGGCCAGTCCTACAAGCCCAACAAGGCCGACTGGCTGGACGGCGCCTGGTCGGGTCTGCGTACCGCCGACAATGCCGACGAGCAGCGTCGCGGCAAGACCGCCGTGCCGATGAAGTCGCTGAAGGAAATCGGCCGCAAGCTGTCGACCATTCCGGAAGGCTTCAAGGCGCACCGCACCATCCAGCGCTTCATGGACAACCGCGCCCAGATGATCGAGACGGGCGAGGGAATCGACTGGGCCATGGGCGAAGCCCTTGCCTTCGGTTCGCTCTGCGTCGAGGGCACCAAGATCCGCCTGTCGGGCCAGGACTGCGAACGCGGCACCTTCTCGCAGCGCCACTCGGTTCTCTACGATCAGGAAACCGAAGACCGCTTCATCCCGCTCGCCAATCTGGCGCCGAACCAGGGTCGCTACGAGGTCATCAACTCGATGCTCTCGGAAGAGGCCGTGCTCGGCTTCGAATATGGCTATTCGCTGGCCCGCCCGAATGCGCTGACCCTCTGGGAAGCCCAGTTCGGCGACTTCGCCAACGGCGCCCAGGGGTGTTCGACCAGTTCATCTCGTCGGGCGAACGCAAGTGGCTGCGCATGTCCGGTCTCGTCTGCCTGCTGCCGCACGGCTATGAGGGCCAGGGTCCGGAACACTCCTCGGCCCGCCTCGAGCGCTGGCTGCAGATGTGCGCCGAAGACAACATGCAGGTCGCCAACGTCACCACGCCGGCCAACTACTTCCACATCCTGCGCCGGCAGGTGAAGCGCGACTTCCGCAAGCCGCTGATCCTGATGACGCCGAAGTCGCTGCTGCGCCACAAGCGTGCGGTCTCCAGCCTGTCGGAACTGGCCGGCGAAAGCTCGTTCCACCGCCTGCTGTGGGACGATGCCGAAGTCGTCAAGGACGGCCCGATCAAGCTGCAGAAGGACAACAAGATCCGTCGTGTCGTCATGTGCACCGGCAAGGTCTACTACGACCTTCTGGAAGAGCGCGAGAAGCGCGGCATCGACGACGTCTATCTGCTGCGCATCGAACAGCTCTATCCGTTCCCGGCCAAGGCGCTGATCAACGAACTTTCGCGTTTCCGCAACGCGGAAATGGTCTGGTGCCAGGAAGAGCCCAAGAACATGGGTGCATGGTCGTTCATCGACCCCTATCTCGAATGGGTGCTCGCCCACATCGACGCCAAGTACCAGCGCGTGCGCTACACCGGCCGTCCGGCTGCCGCGTCGCCGGCGACGGGCCTGATGTCCAAGCATCTCGCCCAGCTCGAAGCCTTCCTCGAGGATGCGCTGGGGGGCTGATGCCTCCCACCGCCGAGACACCATCGACAGAAACGTTCTCTGATCAACGGAATTGAGATCATGGCCACAGAAATCCGCGTACCCACCCTGGGTGAATCCGTCAGCGAAGCCACCGTCGGCACCTGGTTCAAGAAGGTCGGCGACGTCGTCAAGGCCGACGAGCCGATCGTCGAGCTGGAAACCGACAAGGTAACCGTCGAGGTTCCGGCACCCGCTTCGGGCGTGCTCACCGAAATCGTTGCCGCCAACGGCGAGACAGTCGGTCTCGGCGCCCTGCTCGGCCAGATCGCCGAAGGCGCTGCCGGTGCCGTCTCCGCCGAGCCGGCCAAGCCCGCGGCGCCGGCCGCTGCGGCTGCCGCTGCTGCACCGGCCGCTCCGGCCGTTTCGGCTCCGGCTGCTGCGGGCGCAATGCCCGCTGCTCCGGCCGCCGCCAAGATGCTGGCCGAAAACAATCTCTCGGCCGACCAGGTCGACGGTTCCGGCAAGCGTGGCCAGGTTCTCAAGGGCGACGTGATCGCCGCCGTCGCCAAGGGTGTGACGACCGCCGCCGCTCCGGCCCCGGCCGCCGCTCCGCGCGCACCGTCGGCCACGGGCGACGTGGCTCGCGAAGAGCGCGTCAAGATGACCCGCCTGCGCCAGACGATCGCCAAGCGCCTGAAGGATGCCCAGAACACGGCGGCCATGCTCACCACCTACAACGAGGTGGACATGTCGGCCGTCATGAGCCTGCGCAACAAGTACAAGGACATCTTCGAGAGGAAGCATGGCGTGAAGCTCGGCTTCATGGGCTTCTTCACCAAGGCGGTGACCCACGCCCTCAAGGAACTCCCGGCGGTCAACGCCGAGATCGACGGCACCGACATCATCTACAAGAACTACTGCCATATCGGCGTCGCCGTGGGCACCGACAAGGGCCTGGTCGTTCCGATCGTGCGCGATGCCGACCAGATGTCGATCGCCGAAATCGAGAAGGATATCGGCCGCCTCGGCAAGCTCGCCCGTGACGGCGCGCTGTCGATGGCCGACATGCAGGGCGGCACGTTCACCATCTCCAACGGTGGCGTCTACGGTTCGCTGATGTCCTCGCCGATCCTCAATGCACCGCAGTCCGGCATTCTCGGCATGCACAAGATCCAGGAGCGCCCGGTCGCCATCGGCGGCGAGGTCGTCATCCATCCGATGATGTATCTCGCGCTCTCCTACGACCACCGCATCGTCGACGGCAAGGAAGCCGTCACCTTCCTGGTGCGCGTCAAGGAAAGCCTGGAAGATCCGGAACGCCTGGTTCTCGATCTCTGACATGATCCTCAGGGAGGCTGCCTCTGGCAGCCTCCCATGCAATTCGGCATAGTGACGAGCCTGTGGATTCGTCGATGTCGGAAGGAATACGAAGATGCACGCCTACCTCCTGGAACTCGCCTCGCTGATGGCCGTCTTCTCCTTCGCGATCGTCGCGCCGGGAGCCGACACGGCCATGGTCATGCGCCAAGCCATGGTGCATGGCCGCCGCGCGGCAATCCTGACCAGCATCGGCATCGGAACGTCGCTGATGTTCCATGTGACCTACACCATCCTCGGTCTCGGCATCATCATCTCGCAGTCGCTGCTGCTGTTCGGCATCATCAAGTGGGTGGGTGCCGCCTATCTCATCTACATGGGCGTGATGGCGCTGCGTGCCGGCGCGACGGATCTCTCTCCTGCATCCGGCGAAGCGGAAGCCCCCCGACAGAGCGCCTTTCGTGCCTTCGGCCTCGGCTTCCTCGCCAACGCGCTCAATCCGAAGCCGGTCCTGTTCTTCCTGTCGATCTTCTCAGCCCTGGTCAGCGCCTCGACCCCCGGCACGGTGAAGTTCGGCTATGGCCTGGTCATGGCGACCTGCCTCATCGCCTGGTTCGTCGGGGTATCCTTCTTCATGACGACGCCGCGCATGCGCGCGGTCTTCTCCCGCATGAGCAAGTGGATCAACCGGGCCTCGGGCCTGGTTTTCATCGCCTTCGGCCTGAAACTCGCGGCGGCAAAGGCCAACTGAGATGAAGGGCCGACTGACCTCGTCGATCGCAGTCCTGTCGCTTGTGTCAGTCTTTCCGGCCGCGGCCGCCGATTGCCAGATCGAACGCGCCGTTTATGCCGAGGCGGAAACGAAGATCGAGATCCGTTTCCAGGCCAGCGGCGAAGACTCGCCTGTCAGCCATCGCTTCGTGCTGGCGACCCCTTCGGACAAGATGACGGTCGAAGGTCACGTGATGTTCGATCCGGAGATCGAGCGGCCGGTGGCGATGGCCATGCACAACTGCCCTGAAGGCGACGTGACGGGGGCTGACCTCGCTGCCTGCACCGTCTGGACCGGCATCATCTATGCGAGCGACAAGGCGACGGGCCATGTCGATCTCCTGCCGCCCGAGGGCGCCGACGCTCCGGAAAGCCTGATCCTTCCCGGTTTCGGCCCCGCTGTCTCTCGGTCGGTGCTCGGCAAGGGTCTTTCCGGCATGTCCTGGGACGTGTTCGAGCTGAAGGAATGCGCGAAATGACCGGGCGTCCTGTCGTTCTCGTCACTGGAGGCAGTCGCGGCATCGGCGCGGCCGTTGCGCGCAAGGCCGCAAGCCAGGGATGGGACGTGCTGATCAACTACGTCGCCCAGGAAGATGCGGCGCGTGCGCTGGCAACGGAACTCCAGGCAACGGGTGCGCGTGCCGAAATCGTCAAGGGCGACACAGGCAGCGAGGACGTCGCGGCGATCTTCGCGGCGCTCGACCAGCATTTCGGCCGGCTGGACGCACTGGTCAACAATGCAGGCGTGGTCGATCGCGCCGAACGGGTCGAGGATTTCAGCCGGGCCCGGCTCGACCGGATGTTTGCGATCAACGTGATCGGCAAGATCCGCTGTGCCGCCGAAGCCGTGCGCCGGATGTCCACGGCCCATGGCGGGCAGGGCGGTTCGATCGTCAACATCTCGTCGATGGCGGCCACGATCGGCAGTCCCGGGCAATATGTCGACTATGCCGCCTCCAAGGGGGCGGTCGATACGTTCACCATCGGCCTGTCCAAGGAAGTCGCGGCCGAAGGGATCCGCGTCAACGCGATTCGTCCGGGCATCATCGACACTGATATCCACGCTTCCGGCGGCATACCCGACCGCGCCAGCGCCATGGCGTCCGCCATACCGATGCAGCGTCCCGGCCTCGCCGATGAAGTCGCCGACGCGGTTCTCTATCTCATGTCCAGCCAGGCATCCTATGTGACTGGCGCCATCTTGAATGTCAGCGGCGGACGATAGTCGCCGAAAACGAAGGAAGCAGCCCATGTCTTACGATGTCATCATTATCGGCTCCGGCCCCGGCGGTTATGTATGCGCCGTAAAGGCCGCCCAGCTCGGCCTCAAGGTCGCGGTTGTCGAAAAGCGCGCCACCTATGGGGGCACCTGCCTCAATATCGGCTGCATTCCGTCGAAGGCGCTGTTGCACGCCTCCGAGATGTTCCACCAGGCCGCCCATGGCATGGATGCGCTCGGCGTCGAGGTTG
>JAHRYZ010000159.1 GCA_020621905.1 Rhizobium sp.
AGAACAATATCCGGGGCGCCACCGTCTACACCATCTCCGACAAGGCATCGGACCGCATGGCCGAGGACCTCGCCGAGCGCGAAAACCTCTCGGATGCTGTGGGCGGCGTCAGTCTCTCCACCGAACCGGCCGAGGTTTCCGACATCCTGCTCGACCTGACCCGCCGGGAAACCCAGGCCTTCTCTGTCTCCATGGCCGATTCCGTGGTCAAGTCCTTCGAGGGGCAGGTGCAACTGATCAACAATCCGCACCGTTATGCCGGCTTCCGGGTGCTGCAGGCCCATGACGTGCCGTCGATCCTGCTCGAGCTCGGATTCCTGTCCAACAAGGACGACGAGAAACTCCTGCTCGACCCGGCCTGGCGCGTGAAGATCGCCGACCTGCTGGCGGCGGCGATCAAGCGCTATCGCGTGCCGGTCGTCGCCAATGGCGGCTGATCGCCTGCGCGCGCCCGGCCGCGTGGGCCGTGCATAACATAAAGACGGCCCTATTTTCCTCACAATCGGGCGGTTACTCCGAACGGGGCCGCTTGTGTCTTGCCAAGGGCGGCATGACGTGCAAAACGCCACGCTATGTGCGATGTTCGCCCATTGCGCGCTGAACCGAAAGCATTGCCGGTAGCTCGAACATGATCAGACTGATTGGTTATCTCTTCGGACTCGCGTCCGTTCTGGCCCTCGGCGTGGCGGTGGTCGTCGCCGTCTATCTGAACGGGGTCTCGAAGGATCTGCCGGACTACGCGGTGCTGTCGAGCTATGCGCCGCCGGTCACGACGCGCATCCACGCCGGCAATGGCGCGCTGATGGCCGAATATGCCCGCGAACGGCGGCTCTTCCTGCCGATCCAGGCGATACCGGACCGCGTCAAGGCGGCGTTTCTTTCGGCCGAAGACAAGAACTTCTACAATCACCCCGGCGTCGACATCTATGGCCTCGGCCGCGCCATCCTGGTCAACGTTCAGAACCTCGGTTCCGGCCGCCGCCCGGTCGGCGCCTCGACCATCACCCAGCAGGTGGCCAAGAACTTCCTCCTGTCCTCCGACCAGACGATCGACCGCAAGGTCAAGGAAGCGATCCTGTCCTTCCGCATCGAGCAGACCTATTCGAAAGACAAGATCCTCGAACTCTATCTCAACGAGATCTTCTTCGGCATGAATGCCTACGGCATTGCTGGCGCGGCACTCACCTATTTCGACAAGTCGGTGACGGAACTGACCATCGCTGAAACCGCCTATCTGGCCGCCCTGCCGAAGGGCCCGTCCAACTACCATCCGTTCCGCCACACCGAGGCCGCGATCGAGCGCCGCAACTGGGTCATCGACCGCATGGTGGAGAATGGCTTCGTCGTGAAGGCTGACGGAGAGGAAGCCAAGAAGCAGCCGCTCGGCGTAACTGGCCGCCGCACCGGCTCTTATCTCTTCGCCTCCGACTATTTCGCCGAAGAGGTCCGCCGCCAGATCATCGAGAAATACGGCGACAAGTCGCTCTATGAAGGCGGCCTGTCGGTGCGCACCTCGCTCGATCCGCAGATGCAGATCTTCGCCCGCAAGGCGCTTCAGGACGGGTTGATCACCTACGACCAGCGCCGCGGCTACCGTGGGCCGGTGGCGAAGATCTCCGCCTCGGGCGACTGGGGCGTCGAACTCGCCAAGGTCGATGCCTTGAGCGATGTGCCGGAGTGGAAGCTTGCCGTCGTGCTCGCCGTATCGCCCTCGCGCGTCGACATCGGCCTGCAGCCCGCCAAGGAGGCCGGCGGCAAGGTCGTCGCCGAACGCGAGACCGCGACCATCGCGGCTGACGACATGGATTGGGCCTACCGCTCCGCCGCAGGCGACCGCAAGACGGCGAAGTCGCCGGAAGGCGTGCTGGCGCCGGGCGACGTCGTCTATGTCGAGAAGAAGGACGAGGGCGGCTACCGGCTGCGCCAGCCGCCGAAGGTGCAGGGCGGTCTCGTCGCCATGGACCCGCATACCGGCCGCGTGCTCGCCATGGTCGGCGGCTTCTCCTATGCCCAGTCCGAATTCAACCGTGCCACGCAGGCCATGCGCCAACCCGGTTCGTCCTTCAAGCCCTTCGTCTACGCCGCGGCGCTCGACAACGGCTATACCCCGGCTTCGGTCATCATGGACGCCCCGATCGAGTTCGTCTCGGGCGGCCAGGTCTGGCGGCCGCAGAACTACGGCGGCGGCTCGGCCGGCCCGTCCACCCTTCGTCTCGGCATCGAGAAGTCGCGCAACCTGATGACGGTGCGCCTGGCCAACGACATGGGCATGAACCTTGTCGCCGAATATGCCGAACGCTTCGGCATCTACGACAAGATGAACCCGGTGCTCGCCATGTCGCTCGGCTCGGGCGAGACGACCGTGCTGCGCATGGTTTCCGCCTATGCAGTGCTGGCGAATGGCGGCAAGCAGATCAAGCCGACGCTCATCGACCGAATCCAGGACCGTTACGGCAAGACCATCTTCCGCCATGAGGAACGCGTCTGCGAAGGCTGCAACGCCAATGGCTGGGACGGCCAGGAAGAGCCCACCATCGTCGACAATCGCGAGCAGGTCCTCGACCCGATGACCGCCTACCAGATCACCTCGATCATGGAAGGCGTGGCCACCTGCGGCACCGCCGCCGGCAAGATCAAGCTCGACCGGCCGACCGCCGGCAAGACGGCACGACCAACGACGAAAGGACGCCCGTCCGTCGCTATACGCCCGATCTCGTTGCCGGCCTCTATATCGGTTTCGACAATCCCGCACCGCTCGGCCGAGGCGCGACCGGCGGCTCGATGTCGGCGCCGATCTTCAACGAATTCATGCAGGACGCCGTGGCCGGTACGCCTCCGGGCAAGTTCCGCCTGCCGGAAGGCATGAGCCTCATCCCGATCAACCGCAAGACCGGCATGTATGCGGCCGAGGGCGATCCGGACACCATCATCGAGGCCTTCAAGCCCGGCACCGGCCCCGCCGACACCTTCTCCGTCATCGGCATGGAGGGCTATGTCGCGCCCGAGGAAATCCTCAGGGAATCGCCGCAGGCCAACCAGGCCGTGACGTCGGGCGCCGGCGGCCTGTTCTGACATCCAGCTGCTGTTCAATGCGCGCGGCCGCCCCTTTACATCGGGGGCGGCCGCAACTAATTGACGAACCAGTTTTAGACCGAGGTGAAGATCAACCACGATGCGTAATGAAATCGAGAATGTAGTCGACGAAATCAAGCAGGCCATAAGCCTGCTGAGGAGGCATCTTTGACTGGGATCAGGCTGTAAGGCGACTGGACTGGTTGAACAACAAGGCAGAGGATCCCAACCTCTGGAACGATGCCGCCGAGGCCCAGAAGCTGATGCGCGAGCGCCAGCAGCTGGATGACAGCATCAATGGCGTCAAGCGCCTCGAACGGCAGATGACCGACAACATCGAGCTGATCGAGATGGGCGAGGAAGAGGGCGACGAGTCGGTCGTCCGCGAAGCCGAGGAGGCGCTGAAGGCGCTGAAGGCCGAGTCCGGCCGCCTGCAGGTGGAAGCCATGCTGTCCGGCGAGGCCGACGGCAACGACACCTATCTCGAAGTCCATTCCGGCGCCGGCGGCACCGAGAGCCAGGACTGGGCCAACATGCTGTTGCGCATGTATATCCGCTGGGCCGAGAAGCAGGGCTTCAAGGTCGAGGTGATGGAAGTCCACGACGGCGAAGAAGCCGGCATCAAGTCCGCGACCATCCACGTCAAGGGCCACAATGCCTATGGCTGGCTGAAGACCGAATCGGGCGTGCACCGTCTCGTGCGCATTTCGCCCTATGACAGCAATGCCCGCCGCCACACGTCCTTCTCGTCGGTCTGGGTCTACCCCGTCGTCGACGACTCGATCAACATCGAGATCAACGAAAGCGACTGCCGCATCGACACCTATCGTTCGTCGGGCGCCGGCGGCCAGCACGTCAACACGACCGACTCGGCGGTGCGCATCACGCATATCCCGACCGGCATCGTGGTCGCCTGCCAGCAGGAGCGGTCGCAGCACAAGAACAAGGCCAAGGCCTGGGAAATGCTGCGCGCCCGCATGTACGAGGCGGAATTGATGAAGCGCGAAGCGGCAGCCAATGCCGAAGCCGCCTCCAAGACCGACATCGGCTGGGGCCACCAGATCCGCTCCTACGTCCTGCAGCCCTACCAGCTGGTGAAGGACCTGCGTACCGGCGTCGAGAGCACCGATCCGGATACGGTCCTGAACGGCGGCCTGAACGAGTTCATGGAAGCAGCGCTCGCCCACCGCATCAGCGGCAGCGCCGATTCGGTCAGCGACATCGACTGATCGGGTCCAGACAAACGAACTTCAGAGAAACGGCGGGCGAAGGCCCGCCGTTTCTGCGTTTCTGCCTCAGTTCGTCTCGCGTTCGACGCGGATCTCGCCGAACTCGTCGATCAGCACCGTCCAGCCTTCCGGCTCGATCTGTGCGGGATCGGTCTTCAGATAGACGGTGGCGAAGAAGCCCGGCTGGCGGCTGACGCCGGTCGAATCCTCAGGCCGGATATCGGTGACATAGGGGCGGATCGCGGTGAATTCCTCGAGCTCGACGCTTTCCAGCACCTGGGGACCGGTTTCGCTCGACAGGATCTGCTGCAGGTAGACCTTCGCGGTGCGGTCGGGCTGGCGGATGGCGATCAGCTTGTAATAGCCGCTGCGCATGGCCGGCGCTGCGGTCTCCGCTGTCGGTGCGGGTGCAGGAGCCGGAGCGGCTGCGTCGCCAGGCGCGGGGGCAGGTGGTGTTGCGGGCTTGGCGGCGCCAAGGCTCTCGGCGTCGCCCTCCCAGGCGCCGCCGCTGATGACGAAGGTTGCCGTGACCGGCAGCTGGTCGATGTCCTCGGCAAGCGCCGGGCCGCTCGCCAGCAGGAGGCCAATAAGGCCGGCGCGGAGAAACTGGATAGGTGCCATGCGTTGATCTCCCTCAGTCGGAAAACTGTTCGGCGAGGATGCGATCCGACCAGGAACGGTCCGGATCGGAGAGAATGCGGGCGGTCGTGTCCTCGGACTGGGCAATCTCCACCCGCACGACGGACTTCACTTCGGTATGGTCGGCGACCGCGTTGACCGGGCGTTTGTCCGGCTCGAGCACGATGATCTCGACGCTCACCTTGTTCGGCAGCAGCGCCCCGCGCCACCGCCGCGGGCGAAACGGGCTCACCGGCGTCAGCGCCAGAAGCGGCGCCTCCAGCGGCAGGATCGGCCCGTGGGCGGAGAGGTTGTAGGCCGTCGAGCCGACCGGCGTGGCGACCATCAGCCCGTCGCAGATCAACTCGTCCAGCCGCACCTTGCCGTCGATCACCACCCGCAGCTGGCCGCTCAGTAGATTGCCGCAGCAGCGAGACCTCGTTGATCGCCAGCGCCACCGAATGCGAGCCGTCGGCATTGGTGGTGCCATTTCAACGGATGGAAATCGTTCTCGACCGCGGCGGCGATGCGCTCGTGCAGGCTCTCCGTCGAATAGTCGTTCATCAGGAAGCCGACCGATCCGCGGTTCATGCCGTAGACCAGCTTGCCGGAATTCATCGTGTCGTGCAGCGTCTGCAGCATGAAGCCGTCGCCGCCGAGCGCGACGATGACGTCCGCCTCCGCCGGCTCCACATTTCCATAGCGCGCCGAGAGCTCGGCGCGCGAGGCCTGGGCCTCGTCGGAATTGGAAGCGATGAAGGAAAGCGACCGGAACACACGCGACATGGGCAGCCCTTTGTTATCGGCGCCAGTCGTACATGATAAAGCCCTGTAACCACAAGCCATTCGCGCCGGCAAACGGTTCGCCCGCCACCAAGGCCGCCAGCCACGGCGCGCGGCCATGGCTCCAAATTTTTGCTTTACCGCAAATCGATTTGCCCTTAATGACGGCACCACTGCCCTTGTAGCTCAGTTGGTAGAGCACCTGATTTGTAATCAGGGGGTCGCGGGTTCGAATCCTGCCGGGGGCACCATTTCACTCTTTGTCGGAAATCGCCGCGTTTTCACGCTTTTGCATGGCTTAAAAAGCCGGCGGGGGTCCATAGCGTTCGATCGGCAAGAGATGCTGCCGATCGCCAGTGATCATGCGTAGCCGATAAGAGCGGGCTGGACCTTGCGCTGGGCACCATAGTCGCGCGCATAGGAACCTCGGCCGGCATCCTGGCGGGAGGCCGCGCGCAGGTCGACTGCCGGAATGGAGACGACGCCGTCGGCGAAGGTTCCTGTTTCTGCCGTTTCCGCGAAGTTTCCACGGATGGTGTTCAACAGTGCGAGCATGATCTTTCCTCCCAATTGACGCAGGAACGCGGAGCGGTGGTTTCGGTTCCCATCCTACGCGCCGTCGGGTTGACCGATCGTTAACCATGATCCGAAATCAGCAGAAACGGCTGATTGCCGAATGCCGGCGGCCGCCTGTGTAGGGGAGCCGCGGTCCGGGGCATTGCGCTGCGCGCCTTCTTCGGCGCCAGCGATCCGCCGGTCAACCGACTCGATCCGACAGCGCCCTGATTTCACGGCAGCGCCGTCTGGCTATCTTCCCTGCCTGCTCGAACGACCTCCCGCATGTCGAGGGCGCACGCCGGAGGAATATCCTGCAGCGTTCCGTCGAGCACGACCAAGACGACGTTCACGCCCTCCGTTTCAGCAGATGCTGGCGGGTGGCATAGAGCGCGATGGCCGCCGCGTTCGACACGTTGAGCGACTTGATCTCGCCCGGCATGTCGAGCCGCGCCAGCGCATGGACGGTCTCGCGCGTCTTCTGCCTCAGGCCCTTGCCTTCGGAGCCCAGCACCAGCGCAACCTTGTCGCCGGTGAGCGCGGCTTCCAGCGGCGCCGGGCCTTCCGAATCAAGCCCGACGGTGAAGAAGCCGAGCTTCCGCAGTTCGCCGAGCGCATCCGACGATTGGTGATCTGGATATAGGGGATCATTTCAGCGCCGAGTGGATTTGGCCAGCACGCCGGATTCGGTCGGGCTGTGGCGCATGGTCGTGATCACGGCGCCGGCCCCGAAGGCGACGGCGGTGCGCATGATGGCGCCGACATTGTGCGGATCCGTGACCTGGTCGAGCACCAGCAGGAGGGGACTGTCTTTCAGCGCTTCCAGGCGGCGCACGGGAAGCGGCCGTGTTTCCAGCATGGCGCCCTGGTGGATGGCGTCGGGGCCGAGCTGCTTGTCGAGATCCTGCGGCGTGACGATTTCCACCGGAAAGCGAAGCGAATCGACCGGTCCGATGTCCAGCCTGACGAGCGCGTTCTGCGTCACGCTGAGCTTGATCAGCTCGCGTTCGGGATTGTCGATCGCCGCGCGCACGGTGTGCAGGCCGTAGAGGCGGACCTGGTCGGGCGCCAATTGCGGCGGCGTCCAGTCGGTCTCCTTGCGGCGGTCCTTGCGCGGATCGGGGGTGGGAATCTCGCCGCGTTCGCGCTTGCCGTCGCGCACCTGGCGGCGCAGCGTGGCGTAGTGGGTGTCGCGGGCGGTTTTGTCGGTCTTCGGATCTTTTGCCATGCGGTCTTATAGCCGCCCGGGATCGTCGGGGATAGACCCGCCGGGCCGCCGGCGATTTTCCGCGGCGGGAAATTTTTTCCGGTTTTTTCCACATTCATCGTGTTGACATGAGGGGGAAGGGCCGTCATATACCCGCCGCAGATCACGGGGCTAACGCCAACGCGATCTCGACTGAAAGCTTGGTCGCTTGATCCGGACGAATAGACTGGAGAGATGCCCGAGTGGTTAAAGGGGACGGACTGTAAATCCGTTGGCTTCGCCTACGTTGGTTCAAATCCAACTCTCTCCACCATTCGTCCTCGGATCGAACCATCGCGGGTATAGCTCAATGGTAGAGCAGCAGCCTTCCAAGCTGAATACGCGGGTTCGATTCCCGCTACCCGCTCCAGTCAGCTATTCCATCATCCTCCTCGCCTGACGCTGAAGCAATCGGCGGATTTCCCTTTATCGCACCGGCACTGGCCCGTTGGCGACGTTTCCCGTTGGCATTCAATCGGGCGCCCGGATCCAAATTTGCCGAACTGCTTCGCGGCAATCCCTGAACCAAGGCCGCGCGGAAATGCCTATCCGCAAGCTTTCCGACGGATTCGTCTGATCTGCGAAAGAACGTATTCAAAAAGAACGTATTCAAGTTGTCTTGCGATTGCACTACCTTGAGCCTGGACCACTATCACGGGAGGAGCAGGACATGGCGCAAAAGATGAAAGCGGCAATCTTCGTTGAGAAGGGCCGTATCGTTCTCGACGAGAAACCGATCCCCGACGTGGGACCGCTCGATGCGCTGATCCGCATCACGACGACGACGATCTGCGGAACGGACGTGCATATCCTGAAGGGCGAGTATCCGGTCGCCAAGGGCCTGACGATCGGCCACGAGCCGGTCGGCGTGGTCGAGAAGCTCGGCTCGGCGGTGGACGGCTACAAGGAAGGCCAGCGCGTGATCGCCGGCGCGATCACGCCGTCCGGTCACAGCTATGCCTGCCTGTGCGGCTGCGGCTCGCAGGACGGCGCCGGCACGAAACATGGCTTCAAGGCCATGGGCGGCTGGAAGTTCGGCAACACCATCGACGGCTGCCAGGCGGAATACGTGCTGGTCAAGGATGCCATGGCCAATCTGAGCCCAATCCCCGACCATTTGAGCGACGAACAGGTGCTGATGTGCCCCGACATCATGTCGACCGGTTTTTCCGGTGCGGAGAGCGGTGGCGTGAGGATCGGCGACACCGTCGTCGTCTTCGCGCTCGGGCCGATCGGCCTGTGTGCGGTCGCAGGCGCCAAGTTGATGGGGGCAACGACGATCATCGGCGTCGACACGCTGGCCTCGCGCATGGAGGTCGCCAAGAAGCTCGGCGCCGATCACGTCATCGACTTCAAGGCCGGCGATCCCGTCGAGCAGATCATGGCGCTGACGGATGGACGCGGCGTCGATGTGGCGATCGAGGCGCTCGGCACGCAGGGCACCTTCCGCTCCGCGCTGGAATCCCTGCGCCCCGGCGGGACGCTGTCGAGTCTGGGCGTCTATTCCAGCGATCTCACCATCCCGCTCGGGGCTTTCTCGGCGGGACTGGGCGACAATCGCATCGTCACCACGCTCTGCCCGGGCGGCAAGGAACGCATGCGCCGCCTGATGGAAGTCTGCGCCTCCGGCCGCGTCGATCTGAAACCGCTGGTCACTCATCGCTTCAAGCTCGACGACATCGAAGAGGCCTACGACCTGTTCGCCAACCAGCGCGACGGCGTGCTGAAAGTGGCGATCCAACCGTAAGGCAAGAGCGAAATAGCCGGCCTCTCCGGCGCTGTCCGCGCGTCTGGCGGACCCGATTTGGCCCCGGTCGACAGGGCAGGGCACGGCCCTGTCCCCGCGATCAGGGGCCAAAGCAATTAAG
>JAHRYZ010000160.1:0-6836 GCA_020621905.1 Rhizobium sp.
GTCGGTGCGAAACAGTGCCCAGGCAAAGACGATCGCCCCGAAATTGCCGGCGGACACGGGTTCGAGGAAGACCGAGGATACGCGGTGCTGGCCGAGGAAGGACAGCAGCGTGCGCGGCTCCGGGCGCAGGCCGCTGATGAACAGGCCGCGGGTGGCGCCGAACGTATCCTCGAGCGTCAGCGAACCGCGGGCGATGAAGTAGCCGAGCACGTTGAAGAAATCGAGATAGAGCTCGGTGAGGAAATATTCGAACAGGCCGAAGGCGAGAACGATGGCGATCGAGATGGTCACCAGGCGGTCGGCGAGCCTGATGTCGCGAACCTGGGTGCCGATGAAATAGAAGCCGATGGGGATCAGGACGTCGCGGACGGCCTTGAGGTCGATCTCACCGCGCAGGGCAAAGAGCAACAGCATGTAGCTGAGGAAGAATGCCGAAACGAGATAGAGGTCGATACGGCGGCTGAGCGCTGCGAGATAGGCGCAGCCGATCAGCGCCATCTCGAACAGCATCACGTGGCTTTCCCGAATGCCCATCACATTGGTGTTGAGAAAGCACAAGAAGGCGTTGAACGTCAGGCCGCCGAGAACGGCGATGGTGGCGAGCTGGCGGCGCAGGGTATCGAGGGCCGCGCCCGGAACCCGGCCGACGGCCCCATTGCCGCGGGCGGGGCTGATTTCGGCCGCGGAATGCGTGCTCGTCGGTTGTATGACCGCGTGTCCCCTGAATCGGAGGTCACCGCCGCCCTGCATCACGGCGTCTCGACAAGTATTGTGCCAAGAACCAGATCGCGGGCATAGCCCACCACATCCAGCGTGGCGTCGATGTCGGCGTTCGTGACGGTCGCCGGTTCGACGACGACGATGATGGCGTCGGCGCTCTGGATCAGCAGCGGCAGGTGTTCGGCGGCAGCGGTGCGGCAGGCATTGATGACGATCAGGTCCTTGCCCGACTGGCGGGCCTTGTCTACATAGCGAGAGAGCGTGGGCCGGCCGGGGCGCGAGGGCTGAGCCATCGCCGGAAAATTTTCGTATTTCAGAATATCGGAGAGCGGGGCCGCGGCAATGGTCTCGTCCCGGGCAAGGGCGGCCGCGAGGCTGGGCGTCGACCCAGAACGCAAGCGTGTCCGGGCCTCCGCGATGGTGCCCGGTGCATAGAGAATTCCGAGGCCCGCGTCGATCAGTGCATGAACGATGTCGGCGACGATGTTGCTGGCCTGCGGGACGTGTCCGGCGGAGATGAACAGGACCGTTGCCGGGTGCTGTCCGGCTGTTGCCTCGCGCAACGCGCGGGCCGCCTGCAATATGCCGTCACCCTGCGGTACCGGGGCAACGGGGGCGGGTTTATTCCCGAAGGAGAACAGCGAGCGCAGGCGCGAGGGCGGTTCTTCCACCACCGGAGATCCGGTGGCGATGCGGGATATGACAGGAAGGCCTGCCCGCTCAAGCGGCGACTGTTCGGGCTTCCGGGTGCCGGAGAGGAGCTCCCTGAGCACCGCGAGCCCGCTGCCGAGCGCGGTTCCGAACAGGCCGGCGGCGACCAGGATCATCAGCTTCAGCTTGAGCGACGATTTGGGCATCGGCACGGCTGCGGTGATCACCCGCGAATTGTTCATGTTCACCGATTGCTGCTGGGCAAGTTCTTCCGCCCGGCTGAGAAAGGTCTTGTAGATGGCGCGCACGGCATCGGCTTCGCTTTCGAGCTGGCGCATCTTGATCTGCGCCGCGCTGCTGTCGAAGCTGGTCTTGGTCAGGTTCTGCAGCCGATCGGTGAGCGCCTTGGTGTTGGCGGCGGCGCGCTCGTAGTTGACGCGCATCGACTGGCGCACGCGGGCAAGCTCCGCCTCGATGGCTTGCTGCATGTTGGCGACCTGGGAATTGATGGCCCTGAGCTGGGGATGGTTGGCGCCGAGATTGGTCGCGAGCTGCGTGCGCTTGTCGAGCAGTTCCGCATAGCGGTCCGCAGCAGGCCGATCGAGGTCGACTGCAGTACTTCCGGGATGGCGCCGGCTTCGGTAGCGCTCATCGTCAGGTTCTTGGCCTGCTCGTAGATCGTCTGCTGCTGTTCCTCGACGCCGCGCCGCGGTCAGCTGGTCGTTGATGCCCTGCACCTGCTGGTCGATGACCAGACCCTGCTCGCCATGCTGACGAGACCGTTCTGGATTTGAATTTTTCGACCGCCAGTTCCGCCTTGAGAACGCGGTCGCGAAGCTCACTCGCCTGGACCTGGAAGGAATTGCTTGCCCGGCGCGCCGCATCGCCGCGTGCCTGGTCCAGCTGCTGCAGGTAGACATTGGCCACGGCATTGGCGATGTCGGCGGCCTTGCCGGCATCCGGATGCTCGGCGGAGATGGTGAAGACCAGAGACTGGCCCGCGCGCTCGATGGTCACGTGCGTCTTCATCGCTTCCGCCACCGCGACGACGCGATCGGCGTCGCTGACCGGCTTGGCGGATGCCGATTTCTTCGGGGCGAAGAACGGATCCTCGACGAGATCGAGCTTGCGCGCCACGTCGCTCATCACGCCGCGCGACTGCATGACGTAGATCTGGCTGTCGAGATTGGACTGGTCCTGCTGGGCGGAATTGCCGGTGCCCTTGCCGTCCACGCTCTCGGCGGAAAGCCCGAGCGGATCGAGGAGGATTTCCGCGGTCGAGGAAAAAGTGGGTTTCAACTGCAGGACATAGACCGACGCAATCGCCACGCACAGGGCGACGGCGACCACGACGTAGTGGATCCGTCGCCTCAAGATTGCCGGTAGTTGAAAAATGTCGATGTCCATTTTCCTGCCCAGAACCGCTGGCCGGCCATGTTTCTTCGGTGCGTCAATCGTCCGGAAAGCCCGCGGTGAATGCGAGATGTCCGCGTGAAGGGAAGATGCCGTCGGACTGCGTGTAGGCCGTTGGGCAAGGGCCGGCCGGACAGTTCCCATCGAAACGACCTTCGCAGATCGTGGTTAACGAGTTCTGAACGAGAGTATCGAGGCTCGTTAACCTTGGTACAGCAAGGCATTGGCGAAAACGCTCGGACAAACCCGATTTTAAGAGTTTGCGCTGCTTGATGGGTCCTCTCAATTTGGTCTTACCCGCGTCGATGAATGACGCCGACAGGTGAAGAATGAAAAGCCTCGAGCGAGCGGAAACGGTTGGCGGCCGCAAGGCCGGCGAGGGTCCGCTGATCGTCCAGGTGGTGCGCCAGTACGCGCCTGGCCGCGGCGGCCTCGAAGATGTCGTCGCCAATCTCAGCCGGCTGCTCATGCAGCGCGGCTTTCGCGTTCGCGTCGTCACGCTCGACCGCCTGTTCCAGTCCCGCGATCGTGTCCTGCGCAAACGCGAGGTCATCGATGGCGTCGAGGTCGTGCGCATCCCGTGGAAGGGGTCGACCCGCTATCCGCTGGCGCCGGGTGTCTTTCGCCATATCGGCGATGCCGATCTCGTCCACGTTCACGGCATCGATTTCTTCTTCGACGCGCTGGCCTGGGCTCGACCTTTTCACGGCAAGCCTATGGTGGCGACGACCCATGGCGGCTTTTTCCACACGCCGAAATTCGCGGCGATCAAGCGGATCTGGTTCCGTTCGGTGACGCGTCTGTCGGCACTCGCCTATCGCTCGCTGCTGTGTTGCAGCCGCTCTGACATGGCGTTGTTCTCCCAGATTGCCGCCCAGCGCGCAGTACTGGTCGAGAACGGCGTGGATACCGCAAAATTCGCGGCTCTCTCGTCGACCAACCCTCAGCGCCGGATCGTCACGATCGGCCGTTTCTCGGTGAACAAGCGGCTCGATCGCCTGTTCGACGCCATGCAGGCCCTGCAGGCAGTGTCGCCGGAGTGGCATCTCGACGTCGTCGGGTCTCCGTCCGATCTTAGCGAGCAAGACCTGCGCAGCGAGATCACCCGGCGTGGATTGGCCGATCATGTGACGCTGCATGTCGGTGTCGACAATGCCGCGGTGTGCCGCCTGATCGCGCAGGCCTCGCTGTTCGCCTCCGCTTCCGAATATGAAGGCTTCGGGCTGGTCGCAGTCGAAGCGATGAGCGCCGGACTGGTGCCGGTGCTGCATTCGAACGATGCCTATCAGGTGCTCGCGGGGCAGCATCCGGGCATTCCGCTTGCCGATTTCTCACGGCCGGAGGAGAGCGCCGCACGCATCGAGCAGGCCTATCAGGAATTGCTGGCCGATCCGTCGGGCAAACGCGCCGAGATGATGGCGGCAGCTTCGGTTCATGCCTGGGAGAGTGTTGCCGATCGCTATATCGACGTCTATCGCCAGGCGCTGGGAACGGCCGGTGTCACCGATAACCGGAGCCTGTCCGCATGACGACCTCCGGTTCGAAGCGTCGGGTGCTGATCGTGACCGGGCATCATTTTGCCGAGGCGCCGCGCAAGGTCGACCTGCATTTCATGGCCGATGCGCTGCGCGCCGGCGGCGATCACGTGGATTTCCTCGCCTGCCGGCTGAGCTTTCTCAGCCGTTTTCTCAAGGACGGACGCTTCATCTATGCCCGCCAGCGGCCGCTCAATCGCTGGAACCTTGTAGGCGAGGAGCTCGAGGAGTTTCTCTGGTACGCGCCCTTCCACCCGATGAACCTCAAGCTGCCGCTGCTCAACGCCCTGAGCGGGCCGCTCTTCCGGCTCTACGACCGGCTTCTGCCGAAGGCGGTCATGGACCGAATGGCGAGCTATACCCACATCCTGATCGAAAGCGGACCGCCGCCCCTGCTGACCCATCGAATGCGGCAGGCGGCGCCTAAGGCCCGCATCATCTACCACGCGGCCGACCGCCTGAAGACGATCCGGGTTCACCCTTGCGTCGAGCAGGCTCTCGCCAAGGGTATCGGCGACTACGACCTGATCCACATCATGGCCGAAGCCATGCGCGCCGACTTCCCCGCGGATGCGCCGATCCTCTATCTGCCGCACGGGATCGCCAGGGACAGTTTCGACAGGGCGGTGGAGAGCCCCTATGCGACGCCGCGCAATGCCGTCAGCGTCGGCGACATGCTGTTCGACGCGCGGGTCATCGATACGCTGGCCGCCGCCTATCCGGACTGGACCTTCCACCTGTTCGGCAAGAAGGCGGTGCCGTCCGAGCGGCGCACCAACATCGTGGTGCATGGCGAAGTGGCCTTCGAGACGATCGTGCCCTTCATCAAGTTCGCCGATATCGGCCTTGCCCCCTACGGACGCAGCGAGGGGGCCGACTATCTCAGCCAGTCCAGCCTGAAGATGATCCAGTACAGCTACTGCCGCCTGCCGATCGTCGCTCCCACCTTCGCGGCCGGCGGGCGCGACCATGTCTGCGCCTACGATCCGGGTGATGAGGCATCGATCATCGAAGCATTCCGGCGTGCCCAGAGCTTCGACCGGGAAACGATCGAGACGGCATCGATCCGCGGCTGGCAGGAGGCGGTACGACTGCTTTTCGATCACAAGGACGTGAAATGAGCGGCGGCGACAGAGGCGGTGCAGGCACGCGCATGCCTGCGAATGAAACCTTAAGGCTTGTCCCATACGGACAGGCAACGGCACCCGTCGGCGCAATGGCCAGGGTTGCCCGCGTTCAAACAGAGTATCCTTGATGGTCAAGCGCATCGTCGCCAATTCAGCTTTGAACGCCGCAGCCGGCCTCGCCCTGCTGCTGATCGGCTTCGTCTGCTCCATCATCACCGCCCGCCTGCTCGGGCCAGAGGCTAACGGCATCATTGCCTTCTCGCTCTGGCTTGCGGTGACGGCGGCGCTGATCTCGGAACTGGGCACCGGCGTCATCCTGCTTCGACTCCTGCCGCAGCTGAAGGTACAGGGACATGACGATGCGGCGCGGCGCGGCTTTGCCGCCTATCTTCTTCGCCCGGTCGTGCTGGCGACGGTTGTCGTTACCGTTCTCTACTTTCTCGCCTTCTGGGTGGCCGAGCAGGAGCACTGGGCGCAAACCGCCCCGCTCGTCGTGCTGCTGACCGGCATTCTCATCTTCGTCCAGTCGATCGGCTCCTTCACCAAGAATGTCATGCTCGGCGAGCAGGACGTGGCCGCCTTCTTCCGCATGTCGGTGATTGCCGGCATTCTCCAGTTTGCCGGCGTTCTCGCCGGCGCGCTGGTCTTCGGCATTCCCGGGGCGATCTGCGGCTATATCCTCGGCTTCGTGCCGCAATTCTTCTATTCGCTCGGCATCCTCAAGAGCCGCACCAATGCCTGCGGCATCGCCCCGCGCTATCTCGTCAGCTCGTCGCTCATCCTGTCGGTGCAATACATCATCGATTCGATCTTCCTGAACCGCGTCGAGCTGTTCTTCCTGGAGCGCTCGCACGGCGTCGAAATGGTCGGCTACTATGCGGCCGCGCTGTCGCTCGCCAACCTCGCCCTGCAGTTGCCGGTCCAGCTCACCGGCAGTCTGGTTCCCTATTATTCGGAAAAGCTGAAGCTGCACGACACCGACCGGCTTCCGGTCGCCGTGTTCGAAAGCGTCGTGCGCAGTATCGGCTATATCACCCTGCCGCTGAGCTTCGGTCTGGCCGCCATCGCTCCGACACTGGTCACCGTCGTGTTCGGAGAGGCGTTTGCGCCCAGCGGCCCGATGCTGGTCATTCTGGCGCTGGTGGCGCCCGTGTTCGTGCTCGGCATGATCTGCACGCAGTACCTGTTCTCCCTCGACCGCATCAAGGATCGGCTGATGATCGGCCTGCTCGGCGCCGTCATCATGGTGACGGGCTCATTGCTGGTCGTGCCCTCGTTCGGTGGCGAGGGAGCGGCGGCTGTTCGCCTGTTCGTCTTCCTGGTCATGGCCGTCCTGATGATGCGCGGAATGCAGTTCGAGGGTTCGCTCTCGCGCATGTACCGCACCGTC
>JAHRYZ010000160.1:6846-9346 GCA_020621905.1 Rhizobium sp.
AGGTCGCCGCCGCCGCCCTGTTGTGCGGGCTCGCCGCCTATGCTGTTCTGCATGTGATCGGCGGCGTGCTTGGCCTGATCGTGTCGATCGCATGCGGCGCGCTGGTCTATTTCATCGCCTTGCGGCTGCTGGCGGCAATTCCCGTCGAAGATCACGCGCCGATCGAGGATCTGATCGCACGCCTTCCGGCGCGCGCTGCGGCTGCCGGCGACCGGCTGCTCCGATTTCTGCTTGTGAAACCTGCATCGTTCGAAGGGGACAGCTGACGCGCGCGCGCACTGGGGGGAACCATGGGAACTCGACTGACGAAATCAGAAATCCAGCCATCCGTTCCGGTTGTCGCGACCACGGCTGCCGCGAGGCCCGTGACATTCGGCGACACGGTCGGTTTGTTCATGCCGGCAGGGGGAAGGGCGAGGGCGACCGGTGTGCTCTTCGTCAGCCCGTGGGGGCTCGAGGAAATGTGCATGCGCAAGTTCTGGCGGGTCGTTGCCGATGCGTTGGCGGACCAGGGCATTGCGAGCCTGCGCTTCGACTATCCGGGCACCGGAGACGCGCTGGATCGCGACGACCATGCCGGCGGGCTTTCGTCGTGGGAGGACTGTGTCGTCGAGGCGGCGCAGGTGTTGCGCAGGCAGTCGGGTTGTCGCGACGTGATCGTGGTCAGCCAGGGGCTCGGGTCCGCCTTGGCCGTCCGCGTTGCCGAGCGCATCGAGGGGCTTGCGGCGATCGCCTGCCTTGCGCCCGTCACATCGGGTCGGGCCTTCCTGCGGGAAATGCAGATCTGGGCTCGCATGGTGGACGAAGGTCTCGGCGTGCCTGAGGACCATCGGCTGCGCGACGGCGTGGGGATTGCCGGGCTGAGGATGCCCGACGAGATCGCCGCCGATTTGCGCAAGCTCAGTCTCACCGGCCTGACGCATCGTCCGGCGCCCCGGGCATTGGTGGTCAAGCGTGCCGACAGACCGGCGGATACGGAGTTTTCCGCACAGCTGACAGCGATGGGCGTCGATGTGCGCGAAGCCGACTATACCGGCTACGACGAATTCATTTCGAACCCGGCCATCTCCACCATGCCGGACGACATCCGCAAGGTCGTGCTCGAGTGGATCGGGTCTGTCGCCGCTGCACTTCCCGTCGAGGCGCCCTTGCCCGTCGAACGGCACGCGTCAGTGGCAAGCCTGCTCGGTCCGGATTTTCGCGAGACGCCGGTCAACTTCGGTGACGGTGGACGCGTGTACGGCATGCTGTGCGAGCCGCTTGGTCCCCGCAGCGGTGCGACCGTGCTGATCCTCGGCACGGCCTATGACCGTCATTCCGGCTGGGGGCGCGCCAGTGTGATGATGGCGCGCAACCTTGCGGCCGCCGGCGTCGCGAGCCTGCGCTTCGACGGCGCGAATATCGGCGACAGTCCGCCGGTGCCCGGCGTGCCCGACCAGGTGCTCTACCAGGACAGCCAGATCGACGACGTTCGGGCGGCGCTGGACTTCCTGGCTCGGCGCGACCTGACGCCTGTCGTCGTGTCCGGCCGCTGCAGCGGGGGGTATCTGACCTTCAAGAGCGCCGTCGCCGACCAGCGCGTCTCCGGCGCCATTGCCGTCAATCCCTTCGTCTTCCACTGGCAGCAGGGTCGCGATATCGACGAATCCCTTCGCTACATGCCGCGCTCGCTCGACGTCTATCGCGAGAAGATGTTCCAGCCGGAGACGTTTCGGCGGCTCCTGCAGGGGCGCGTCGACGTAAAGCGGGCGATCGCCAACATGGGCCGGGCGTTCTGGCGTCGTGTCGCACGCAAGGCCACGCCGATTCTCCAGATGCTGCCGGGGAGCGGCGGAGAATATGCGGAGGTCCGCAAATCCTTCCAGTCGCTTGCCGAACGGAAGATGCCGCTCTATCTGCTCTACAGCGAGAACGACGTCGGTTTCGAGCACTTCGCCGAGCATTTTGGCCCAAAGGGGCAGGGCCTGCGGCGCTATCCCAACGTCCGGCTGTCCATCGTCCCTGAGGCCGACCACAATTTCACCCCGGCGCCGGCGCGGCGTGCCTATCTCAACGCCTTGATCGACATGGCCCGGCGCTTTCCGCCGGGCGAATGAGCCGGGGGAAGACGTTTCAGAAGGCGATGCGGCGGCGCGAACCCAATTGGGTGATGGTCCCGGTCGGCTTCAGTCCGGCCGCAGTGTCGTCTCGCGGGGACAAAGCGACGCGGCGCACCGAGCCCGGCGCCAGATGGAACCAATCGTCCTCGGAGCGGTAGCCCTCGACCTCGATATGCACCGACTGCGCGAAGATCGGCGTCGACAGCAGCAGAACCCAACGGCCGTTCTCCTCTTCGACGCGGACCTCGACAGGGGCGTCGTGCATGGCCTTGTCCCGACCGAGTGGAAAATGCCAGGCCTCGGCGACAAGGCGGCCGGTTTCGGCATCTGTCAGTCGGGCGACTGTCACGTCATGGGAAGGCGGGCCGAAGCGGAAAGCATAGGTCGTATCGAAAAAAGCG
>JAHRYZ010000161.1 GCA_020621905.1 Rhizobium sp.
GCTGAAGGCGTTCTCCCATGCCATGGCCGGCCGCGCCGAGATCGTGCTGCGCGGGCGGCCCGCCTATTCGGAGTTCGACGATTTCGACGGTCTCGTGCGCAACGAGCCCTTCATGTCCTTCCACGGCTCCTACCGCAACCCGGAGGATCTGGCCCGCATCTATTCCGGCGTCCATTTTTCCTGGGCGATCGACTTCTTCGAAGAAGGCCAGAATTCGTCCTGGCTGCTGCCGAACCGGCTCTACGAAAGCTGCCGCCACGGCACGGTCCCGATCGCCCTCGCGGGTACCGAGACCGCCCGCTTCCTCAAGGAGCGGGGCCTCGGCGTCATCCTGCCCAATGCCGCGCCGGAACGGCTGACCGAACTGTTCGAGACCATGACCGACCGGACCTACCGCGAGGCTTCCGAGCGTATCCGCATGCTCGGACCGGGGCCATGGACCTTCAACCGTGCCGATTGCCAGCGGCTGGTGAAGCGCCTGTCGACGCTGGCCGCCGGCCAGCCGGCGGTGCGTTCCGCCCGTCCGCTTGCCCAGCCTCTTGCCGCCAAGGAGACCTCCCATGACGAATGAAAGACGCGAGTCCGTCCGATGCCTGATCGTCATTCCCTGCCTCAACGAGGCGACGCACATCGAGGCGGTGATTGCCAATCTTGAAGGGGCGCTTTCCGACCTGGACGCGCGGATCGTGGTGTCCGACGGGGGCAGCACCGACGGCACGCGCGCCATTGTCAAACGGATCGCAGGCGAGAACCCGAAGGTTGCGCTCCTCGACAATCCGAAGCGGATCCAGAGCGCCGCCGTCAATCTGGCCGTCGCCACCCATGGCGGCAATTGCGAATACCTGATCCGCATCGACGCCCATGGCGACTATCCGCTCGACTACTGCCAGAACCTGGTGGACGAGGCGCTCGAAACCGGAGCCGATTCCGTCGTGGTCGGAATGCAGACGGTCGGCTTCGGCCCGTTCCAGAAGGCGACCGCGCTCGCGCAGAACTCGAAACTCGGCAATGGCGGATCGCGACACCGCATCGGTGCGGCCAGCCACTGGACGGACCACGGCCATCACGCCCTGATGCGCATCGCCGCCTTCAGCCAGATGGGCGGCTATGACGAGAGCTTCCAGCACAACGAAGATGCCGAACTGGACTATCGGCTGGTCAAGGCCGGTCATCGCATCTGGATGACCGACAAGACCAGCATGGTCTACTATCCGCGCGCCAGCGTGAAGCCGCTGTTTCGTCAGTATTTCGGCTATGGGCGCGGTCGGGCGCGCAACTTCCTCAAGCATCGTGCCCTGCCCAGCCTGCGCCAGATGATCCCGCTTGCGGTCGCCCCTGTGACGGTCGGCACGCTGCTTGCGATCCTCAACTGGGCGGCGGCGATCCCCTGTGTCGTATGGGCCGGGGCCTGCATCGGCTATGGCGTGTGGCTCGCGGTGAAGCAGCGCAACCCACACGGGCCGCTCGCCGCCGTTTCGGCCATGGTGATGCACTTCGCCTGGTCAGCCGGTTTCTGGCGTGAAGTGCTTGCCAGGGACTGGCGGGACCCCATCTCAGTGCCGCGCCGGGAGCCTTCGCTATGAGCGCGCGCCTCAGCCTCCCCTCAACCCGCATCGACATCGGTGTCTGCACCTTCCGTCGCCCGGAACTGGAACAGACATTGCGCTCGCTCGCCGGCCTTGCCGTGCCGGAGGGGGTCTCTATCCGCGTCATCGTCGCCGACACGACGCGTCGCCTTCGCCCGTCCCCTGGTCGACCGCTTGCGCCCGTCCCTGCCCTTCGACCTTCTCTATGTCCACTGCCCAGTCGCCAACATATCGATCGCCCGCAATGCCTGCCTTCAGAACAGCGACGGCGATTTCCTCGCCTTCATCGACGACGACGAAGTGGCCTCCACCGAGTGGCTGCTGCTGTTGCACATGATCGCCGAGGCAACAGGCGCGGATGCTGTGTTGGGGCCGGTCAGGGCACGCTACGGAGCGGGTGCGCCGGGCTGGATGCGCCACGGCGATTTTCATTCGACGGCACCGGTCTGGGTCGGGGACGAGATCCGCACCGGCTACACCTGCAATGTCCTGCTGCGCCGCGCCTCTCCGGCGGTCACGGGGCGCCGCTTCAACCTTGCGCTCGGCAAGAGCGGCGGCGAGGACACCGATTATTTCACCCACCTGCATCGGTCCGGCGGCAAGATCGCCTATGCTGCCGATGCCTTCGTCGAAGAACCGGTGCCGCCGGCACGCGCGCGGCTATCCTGGCTCGCCAGGCGGCGCTTTCGCATGGGGCAGACGCATGGCCGGCTGCTGGCCGGGCCAGCGCCCATGGCGAAGCGGCCGGCACAGCTGGCTCTTGCAGCGATGAAGGCGGGTTTTTGTCTCCTGGCAGGCCTGGCCTGTGCGCCCTTCGCCATCCAGCGCAACCGCTACGGGCTTCGCGCCGCCCTGCACATCGGCGTCGTCAGCGGCCTGATCGGTGTACGCGAAATCCGTCAATACGGCGAGCTGGGGGCCACCTCACCATGATGCAGCCGACCCCCGACGTCAGTATCGTCATCGCCGCCTTCAACGCCGCGGACACGATCGGCCGCGCAGTGGCCGGCGCCCTGGCGCAGCAAGGTGTCGTGCTGGAGCTGATCGTCGCCGACGCTTGCTCCACCGACGCCACGCGCGAGGTCGTCGCCGCGATCGCCGATCCCGCTACGGCTCGCTGCCCTGCACAAAATGCGCTGGCGGCGCGCGGAATGCCGGTATCGACGCCGCACGCGGCGCCGATCGCCGTGCTGATGCCGACGACATGCCGCATCCGATCGCCTGAACGCATGATCGCCGAAGCCGAAGGCGCCCAGATCGTCGTCGACAACTCGCGATCGCGGCCGACGGCAGTACGCAGATCATGTTCGACGCACACGAACTCGCAGCCCGCCCGGAACTCATGCTGCCCGCCTTCATCGAATCCAACATGCTTTTCCGCTCGCAACACAATCTCGGCTACATGAAACCGGTCTTCGAGCGGCAGTTCCTGACGGAGCACGACCTGCGCTTCGACGAGGGCCTGAGGATCGGCGAGGACTATCTGCTGCTGGCTTCCGCGCTGGCGGCGGGCGCGAAATGCGTGGTCGATCCGACGGTCGGCTATCTCTACCACATCACCGAGGGATCGATTTCTCGCGTGCTGAAGCTCGAACACGTCGAGGCGATGCTGACCGCCGATGCCGGATTCCTGCGGCGTTACCGGCTCGACGCCGCGGCGCTTGCCGCCCAGCGCCGCCGCCGCCGGAGCCTCACGCAGGCGCACTCCTTCCTGACGCTGATCGGGCACCTGAAGCGCCGGTCGCTGGCCGGCGCGCTTGCCACCGCCCTTCGCGACCCGGCCGCGCTCCGCCACCTTTCCATGCCGATCGCCGCCCGGCTGCGGCGCCTGAAGGAACGGCCCTCGACGGTCCGGCCTTCGGAATATTCAGCCGAGCGGACCGCCCCCGCGATGACCCCCCACACGAACAAAGAACGCTCGACGGCCCCCGATCGCCTCGCCCGGGCCCCCTTTGGAAACGGAACGCGTCCATGAACCACAGAGCCCTGCCCCTGAACGGCGTCTTGCGTCCGGAAAAGGACGATGGCGATTCCTTCATCGACCTCGACCGCCTCTTCGCCTCGGTCCTCCGGCGCGCAATGACCATCGGCCTTGCGACCGCTCTCTTCGTGATGCTCGGCGTTGCCTATCTCGTCTTCACGACCCCGGTCTACACCTCGATGACGCAGATCCTGCTCGACGAGAACCTTGCGCGCTACGCCGAGGAGGAGCTCGCCTCGCCGCAGAGCAAGCAGCAGGCCGACACCCAGATTTCGAGCGCCGTCGAGATCCTGAAATCGAACAAGATGGCCCTGAGGGTCGTCGACGAGGCGGGGCTCGCCGACAATGATACGATCCTCAACCCGCCGAAATCGCTCGTCTCGACCGCCAAGTCCTGGCTGCGCGGCACGCTCAGCCTCTTCGCCGATGCGGTCTCAGACGAGGCCGTGCTCGAAGGCCAACGGCAAAAGGCGGCCGCGATGCTGCAGCAGGGCATCGCCGTGGAGCGGGTCGGGCGAAGCGCCGTCGTGGCGCTGTCCTATCGCTCGCCGGATCCGCAGCTGGCCGCCAAGGTCGCCGACGCCTATGCCGATGCCTATCTCGCCGACCAGCTGAACGCCAATTTCGATGCGGCGGAGCGGGCGTCCGTCTGGCTGCAGGAACGCCTGGACGATCTGAGACAGCGCGCCCAGGCCGCCTCGCTCGAGGCAGAGCGCTACAAGACCGAGAACGGCCTGACCTCGACGCGCGGCGAACTGATGACGGAACAGCAGCTCACCGACCTCAACAGCCAGCTGATCATCGCCCAGGCGGACGTGGCCAAGGCCTCGGCCCGCTTTGACCAGTTCAAGTCGATCGTCGACCAGGGCCCCGACAATGCGGTCAAGAATGCGATGATCGGTGCCGGCGGCAGCGAGAATTCGGTCATCCAGCAGCTGCGCGGCCGCTATCTGGCGATCGAGCAACGCGAGCGCGAGGTGACCGAAAGCTTCGGCGCCGATCACCCGCAGGCGGTCGCCCTGAAGGGCGAAAAGGGCGAGATCTCCCAGCAGATCTTCCAGGAACTGCAGCGGCTGACCGACAGCTATCGCAACGAATACGAAGTGACGCGGTCGCGCGAAACGTCGCTGCGCGAAAGCATAGCGGGGGTCACCGGCAAGAATTCGCAGGCGACGAAATCGCTCGTCCACCTGCGCGAGCTGGAGCAGAAGGCGACCGCGCTCAAGACGCTCTACCAGTCCTATCTCGACCGCTACGAGCAGGCGAACCAGAAGCAGACCTTCCCGATTGCCCAGGCGCGCGTGATCTCGGATGCCGGTGTTCCCGTCTCGCCGTCCAGCCCGAAGAAGACCATGGTGCTGGCCCTCTCGGCCGTTCTCGGCCTGATGGCGGGCGGCGCGCTCGCCTTCGCGCAGGAAATGCAGGAGCGCTACTTCCGCCTCGGAAGCGAGGTTCGTTCTGTTCTCGGGCTGACCTCGCTCGGCTATCTCCCGCTTGTCGGCGCAACCGCCAATCGGCCGATCGACCGCGTCAACGGCTTCTTCCGGCGCGGAGGCAAACCTTCCGCCGAACCGCCGCCGGAACTGCCGCTGGAGCGGATGACACGGCTGGTGCTCGAAGCCCCGCGTTCGGCCTTTGCCGAAACCCTGCGCAACGTGAAGCTGGCAAGCGACATCGTCCTGCAGGGACGCCCGAGCCGCGTCATCGGCGTCGTCTCCTCGCTGCCGGGCGAAGGCAAGACCACGGTGGCCGCCAATTTCGCCATGCTGCTGGCCGCCAGCGGCAAGCGCACATTGTTGATCGACGCCGACCTTCGCAACCCGAGACTGAGCCGCATGCTGAAGCCCGCGCCCAAGGCCGGCCTGGTCGAGGCCGTGATCGGCGACGTCGCCTGGACGAGCCTCATTCGGGTCGACCCGCAGTCGAAGCTCGCCATCCTGCCGATCCAGCCCCGATCCCATGGCGAACAGCTGCCGCACACCAACGAACTGCTGGCTTCGCCCCGCATGGCTAGCCTGATGGAGAGCGCCCGGCAGCATTTCGACTACATCATCGTCGATCTCGCGCCGCTCGGCCCCGTGGTCGATGCCAAGGCGTTCTCGGCCCAGGTCGACGGCTTCGTCTTCGTCGTCGAATGGGGCAAGACGCCGACACGCCTCGTCTCCGACCTCCTGGACTCCGAACCGCTGATCACCTCGAAGATCCTCGGCGTGCTGCTCAACAAGACCGACATGACGCAGTTGCCGAGATACAGCGAGTTCGGCGGACAGGAGAAATTCCGCAGCCAGTACGAGGCCTACTACCAGTCGCCCATGCCAAAGGCCGCAAGACCGCGTCCTGCGGCGCCTCCGGCTGCAGAGGGACAAGGAGCCGCGGCGTCCTCTTCCCAGGCCTGAGCCGGCGAATGCCGTCTGCTCATCATCAACCGGCGGTGCGCAGCGCGGACCTCCGGAACGGACAGTCATGGAACATCAACAGCAAGGAATCCCATCGATGACGGATATACCTGTTCTCGTGGTCGGCGGCGCCGGCTATATCGGTTCCCACACCTGCCTCAAGCTCTCGCAATCGGGCTTCCTGCCCGTGGTCTACGACAACCTGTCCAACGGTCACGACGAGTTCGTCCGATGGGGTCCCCTGGTCGTCGGCGACATCCGCGACCGGGCGCGGCTCGACGAGGTGCTCCAGCACTATGCGCCCGTCGCCATCATCCATTTCGCCGCGCTCATCGAAGTCGGCGAGAGCGTCAGGGACCCGGTGTCCTTCTACGAGAACAACGTGATCGGATCGCTGACGCTGCTTTCGGCGGCCCAGGCGGCCGGCATCGACGCGATCGTCTTTTCCTCGACCTGCGCCACCTATGGCCTGCCGGAACTCGTGCCGATGGACGAGAGCCACCCGCAGGCACCGATCAATCCCTATGGGCGGACGAAATGGGTCGTCGAACAAGCCCTGAAGGACTATGACAGCTACACGGAGCTGCGCTCCGTGACGCTGCGCTATTTCAATGCCGCCGGCGCCGATTTCGAAGGGCGCATCGGCGAATGGCATACGCCCGAGACCCATGCCATTCCGCTCGCGATCGAGGCCGCACTCGGCCGCCGGGCGAAATTCGAAGTGTTCGGATCGGACTACGACACCCGCGACGGAACCTGCGTCCGAGACTACGTCCATGTCATCGATCTGGCGGACGCCCATGTGCGCTCGGTCGAGTATCTGCTCGACGGCGGCACATCGCTTGCACTCAATCTCGGCACCGGCACCGGAACGACGGTGAACGAACTCCTCGAGACGATCAGCGCGGTCTCCGGCCAGAGTTTTCCGGTCAGCTTCAGCGCCCGGCGACCAGGGGATTCGCCCGTGCTGGTGGCGAACAACGAGATGGCGCAGGAAGTGCTCGGCTGGCAGCCGCAATTTTCCCTCGAGGAGATCGCCCGGTCCGCCTGGCGATGGCACACCTCCCAGAACATGTCGGGATGAGGCGGTTTCGAGGACCTGCTGGAGTTCATCTCCCAAGAGGATCAGTCAACCGGAACAGCCGTGACCGATGGCAGAATTGGCAGACCGCAGGAGGCGGGCGCTAGGTGCAAGCCATGCCGGTCACAGCACTTGTGCGAGGCCGCCTTCAGCGTTCACAGTGCGGCGTGCTTGTCGCGGAAGAGGCGCGGTTTTGTGTCGAAGCGGCCGCTCGAATGCTTCCGTGAGGCGCGCGGGCGGGAAGAGGCCGACCTGCGCCGCGACCGATTTCAACGACACCGCGCGAGAGAAGCATTCGCGCGGTGTCGAGCCGGGCGGTCTCGACGAAGTGCGCCGCCGTCTCTCCGGTCGCGGCAACGAATTTGCCGTGGAAGGTGCGCTCGCTGCGCTTGACGCGATCGCTGCGCGCTTCGGCACCGGCACCGCCGATGTGGTCGCCATGCAGCTCGAATATCCGCGGGAAACCGCGGGCCGTTGACGGAAATCGGGGCGACGCCAGATTTTTTTTCCGACGCCATGTCGATTCCTGCTGGCTCCGTTCGTCATGAACATAGCGTCCGAACCACAAGGAGAAAACCATGCCCAGCACAATCCGTCTGCACCGCGTCTTCGCCGCCAAACCCGACAAGCTCTATCGCGCCTTCCTCGAACCGGATGCGGTGGCCAGCTGGCTTCCGCCCCATGGGTTCACCTGCACCGTGCATGAACTGGATGCGAAAGTTGGTGGCCATCACAGGATGTCGTTCCGCAACTTCACGACCGGCCACGGCCACTCTTTCGGCGGGACCTATCTCGAGCTCATTCCGGGCGAGCGCCTCGTCTACACCGACCGGTTCGACGACCCGAACCTGCCGGGCGAGATGACGGTCACGGTGGACCTGAAGGCCGTGTCGGTCGGCACCGAGATGCACATCGAGCAGGAAGGCGTGCCGGATATCATCCCCGCGGAGGCCTGCTATCTCGGCTGGCAGGATTCCCTGCACAAGCTCAAGAGACTCGTCGAGCCGGAGATCAACCCGTAGGCCCGGCCCGCTCGCGGTTCTTCTGCAACAACGGATACGCGCAGGATAGCGACGGGCAATCCCGTGGGGACCGACCTAAACTCTCCTGGGTACAGAAAGGATCACCAATGACGATTGCAAGGAACACCATCTGCCTCTGGTTCGACAGGGACGCCGAGGTCGCGGCCGGCTTTTACGCCGAGACATTTCCCGACAGCTCGGTGGGCGCGGTCCTGCGCGCTCCCGCCGACTATCCATCCGGCAAAGCCGGCGACGTGCTGACGGTCGAATTCACCGTCGCCGGCATTCCCTGCATCGGCCTGAATGGCGGACCTCTGTTCAAGCACAATGAAGCCTTTTCCTTCCAGATCGCCACGGACAACCAGGAAGAGACGGATCGGTACTGGAACGCCATCGTCGGCAATGGCGGCGAGGAAAGCGTATGCGGCTGGTGCAAGGACAGATGGGGGATCTCCTGGCAGATCACGCCGCGCGTAATGACCGAGGCGATGGCTGCCGGAGGCCAAGAGGCAAAACGCGCATTCGAGGCGATGCTGGATATGAAGAAAATCGACGTGGCCGCCATCGAGACAGCTCGGCGAGGCTAACGGCTCTTGTCGAGCTGGATCGTCACCATGTGATCGTCAGCGTGGACGACGGTCCCATGCCGGCTCACGAGATAGTTGGCGCCCTGCCGCGAGCTTCGACCTGACTGAGCAGCAATGCGCACCCGTCGAGTTCCATTTGAAATCACCGCGAG
The DNA here is from genome assembly GCA_020621905.1 of Rhizobium sp. Classification (GTDB taxonomy): domain Bacteria; phylum Pseudomonadota; class Alphaproteobacteria; order Rhizobiales; family Rhizobiaceae; genus Allorhizobium. The sequence goes on from JAHRYZ010000161.1 coordinate 8,806, forward strand.
AACTGTGTCGAGAACGCAAGTTATGGAGAACAGCGATGACTATAAATTACAGCCCTTGAACGGTCGCCTGATGGCGGCAAGGGTCTGACGCGCGACACGCGTTCGCCGGGCGCTGAAAGAAGGGGTCTCGCTCTGTTCATCGTCTTGCTTGCCATCGACCCTGCTTCTCACGAGTTGGCGGCTCCGGCGAACCCGGGGTGGTTCGGTCCATGACGACAATCGCTTACGCCAATGTCCCCAAATCGATTCCCAGCTGACGGAATGTGCCGGAAATGCTGACTTTCGGCGTGAAAAGGAGAGCTTGGCTGGGGCGCCAGGATTCGAACCTGGGAATGCCGGTACCAAAAACCGGTGCCTTACCGCTTGGCGACGCCCCAACAGAGCGGCGACATCCGGTCGCCGGCGGTGGGGGCCTGATTAGCAAAGCCGGACGCGGGCGGCAATGACCTTGTCGCGTAAATTTTCGCGCTTT
>JAHRYZ010000162.1:0-844 GCA_020621905.1 Rhizobium sp.
AGGATGCCGCCATGCCGTCCGCGCCTGCCCCCTTTTCTTTCGAAGCACCGGAAAGACGCGCCTACTGGAGCCGGTCCCAGGCCGATCTCCTTGCTGAACTCGAAACGTCGCCCCGAGGGCTGACGAGCAAGCAGGCCGAGGCGCGGTTGAAGAGCGTAGGCGCCAACGTGTTTCGCGAGGAAGGCCGCTGGTCGGGCTTCAGGATCTTCCTGTCGCAATTCGAAAGCCCGCTCGTGCTGATCCTCGTAGCGGCCGCCGCCATCTCGATCGCCGTCGGCGAGTGGAAGGAGGCGACGATCATCACCATCGTCATCCTCGCCAGCTCGCTTCTGAGCTTCTACCAGGAATATTCGGCCTCGCTGGCCGTGCAGAAGCTGAAGGAACGGATCGCCTTCAAGGTCAAGGTCTGGCGCGACGGCGAGATGCGCCCGCTTGCCGCCAGCGCTCTCGTCCCCGGCGACGTGATCGAGGTGGCCGCCGGTGACCTCATACCCGCCGACTCCGTGGTGATCGAGGCAACCGACCTGCATGTCAGCCAGTCGGCGCTGACCGGCGAGACCTATCCGGTGGAAAAGCGCGCCGGAGAAATCCCGGCCGCAACCACGCTGGCCAACCGCACCAACGTGCTCTTCACCGGCGCCTCGGTGCGCAGCGGCATCGGCCGGGCGGTCGTGGTCGAGACCGGCTCGGCTACCGAATACGGCACGATCGCCGGGCACCTCAGGCTGGAACCGCCGGAGACCGACTTCGCCCGCGGCATCCGCCGTTTCGGCTACCTGATGACCCGCATAACGCTGATCATGGTCGTCGTCATCTTTGCCGGAAACCTCATTCTCGACCGCCC
>JAHRYZ010000162.1:854-9134 GCA_020621905.1 Rhizobium sp.
CGCCCGCTGATCGATTCCCTGCTGTTCGCCCTGGCGATCGCCGTTGGCCTGACGCCGGAACTGCTGCCCGCCATCGTCAGCGTCACCCTGTCGAACGGCGCCCGGCGCATGGCCGACGGCGGCGTGATCGTGCGGCGCCTCGCCTCGATCGAAAACCTCGGCAGCATGAACCTGTTGTGCACCGACAAGACCGGCACGCTGACGGAAGGCGTCGTCCGGCTCGAACGCGCCGAAGGACCGCTCGGCGCCGGCCGCCCCGATCTCATGCGGCTCGCGGCGCTCAACGCCCGCCTGCAGAACGGCATGGCCAATCCGCTCGATGATGCGATCGCGGCCGCGGCGACCGCCCAGGGCATCGATACGGCGGCCACCCGCAAGGTCGCCGAAATCCCCTACGACTTCCTGCGCAAGCGGCTGTCGGTGATCGTCGAAAATGCCGATGCCACAGGACACCTGCTGATCGCCAAGGGCGCGCTCAGCAACGTGCTTGAGACCTGCAGCAAGGTTGAGGACGGCGACGCGGTCCGGCCGCTCGATGCAGAAAGCCGGGCGGCGATCGAGAGCCGTTTCGCCGCCTGGGGCGACGAGGGCTACCGCGTTCTCGGCCTCGCCGTCCGCCACTTCGCAACGCCTGCCGACCGCTACGATCGCGACAGCGAGCAGGACCTCACCTTCGCCGGCTTCCTGCTGTTCAGCGATCCGCCGAAGCCCGGCATCGTGGAAACGCTCTCGGCCCTTGCAACACGCGGCGTCGGCGTCAAGGTGATCACCGGCGACAACCGCTTCGTCGCCGCGCATCTGGCCCGATCCGTCGGATTGAAGGTCGATCACATCCTGACCGGCGAAGAACTGGCGCGCACATCCGACGAGGCGTTGGCCGCACTCGCCGTGCGCACCGACTTGTTCGTCGAGATCGACCCCAACCAGAAGCAGCGCATCATCACGGCGCTGCGCAAGCGCGGCAATGTCGTAGGCTATCTCGGCGACGGCATCAACGATGCGCCAGCGCTCCATGAGGCGGATATCGGTATCTCGGTCGAGGGGGCCGCCGACGTCGCCCAGCAGGCTGCCGACATGGTGCTCACGACAAGAACCTCGACGTGCTGTTGGAAGGCACGACAACGGCGGCGCACCTTCGCCAATACGCTGAATATATCGACCACGACCGTTAATTTGGCAACAGACAGCATGTCGGTGCCTCTTCGTCCTGCTGTTCCAGCTGCTCGCCATGTGATCCTGCTCAACAACTTCCTCTCGATATTCCTCTCTGCGATCGCCATGACAATGTCGACGGGATGCTGGATCCGCCCGCAGAGCTTCAACATCGCCTGTCCAGCGCTTCATGGTGGTCTTCGGCCTGATCAGCACCGTCTTCGACATGCTGACCTTCGGCTTCCTGATCATGGTCGCCAGGGAGACCGCTGCCATCTTCCAGACCGCCTGGTTCGTCGAGTCGCTGATCACCGAACTCGCCATCGTGCTGGTGATCCGCACCTCCAAGCCCTTCTGGAAGAGCAAGCCCGGCCACTGGCTGGTGCTGTCGACCGTCGCGGTCATCGTACTTGCACTGGCGGTGCCCTACCTGCCCGGAGCAGACTGGTTCGGCTTCGTGCCGCTGCCGCCGCACGTGCTCGCGGGGCTGGGCGTGATCACGCTCCTCTATCTGCTGGTGTCGGAGATCGCCAAGTACCGGTTCTTCGCCCATGAACACGACCGCTTCCTGCCGAAACGGCGGAGCCGGGCTGAGCGCCCGGTGAGGACCGTGCGCCACCGGCAATGACCGCTTGCGGCGGAGGATCAGCAGCGCTGTGACAGCCGACACCCGGCATCTGCCCAGAGACCGGCCCGCCGCCGCATCGCATCCTGCTCCACGGTGATCAGCCCCGCATCCCGCGCCGCGCGCACATAGCCGGAGGCGACCAGCGTCTCGGCGACCCGATATTGCCCGATCCGACAGTCGATCATCCATGTCTGCAAAGCGATCGACCAGGCCCAGCATTCGAGAAAGCGGCGGTTGATCAGGCTTTTCAGGAAGGCTCTGGACAGGCTGCCGCAAGCCCGGATGCTACCGTCGTCGGCGTGGCAGATGCGCTTCGGGTCGGGCGCTACCACGTCGGCGATGATGAAGATCATGCCGTCCTGTCGGAAGGACCCGCCATCGAAGGCCTGGGCCTGCGGCTTGATGCGGATCCTCATGACGAAGGCGTCGAAGAGACCCGGCACGCGTTCATACTGCTGCCCCGCACGGTCGACCCGGACCGGGCGATCGGTCCAGATCGACTCCTGCGAGCCGGCATAGGGTAGTTCATTCGCCACACAGTCATGCGCGGCGGACAGCGTGAGCAGAACAAGAAGGGTGTTTATCCGATGGATGGCAATCCTCCAGGCCGGCCCGTGTGCCGCGCTGAAATATCGCCAGACCTGCCGGAAGTAGAACAGACACAGGAGACAAGATGCCGAAGGAGTGATGAAATGCAATTTATCATTAATGCCGTCACTCCAAGCTCGCATGCACAATAGCTGGTCAAAAACACCACGATTCTGCACAAATGACCATGACCAGCGGCCCGCGGAACGAAAACATCCGCTGAAACGACGAAGAGACTCTGCCGCGCTGCAGGCCACCTCGGTCGGCGTGGACTTGGAGTTCGCGACAAAAAATGCAACAACCCAGCGATCCGGGCGTTAGGACCATGGGCGAAACCACGCGCAGGCGGGGCAAGGCCGATTCCATGCCGCCCGCTCGTCCGTCCCGCCGCCCATCGTCCGCCAAACCGAAAGGCAAAGCAGAATATGACCGAGAAGATCATACCCGTAATCATGGCGGGGGGAAAAGGCACCCGCCTCTGGCCGCTGTCTCGCGCCACCGCCGCCAAGCAGTTCATCCGCTTCATTGGCGACAAGACGCTTTTCCAGGGCACACTCGACCGTGTCGCCGATCAAAGCCTCTACGAGCCGGCGCTGGTGGTCACCAATGAGGAATTCCGTTTCCTGGTTGCCGAACAGGCCCGCGAGATGGACGCCAAGCTCTGCGGCATCGTGTTGGAGCCGGAAGCGCGCAACACGGCCGCCGCCGTCGCCGTCGCCGCCCTGATCGTCGCCGATCTCTACGGCAGCGACGCGCTCCTGCAGGTCCTCCCGTCCGACCATGACATCGCCACCGACGAGCGCTACCGCACCTGCGTCGCCGCGGCCGCGACCGCCGCGCGCGCCGGCAAGATCGTCACCTTCGGCATCACCCCGACCGAGCCGGCAACCGGCTATGGCTATATCGAGATGGGCGAGCCGCTGACCGCCGGCGCCAACGCCGTCAAGCGCTTCGTCGAAAAGCCCAAGGCCGAGGACGCCGAGAAGATGCTCGCCGCCGGCAACTACTTCTGGAATTCCGGCATGTTCGTCTTCACGGCCGGGCAGATCCTCTCTGAACTGCGCCTGCTGGCACCGGACGTGCTCGTCGCGGCGGAAAAATCGGTGCGCGGCGTGACCAAGGATCTCGATTTCACCCGTCTCGACGCCCAGGCCTTTGCCGAAAGCCCGAGCATCTCGATTGACTACGCGGTGATGGAAAAGACCGCCAATGCCGCCGTGGTTCCCTCGCCGATCAGTTGGTCCGACCTCGGCAGCTGGGATGCCGTGTGGAAGCTCGGCAATGCCGATCCGGACGGCAATGTCGTCAGCGGCAATGCCACATTGGTCAACACCCGCAATTCTCTGGTCATGTCGCGTAACAGCCATCTCGCCGTCCAGGGCATGGATGGCGTGGCGGTGATCGCCAGCGAGGACGCCGTCTATGTCGGCCGCCTCGATGACAGCCAGCAGGTCGGCAACTTGGTCAAGCTTCTGGCCGCCGACAAGAAGACCGCAAGCCTGACGGAAAACCACCCGACCTCGTTGCGCCCCTGGGGCGGCTATACCTCGGTGCTGAACGGCGAACGTTTCCAGGTGAAGCGGCTCTTCGTCCATCCGGGCAAGAAGCTGTCGCTGCAGAAGCATCACCATCGCTCAGAGCACTGGATCTGCGTCAAGGGCGCGGCCGAAGTGACAATCGACGACAAGGTAACCATGCTGCACGAGAACCAGTCGATCTATATCCCGCAAGGGGCCGTGCACCGGCTCGGCAATCCCGGCAAGATCCTGCTCGAACTGATCGAGATCCAGACCGGTTCCTATCTGGGCGAGGACGACATCATCCGCCTGGTCGACGAGTTCGGCCGGAGCTGACCGCCGGCGGACTCCGGACAACCGGCCCAGACAAGTCACGGCCCGCGAGACCCGGTTTCGCGGGCTTTTCCTTTCCCGTTCCAGCGACATTCGAGAGGCAGAACGTCGAAAATGATTGCCAAACGCAGTCTGATCCGTTTATGACTGACCAACCAGTCATAAACGGATCAGACCAATGAACGAGAAAACCCGCAGACGGCGGGACCCCGAAGAACGACGCGCAGAGATTCTCGCAGCCGCCTTCGCGCTCTTTTCCGAGCGCGGCTTTGCCGCGACGCGCATCGAGGACGTGGCCGCCCGCGCCGGCATCGCCAAGGGCACCGTCTACCTGCACTTTCCCGACAAGGAGGCGCTGTTCACCTCGCTCGCCTCGGGCATGGCCTCGCCCATCCTGGCCAATATGCAGGCCATGGCCGCGAATGATGCGATCCCGGGCCGCATGATGATAGCCGGCCTCTATACGCTGGCGCAGAACGAGATCCTCGGCACCGACCGGCGGCACATGCTTCGCCTGCTTCTGTCCGAAGGACAGTTCTTTCCCGCCGTCGCAGAATTCTATCACCGCAATGTGCTGACCGTGGCCTGCGCCTGTTGCGCCAGGTCCTCGAACGCGCTGCGGAACGGGGCGAGTTGCGCAATCCCAGGATCGCATCGATGCCGCAGATCGTCTTCGCACCCGTGCTGATGTCGATCATCTGGAAGACCCTGTTCGAACCCTACGAACATCTCGACACGCACGCCCTGTTCGACACCTTCCTCGAAACCCTGTTCCTCCCCGCGCAAGGAGACGCGCCATGAAGCGCATCGCCCTCCTGGCGGCCGTCGTCGCGGCCGCGCTCTTCTTCTTCCTGCCGATCTATCTCAACGGCCATGCCGAGCGGCCCTACCAGGGCTGGGTCGAGGCCGACCTGCTGTTCATCGGCCCGGAAACGGCGGGACGGCTCGCCGACGTGACGGTCGAGGAGGGTGATCCCGTCGAAGCGGGAAAACGGCTGTTCAGGCTGGAAGACACCGCCGCCCTGGCAACGGTGTCCGCCAAGGAAGCCAGTCTTGCCGCACTCCAGTCGCAGTATGACCTCGCCATCGTAGCCCAGAAACGCCCCGAAGAGATCACCATTCTCAAGGCCTCCGAGCGCCAGGCCGAGGCCCAGCTTTCGCTCTCCGTGCAGGAACTCGACCGCATGCGGGCGCTGGCCCGCAGCGGCACGGCGACCCGCGCCAACCTGGACGCTGCTATCGCCGCAGAAGCCGCGAACCGTGCGGCGCTCGACAACATTCGTGGACAGGTCGCACTCGCCGGCCTTCCGGCACGCAGCGAAACCATCCGCCAGGCGGAACAGACCATGAGGGCGGCAAAGGCCGAACTCGCTTCTGCCCGCGACGCGCTGACCCGCCTGTCGGTCAAGGCCCCGGCCGCAGGCGCCGTGCAGACACTCTACTACAAGCCCGGCGAAGTCGTGCCGGTCGGGCGCCCGGTCGTCGCCCTTCTCGCACCCGAGGACATCCGCATCCGCTTCTTCGTCGCCGAAGCCGAGATCGCCAGGGTCGCGATCGGCCAGACGGTGCACGTGGCCTGCGACGGCTGCAAGCCGATGGATGCCAGGGTGAGCTTCATCTCCGACAAGGCGGAATACACACCGCCGGAGATCTACAGCCTCGAAGAGCGGGCCAAGCTCGTCTATCGCGTCGAAGCCATCCCGCAGGATCCGACCGGCGTCCGCCCCGGCCTTCCCGTCGACGTGACGCTGGCGCCGCCGGAGAGCCGATGATGAACGCCCCGTCCACCGCGGCCGAACTGGTGATCGACGTCACCGACCTCACCAAGAGCTTCGGCGACCGCGTCGTCGTCGACAAGCTGTCGCTCGAGGTCCGCAAAGGCAGCATCCACGGCTTCCTCGGGCCAAACGGCTCGGGCAAGACAACCACCATCCGCATGCTGTGCGGGCTATTAACCCCCGACAGCGGCAGCGGCACCTGTCTCGGCTATGACATCCTCACCCAGTCGGAGGCGATCCGGCGGCGCGTCGGCTACATGACACAGAAGTTCTCGCTCTACCAGGACCTGTCGATCCGCGAGAACCTCGAATTCGTCGCCCGCGTCTACAATCTCGACGACCCAAGACGGAAGGCGCGCGATGCCATCGAGCGGCTCGGCCTCGGCGGCCGCGAGAACCAGCTCGCCGGCAATCTCTCGGGCGGCTGGAAACAGCGGCTGGCACTCGGCGCCTGCATCCTGCCCGAGCCGGACCTGCTGCTGCTGGACGAGCCGACGGCCGGCGTCGACCCGAAGGCGCGGCGCGAATTCTGGAGCGAGATCCATGCGCTCGCAGCCGAGGGCCTCTCGGTGCTCGTCTCCACCCACTACATGGACGAGGCGGAACGCTGTCACGAGATCGCCTACATGGCCTATGGCAAGCTGCTGGTGCGCGGCACGGTAGACGAGGTGATCGCCTCGACCGGCCTCAACACCTGGAGCGTTTCCGGCCCGGACGTGCACAAGCTTCAGGCCGAGCTGGAACGGAGCCCGGGCATCGACATGGTCGCGCCCTTCGGCACCAGCCTGCATGTCTGCGGCAGAGACGAAGCCCTGCTGCTCTCCGCCATCGCGCCCTTGCGCCAGCGGCCAGGCCTCGTCTGGACCCCGAGCGAGCCGACGCTGGAGGATACCTTCATCGAGCTGATGAACCTGTCGAAGGACAATTTCCAATGAGCACGGCAAGCGTTGGCAACGGTTTCCTGCGCCGGTTCTGGGCGATGACGATCAAGGAATTCATCCAGATGACCCGCGACCGCATCACGCTCGCGACCATGGTGATGATCCCGGTCATGCAGCTCTTCCTCTTCGGCTTCGCCATCAACACCACGCCGCACAACCTGCCGACGGCCGTTCTGATGCGGGAGAACACCGATCTGGGCCGCTCGATCCTCGGCGCGCTGAAGAACACCGACTTCTTCGACATCCGCCAGGTCCTGACCCGCGCCGAGGACATGGACCGGGTGCTGGAATCCGGCAGCGCCCTGTTCGTCGTCGAGATCCCCGAAGGCTTCGAGCGCGCCGTCAGGCGCGGCGAGAACCCGGCCCTGCTGGTCGCAGCCGACGCGACCGATCCGGTGGCCGCAAGCTCGGCCCTCGGGGCCCTCTCCGGCATCATTTCCACCGCCCTCGAACGGGACCGGCATGTGACGATCGCGGAGGCGACCAAGCCACCCTTCACGATCGTCCAGCACCGTCGCTACAATCCGGCCGGCTCCTCGACGCTGAACATCGTTCCGGGCCTGCTCGGCACCATCCTCACCATGACGCTGCTGATCTTCACCGCGCTCTCGGTCACGCGCGAGCTGGAACGCGGCACGATGGAAAACCTTTTGTCCATGCCGATCAAGCCGGTCGAAATCATGCTCGGCAAGATCGCGCCCTACGTCATCATCGGCCTTGCCCAGGCGATCATCATCATCGCCGCCGGCTACTTCGTCTTCCGCGTGCCGATTCTCGGCAGTCCGCTGGCGCTGGCCGCCGTCACCGCCCTCTTCGTCGTCTCCAACCTGTCGATCGGCTACACCTTCTCGACGGTCGCCACCAACCAGCTCCAGGCGGTGCAGATGGCGATGATGTATTTCCTGCCGAACATCCTGCTCTCCGGCTTCATGTTCCCCTTCGCCGGCATGCCGAACTGGGGCCAGTGGATCGGCGAGGCGCTGCCGCTCACCCACTATATCCGCGTGGTGCGGGCCATCATGCTGAAGGGTGCGTCGATCGAGGTGCTTGCCTATGACACGCTGGCGCTGGTGGTGCTGACGACGATCGCCATGACGATTGCCGTCAAACGCTTCCGCCGCACCCTGGATTGAGGCCAGAACTGCAATACCCGCAATGCGCCAAGGCGTTGTGCCCTTGCTTTATGGCGCTGCATTGCACAAGATCGCCCTTTAGCCCGGCAAAAAGAACAACGGGCGAAGAGGGCGAACAGCAGACATGTCGATCAAGGCGAGCATCTATCATCTCACCCACTACAAATATGACAAGCCGGTCCGCCTCGGACCCCAGATCATCCGGCTGAA
>JAHRYZ010000163.1 GCA_020621905.1 Rhizobium sp.
ATGCTCAAGGTTTACAACCTGATGGCACTCGGGCTGGCGATCACGGGTATTGCTGCATTCGTCACCGCACAGATGGCGATCGGCAGCGACGGCCAGCTCACGGCCTTCGGTCAGGCGATCTATCTCAGCCCGCTCAAATGGCTAGTCATCCTGGCTCCCGTTGGGCTGGTGTTCTTCATGAGCTTCAAGATCCACACGATGAGTGTATCGGCCGCGCAAACGACCTTCTGGGTCTATGCCGCGTTGATGGGCTTGTCCTTGTCGTCGATCTTCATGGTCTACACGGGCGCCAGCATCGTCCAGACCTTCTTCGTGACCGCCGCTTCGTTCGGTGCCCTGTCGCTTTACGGCTACACTACGAAGCGTGACCTGTCGGCGATGGGCTCGTTCCTGATCATGGGCCTGTTCGGCCTGATCATCGCCTCGCTCGTCAACCTCTTCCTGGCGTCTTCGGCGCTTGAGTTCGCGATCTCGGCCATCGGCGTCCTGCTGTTCGCCGGCCTGACCGCCTACGACACGCAGAACATCAAGGACGCCTATTACGAAGCTGATGGCAGCGACGTTGCCGGCCGCAAGGCGATCATGGGCGCTCTGCAGCTCTACCTCGACTTCATCAACCTCTTCCTGTTCCTGCTGCGCTTCCTCGGCAATCGCGAATAACAGGAAGACGACAACGGCCGGGACGTTCTTCAAGCGTCCCGGCAACAAAAAACCCGCCGGCGACGGCGGGTTTTTTCGTGGTCCAACGAGAACCAGGCCGATGCCGGAACCCTTACGGATTCAGGATGGCTTGGCCAGTCTGGGCCACGGCGAGCGGGGCAGACACCAGACGGACGAACTTGGCGATGTCGACTGCGGGATGACGCGACGCATAGATCACGTCGCGGTTCTTGATCGGGAATGTCTGGCCAACCAGCAAGCTGTCGGCCACCGACATGTCGAAGCGATAGACGATCGGATAGCGGCCTTCCTTGTTCGGCTTCATGCCCTTGGACACCAGCTCGTGGAAACGCTCGGGCGACAGAAGGTCGGAGACGATTTCCGGCTCCTCGTAACGGAAGACGAAATAGCCTTTGGCGTCGATCCGCTCGTCCGATCCGCCGCCGGCCAGCGCGATGCTTTCGAGCAGGTTGACGTCGTTGGAGCCAAAGGGGATGCGGCCGTTCTTCCAGACTTCGCCCAGCGCCGTGAAGGTACGCGGATCGTGGGTGACGAAGATCTGGTCCTTCGGCTCGACGAAGATGTTTTCCGACGGATTCTCGACGATCGACTGCAGAAGAACCGTGCCGGTCTTCTTGCCGCGGGCGAGCGTGACATAGGATTCGTATGGCTGGGCGGCGGGACCGCCGGCCTTGGCGATGACTTCCATGATCGTCTCGCCGGACAGGCCGAGCGGCACCATGGAAGGTCTTCCGACCGCGCCGGACACTGTGACGTTGCGCGACGACGTGCCGCCGCTGCTGATGATGACGTCCGGCTCCACGGCCTTGTTGGCCAGGGCGCTCAACACCGCCTGGCGCGCCTGTTCCAGGGTGCGGCCACTGAACTGGACCTGGCCGACATAGGGGATGGCAGCCTTGCCGTCCGGCTGGACGACGACGTCGATATCGGTCTTTTTGGAATCCTGGGTGGAGAACAGGCCGTCGGCGCCGGCTTCGAATATGGTCACCCGCAACTGGTCGCCAACGCCGATGACGACATTGCGCGCCGCGCCGCCGATGCCGAAGCGGCGCTTCAGCATGCCGACGGAGAAATCTGCAACCGTACGGGCATTTTCCGCGTTCACATCAACGATTTCGAAGACGGCCGCATTGGAACGATGGACATCGGAGATAGACTTTCCGGCCTGCATATTGATGTCGGAAGCGAGCGGGCCAGCACCGGGAACTGCTTCGCAGCCCGCTAGGCCTGCACAAACGATGGCAACAACAACGCGTTTCAAATGGGCACTCCTGACCGCGACAGAATCTGGATCGGCTGATGTCCCTTAGCACGGGAAAAAGACAGACTTCCAGACGTAGAACCACAATAGGTTACGGAAGCTAAAATTTGACCAATGTCCGTCATCACAATGCACCGCCAGTGTTGCCGATATGCCGCGGACATGCCTTGGGTGAGGACCAGCGCGGCGGCGGATCGATGAACGCGCCGGGCTCGTTGACTTGCCCCGTAAGGATTCGCCGAACAATCTCCACGATGGCGACCTTGCGGCCTTCCTCGTGGTAGAAGTTTCCCTTGACCTGGATGGTTGCGGCAAGGGCTGCCTTGAACCGCAAGAGCAGCGATTCGTCGACCGGCTCCGGGGTACGCCAGAAACTGTCGAGGCTGGCCTGATGGGTCAGGCCCGGTACGTCGAAGACAGCACATCCGAGCGCAATCGTCGGGACGCGCGCCCTGAGGCTGTGCAGACCGACGGTCGAATTGACGACGACCGCGCCGCGCGCCTGCTTGAGCAGGGCCGCGAGATTGCCCTGCTCGATGAAGATCACGCGCTCTTCGACGCCGTGCTTGCGCGCGATACGCGCGACCCATTTGTCCCAGCGCTCCAGTCCATTGTCCAGGGGATGCTGCTTGACGACGAGATAGGTCTCTGACGGGGCATGCGCCGCAAAGGAACCGATCACTTCCTCGAGCATGTCGGAAAGATGCGCGTAGGGCGAATTGGCGCGGATCTGGTAATCGCTCTGGAGTTGCAGGGCCAGGACATAGAAGGGCACATGCCCGTTCTCCAGCAGATCGGTCGGGGTCACGGCCTTACGGCGCAGGGCCCGCGCCACCCATGGCAGATAGTCGACAAGCGCGCTGTAGTACTTGTCGTCACGATAGAAGGGGAAGAACGGGCGCCCGAAATAGGAGGTCAGATTGTAGACCACCTCGTTGAAGGCTTCCTGTTCGAAAGTGTGAGGATAGAGAACGTGCATGTCCGGCTCGGGGACCTGTTCTCCGATCGCCCTGATGATCTCTGGATCGTTCGGGAAGTGCGACAGGCGGCCCATGCCGTCGCGCTCCAGCGTGATCCAGTCCGGGCGCAGGTAGCCGAACTCCATGGCGTGGCAGCGCACACCCAGCCGTTGGCCGATCTCGCGCGCAACGCCGTGATACGGAAGCTGGTCGGCATAGTAGAGAATGTCGGTGACACCTTCGCGCTTGATCAGCGCCTCGAGGAACCGAGCCCAGCGCTTGAAAGAACCGCGATAGTTGATCGCGCCGCGCTTGCGCCAGTAAAGCTGGTCGCCCAGGGACAGGTTCACGCGATGGGTCGCCACGCCCTCCGCCTCGAAGGCGTCGGCAAGCGCCCGCCAGAAAGTCGATGGCGGTCCCTGCAGGAACAAGATTGAGGGTGTTTTCCCGGAGTGTTGCATCAGCAGACGCACCAGTCACTAAGGACAGAGAGGGGCATTCCGAACCATTTTCACCGATACCAACATTTTACCTGAGCAACGGCGGCGACTATAAGTGGCAGCCAACCCATGAACAAGACCGCAAGTGACCATAATGCACCGTTTCTCCTTGCTAATCCTCCAGGGGCCGGCCTCTCCCTTTCTGAAGAGCCTCGCTTCCGTGGCCGTACAGCGAGGACTGGCTGTCCACAAGATCAATTTCTGCCTCGGCGACGCCATATACTGGTGGCCCCGCAAGGCAAGCTGGTTCAAGGGCACGGATGCGCAGTGGCCGCAGTTCCTGGAGCGGTTCTGTCGCGAGAAGGGCATCACCGACGTGCTCATGCTCGGCGACGGACGCCCCAGGCATGCCGCCGCGATCGCCGTGGCCCGCCGCCTTGGCGTTCGCGTGCATATCTTCGAGCATGGCTATCTGCGGCCGGACTGGCTGACCATCGAGCCGGACGGAATGTCCAGCCGGTCGCGTTTTCCGCGTGATCCCGACGCGGTTCGCGCCATCGCGGCGCTGATGCCGCCGGCCGATCTCAGCGGGCGCTTCAAGTCGAACTTCCTCACCTATGCCTTGTTGGATCTTGCCTTCCATGTGCCCAATGTCCTGCTCGGGTGGATCGTCCATCCGAATTACCGCACGCATGGCCCGGTGCATCCCGTCGTCGAATATGCCGGCTGGATCGGCAAGGGATTAACCGCACGGCGGCGCAAACGCGAAGCACAGGCATTGCAGGAGCGCTACCTGCCGGCGCCGGGAGAGACGGTGCCGCGCTTCTTCCTGTTTCCGCTCCAACTGCCGGGGGACTACCAGATCCGTATTCACGCGCCTCTCGGCGATCTCTATCGGCTGGTTGAAGCGGTCATCCGGTCTTTTGCCCGCCACGCGTCGCCCGACATGCGGCTGCTGCTCAAGACCCACCCGATCGACAACGGGCTGAGCGGCTGGCAGCAGCGGATTTCCACGATCGCGGAGTGGCAGGGGGTCGCAGGTCGCATCGACCTGATCGACGGTGGCGATCTCGATCGGCTGATCGCCCGGTCGGAGGGCGTTGTCACGGTCAACTCCACCGTCGGCCTGACCGCATTGATCGCCGGCAAGCCGGTGATTTGTCTGGGTGCTTCGATCTACGATATGCCCGGCGTCACCCACCAGGAGAGCCTCGCGTCCTTCTGGACGCGGCCGCAAGCGCCGGAAGCCGACATGCCGGACGCGCTTACCCGTGCCCTGATCGCCACCGTGCAGGTGCGCGGCGGCTTCATTGGCAGGCAGGCGATCGAAACCGGCGCACGGGAAATGCTGGAGCGCATCGTCTCGCCCTCTCCCCACCTCGTGCCCGCGCCCGTGCCGGCTGTGTTTCGCTACGAGGACGAACTCACCGCGGGGTGAAAGCAATGCGCGTCAACGCGGCAGGCCGCGCTGGAACCAGCGATAGATCCACGGCTTGGCGAGACCGCCGAAGCGTGCCAGGAGATAGAGGCTGGGGGTGAAGAAGATCTCCGAGTGTCCGCGATCGAGGCCCCGGACGATGCGGCGGGCCACGGACTCGGCGCTCCACAGGCCCGCCGTGCCCATCATCGCCACCGCCTCCGGCGGGCGGAGTTTCAGCTCTTCGGCGAGCTGCGGCGTATCGGTGTCGGGCGGGAAGCAGATCGAAACGGCAATCCCATGCGGGCGCGATTCCAGCCGCAGCGCTTCGACGAAACCGACGAGAGCCGATTTCGAGGCGCAATAGGCAGTATAGCCGTGAAGTCCGATCAAGCCGGCGCCCGACGAGACGACCATGATCTGGCCCCGCCTGCGCGCCTTCATTCCGGCATAGACGGCGGAGATCATATGCACCGTGCCGTGCAGGTTAGTGTCGATATGCCGTCGGAATTCGGCCCCCGATTGGGCCTCGAACGGTGATGGTGCCACCATGCCCGCCGAGGTCACGAGAATATCGCAGGGACCAGACCCTGCCTCGATCGCCTCGATCGCGTCCTGGACGGCATCGTCGTTCGAGACATCGAGGCTGACGATGCCGATGTCATCCCCGGACCGGCCGGTTTCGGCCGACAGCAGGTCCTTCGCCGCTTCCAGCCGCTGCAGGCTGCGCCCGATCAGTGTGACGCGGGCGTCGCGCTCGAGATAGACGCGCGCGACGGCGCGGCCAATCCCGCTCGAACCTCCGGTGATGATGACGTGGACCATGGGCACCTCGGTCCGGGTTCGCCGGGCCGCATTTTTGGGGTCGGGACCAGCGTGCGAAAGTCCCGTTTCAGGACTTGGCGAACAGGGCCATCAGTTGGCCGGCGTCGAACGAGGCCAGACCGAAATTCTCCTGCTTCAGGCGGCCGAGAATGACGGCGGTGCGATCGACCGCGCGGGCGATCTGCTCCTCGGTATGGGCGCTGGTGATGAAGAAGCGCAGCCGGGCAAGACCTTCCGGCACGGCCGGATGGATGATCGGCAGGACGTTGATGCCGTCGGCATGCAACTCGTTCGACAGTTGTACGGCGCGCAGCGAATCGGCGACCAGCACGGGCACGACGGAGTAACCCTGGCTCAGCCCGGTATCGAGGCCGCGCTCGCGTGCCAGTTCCAGGAACAGATGGCTGTTGCGGCGCAATTGATGCGTGCGCTCCGGCTCGGCCTTCAAGATTTCCAGGCTGGCGATCGCCGCAGCCGCTAGCGCCGGGGCAAGGCCGACGCTGTAGACGAAACCGCCGGCCTGGGCCTTCAGCAGGGTGATCAAGGCCTCGCTGCCGGCGATATAGCCTCCGCAGCTGCAGCTGGTCTTGGACAGGGTGCCCATCCAGATGTCGACCTCGCCGGCGGCGATGCCGAAATGCTCGAACACGCCGCGGCCCGTTTCTCCGAGCACACCGAGAGAATGGGCTTCATCGACCATCAGCCAGAAGCCGTATTGCTCCTTGAGGCGGATTAGTGCCGGCAGATCGGCGATATCGCCATCCATCGAGTAGACGCCCTCGACGATCACCAGGATTCGCTCGTAGTCGCCGGCCAGCGTCTTCAGAACGCGGTCCAGATCGGCAATGTCGTTGTGCTTGAAGAAGCGACGGGTTGCGCCGGAGAGCCGGATACCGGCCAGCGCGCTGTTGTGGATGAACTCGTCGTGGATCACCAGATCCTTCGGCCCGACCAGCGAGCTGATCGCTGCGACATTGGTGAGGTACCCGCTGACGAAACAGACCGCGGCCTGAGCGTCATAGACGTCGGCGATCTTTTCTTCGAGAACGGTGTGGATGGTGCGCTCGCCGGCGACCACGCGGCTTGCCGAAGCCGAAACGCCGAACGTCTGTAGCGCCTCGGCGGCGCGGGCGAGCACCTTGGGGTGATGGTTGAGGCCGAGATAATCGTAGGAGGCGAAGTTGTCGAAGCTGCGGCCGCCGATCTGGGCGGTCGCGCCGCTCGCACCCTCGTGGGCTCGATAGAAGGGGTTCTCCATACCGAGGTGCCGGCCGGCGAGCTGCTGCATCACCACCTGCTTGTATTCGGCAAGTTCCTCGAAGCGCGGCTGCTTGCGCACCGGAGCCTGGGCCGCCGCCTGTTCCGTGCGGGTGCGGCGCCCATCCTCGACGTCCTTTTGCAGTCCCTTCATGCGGTTCAGAATAAACTGCCGCTTGCTTTCATCCATTTCAGAACTCCAAGGCCAATCACTCCGAGGACTCGGAGTTGCCTTCCTGATCGGCTCCGCCGTGACGTCGGCTCAGTTCGTCGAGAATCCGCAGATCGTCAGGCTTTTCGGCCGACGTTTCGTCGCTGTCGCTGCGCGATCTCACCTTCTCGTAGAGACGCCGCGTGATGTCCCCAACCGTGGCATTGTCTGCCAGGCTGCTAAGCGGCATATCGAAGCCGGTATTCTGTTCGAAATTCAAACCGAGTTCAACGGCCATGAGGCTGTCCAGCCCGATTTCCTTGAGAACGCTGTCCTTGGAGATGCTTTCGCGTGACACTCTGAGGATATTGGCGATCTCTTGCGCGACCACATCAAACAGGATGTCCTGCGCCTCGACCTGCGCCTTGCCCTCGATCATCGCCGCAAGGTCGATGTCCCCGCCTTCGGATCCGGCGGCATTGTGCAAGGCCCGGCGCATGACGACCTCGAACAGGTCTTCGCCGACCACCCGCAGGTGATGGGCCGCACCCCAGTCGAACTCGGAAACCATCACCACGGCCGCCGCGACGCTGTCGGGCGCGGACGCGATATAGTCCTCGACGCATTGCAGCGCTTCGCGCGAGCCGATCGCCGTCTTGCCGAGCCGGCGATCGAGCCGCTGGCCGACCTCGGTGTTGCGGGCCAGATAGCCGGCATCGGCGATGGCGCCGAAACCGACGGCGAGACCCGGCAGCCCGGCACTGCGGCGCGCACGCGCCAGGCCTTCGAGGAAGCCATTCGCCGCCACGTAGTTGGCCTGGCCGGGATTGCCGACCAGCGTCGTCACCGACGAGAACAGGATGAAATTGTCCAGCTTGTCGGCGCGCGTCAGGCGATCGAGGATCGCGGCGCCCTTGGCCTTGACGTCGATGACCGGCTGATTGCGTTCGCGGTTGAGATTGCCGATCAGCGCATCGTCGAGCACCATGGCCGCATGGACGACGCTCTTCAGCGGACCGACCTTGCGAATCGCCGCCAGCATCTTCTTGACGTCGGCTTCCTTCGTCACGTCGCAGGCAAACAGATGGGCCTCAATGCCGGCCGCGCGCCAGCGTTCGATCGCCGAGGCGGTTTCCGTATCGGCGACGCCGCGGCGCGAGCAGAGCGCCACATGGCGCGCGCCCTTCTCGACCAGCCAGCCGGCCGCCACGAGACCGAAGCCGCCGATGCCGCCGACCACGAGATGAACGCCCTTGGAGTCGACCACCATCTTGCGCGGCGCCCGCGAAGCGACCCGATCCACGCCGGCCTTGGGCGGCAGGACGACGATCTTGCCGATATGGCCGGCATTCTGCATGAGCCGGAAGGCGTCGCCGATTTCGTCATGATCAAAGGCGCGATAGGGAAGCGGAGAGAATACGCCTTCCTCGAACAGTGCCCCGATCTCGCTCAGCATACGCCGCGAAAGCTCGGGATGGAGTACGAGCAACTGGTCGGCGTCGATACCGAAATAGCTGACATTGCGACGGAACGGCCGAAGGCCGATCTTGCTGTCGGCATAGTAGTCGCGCTTGCCGAGTTCGAGGAAGCGGCCGAACGGCTTGACGAGCGACAGGCTCTGTTCCATCGCCTCGCCGAACAGCGAGTTAAGCACGAGATCGACACCCTCGCCGCCGGTCACCGACAGCACGTCGTTGACGAAGCTCAGCGAACGGGAATCGAAGATGTGGTCGGCGCCGAGCATTTCGACGAAGCGACGCTTCTCCTGTGTACCGGCGGTGGCGATGACTTTCAGACCAGCATGCTTGGCGACCTGGAGGGCGGCAAGGCCGACACCGCCGGCCGCACCGTGAATCAGGATGGTTTCGCCCGGGCGTGCCCTGGCGAGCTCGATGATCGCATAATAGGCCGTGAGGAAGACGACCGGGATCGAGGCGGCAGCGACCGGATCGACGCCGGCCGGCAGCTTGGCCACGCCGGCGCGATCCACCGTCACATGGGTGGCGAAGGCAGCGGCAGCGATCGCCATCACGGGATCGCCGACGGCGAGGTCGTCGACATTCTTGCCGAGAGCGACGACTCGGCCGGAGAACTCCATGCCGATCGAGGCGCCGGC
>JAHRYZ010000164.1 GCA_020621905.1 Rhizobium sp.
TTTCGTCGGCTTCGCCGACTATTCCTCACCCCCGTGAACGGGGAGAAGGGACAAGCGGCACCGCCGTGGCCATTCCCTCTCCCCGCCTACGGGGGTCCGAAGGAGGGGTCGAGACACGCGGCTCGACCCCCGTCGGGTCAGGGCGAGGGGCAGGTCATGCGTCTCATAGCCGCTCCTCCGTCTCCGCATCGAACAGCGAGGCAACCGACATGTCGAAGCCGAGGCGCAGCTTTGCACCCGGCCGATAGCGGCGGGTGCCGGAGGTGCGGACCGACATGACGTGGCCGGCATGTTTCAGCCACAAGAGGTTGTCAGCGCCCATCGGTTCCTCGATGTCGACCACGGCCTCGTGGGCCTCGGCGCCGGCCGGCACCTCGTCGTCGATCAGCACATGTTCCGGGCGGATGCCGAGTACCACCTTGCTGCCGGGGTTAAGCGGCCCGGCCGCCTCGTAGCCGTCGAGGAAGAAGTCGACGCCGTTGGTGGTGAAGACCAGGCCGCTTGCCCGCTCGACCAGTTCGCCGCGCAGGAAGTTCATCGAGGGCGAGCCGATGAAGCCGGCGACGAACAGGTTCTTCGGCCGGTTGTAGATGACCATCGGATCGTCGAGCTGCTGGATCACGCCGCTCTTCATGATGGCGATGCGGTCGGCGAGCGTCATCGCCTCGATCTGGTCGTGGGTGACGTAGATCATCGTGTTCTTCAGCGAATGATGCAGCCGCTTGATCTCGACGCGCAGCTCCGAGCGCAGCTTCGCGTCGAGGTTGGAGAGCGGTTCGTCGAACAGGAAGACGTCGACGTCGCGGACCAGCGCCCGGCCGATGGCCACGCGCTGGCGCTGGCCACCGGAGAGCTCGGCCGGCTTGCGCTTCAGAAGCGGCCCGATCTGCAGGATCTCGGCTGCACGCGCCACCTTCTCGCGGATCTTGTCTTCCGGCACCTTGGCGACCCGGAGACCGAAGGACAGGTTCTTCTCCACCGTCATCTGCGGATAGAGTGCGTAGGACTGGAAGACCATGCCGATGCCGCGGTCCTTCGGCTCCTCCCAGGTGACGTTCCTGTCCTTGATGAAGATCTGCCCGTCGGTCGGCTCCAGCAGGCCGGCGATGCAATTGAGAAGCGTCGACTTTCCGCAGCCGGACGAGCCGAGCAGGACGAGGAATTCGCCGTCGCGAATGTCGAGGTTCAGGTCCTCGAGAACGGTAACCGCTCCGAACGAGAGCGACAGATCCCTGATCGATACACTGTTGGACATGAGCACTTAACCCTTCACTGCGCCGGCGGCGATACCCCGGACGAAGAGCCGGCCGGATACGAAATAGACGATGAGCGGGACGAGACCGGTCAACAGGGTCGCGGCCATGTTGACGTTGTATTCCTTCACGCCCTGCACCGAATTGACGATGTTGTTGAGCTGAACGGTCATCGGATAGTATTCCGGCCGCGTGAACACGACGCCGAACAGGAAGTCGTTCCAGATGCCGGTGATCTGCAGGATCATCGCCACGACGAAGATCGGCAGCGACATGGGCAGCATGATCCGCCCGTAGATCTGCCAGAACCCCGCGCCGTCGATGCGGGCGGCCTTGAACAGTTCCACCGGCAAGGACGAGAAGTAGTTGCGGAACAGCAGCGTCAGGATCGGCATGCCGAAGATGGTGTGGACGATGACGAGACCGGTCAACGCCGTAGATGCCCATTCACGCAGCACGATGACGATCGGATAGATCATCACCGATAGATGAAGGCGCCGACGATCAGGATGGTGAAGAAGATCTCCGAGCCCTTGAACTTCCAGTTGGCGAGCGCATAGCCGTTCACCGAGGCGATAATAATCGACACGATGGTCGAGGGAATGGTGATGCGCACGGAGTTCCAGAAGCCGCGCGACAGGCCGTCGCAGTTGAGCCCCGTGCAGGCTTCGGCCCAGGCCTTGACCCAGGGTTCGAAGGTGATCTCCATCGGCGGCGAGAAGATGTTACCGAGGCGGATCTCGGGCATGCCCTTGAGCGAGGTCACGACCATCACATAGAGCGGCACGAGATAATAGACGGCGGCGAAGAACAGCGTGCCGTAGAGCATGATGTTGCGCGACGAGAGCGTGCGCCGGGGCTTGCGGCCGCGCGGGCCGGAGCCGACCCTGTCGGAGACTGCGTCGATGCCGGCGGCCGTCGCGTCGAGTGTTGCGGGATTAGCCACGCTTCTTTCCTCCGAATTCCAGATAGGCCCAGGGAACGACGATGATGGCGACGGTCAGCAGCATCATGGTCGAGGCGGCAAAGCCCTGGCCGAGATTCTGCGCCTGGAACATGTAGTCGTAGACGTATTTCGCCGGCACTTCGGAGGCGATGCCCGGGCCGCCGCTGGTCTGGGCGACGACGAGGTCGTAGACGCGGACGATGCCGCTGGCGATGATGACCAGCGTGGTGATGAAGACCGGCCGCATCATCGGGATGATGATGAAGAGATAGGTCCGCCACATCGGAATGCCGTCGACCCGCGACGCCTTCCAGATGTCCTCGTCGATGCCCCGCAGGCCGGCCAGCATCAGGCACATGACCAGGCCGGTGCCCTGCCATAGCGCGGCGATGAGGATGCCGTAGATGACGATGTCGGGATTGTAGAGCGGGTCGAAGGCGAAGCTCTCCCAGCCGAGCGAGCGCACGATCGACTGCACGCCGAATTCCGGATTGAGGATCCACTGCCACACCAGCCCGGTGACGATGAAGGACAACGCGAACGGGTAGAGGAAGATCGTCCGGAAGGCATTCTCGAAGCGGATCTTCTGGTCCATCAGGGCGGCCAGCAGGAAACCGATCACCAGGCTGAAGATCAGCGACAGGATGCCGTAGACGGCGAGGTTCTCGATGGCCATCAGCCAGCGCGGGGCGGCCCAAAGGCGCTCGTACTGGTCGAGACCGACGAAGGAGAGCCGCGGCAGCAGCTTCGAATTGGTGAAGGAATAGAAGACGGTCCAGAGCGTTCCGCCGAGGAACACCACGACGGCGGTCAGGATCATCGGGATGGAGGCAATCTTCGCATTGAGATTGCGCAGCAATTGGTTCGGCCGACCGGCGCGCACTTGGCCCGTCATGGGTCACTCCCTTTCTTCGCGATCCGCATTGGTGGCGTGACCCGGCCTTCGACAGCCGGGCCCGACACCCCTCCCCGCAGCCACCGGCCCCGCCCAAGGCGGGACCGGCACACTGCGGCCGGGAGGAATGGATCAATCGGCGCTGGCGATGATGTCGGTGAAGCGCTTCTGCGCATCCTCCGGCGTCATCGACGGCGTGGCGAAGAACTCGGAGAACAGGTCTTCCATCTGCTTCTGGCTGTCGGCAGACAGCATCTGGTCGGTGCTGATCAGGACATTGCCCTTGGCGAGAATGTCGAGGCCCTTCTTCATGCAGTCATTGGCAGCCGCCAGATCGACGTCGCCGCGGATCGGAAGCGAGCCCTTCTTCAGGTTGAAGGCGACCTGGGTGGCCGGATTGACCAGCGTCGAGGCCAGCACTTCCTGCGCCTTGGACTTTTCCTCGTCCTTCAGCACCGGGAAGTAGAAGGCGTCGCCGCCTGTCGTGATGATCTCGTTGACGCCGAGACCCGGCAGGCAGGTATAGTCCTTGCCGGCCACCTGGCCGGCCAGCTGGAATTCACCCTGCGCCCAGTCGCCCATGATCTGGCCGCCGGCCTTGCCGGTGATGACGAGATTGGTCGCCTGGTTCCAGTCCTGGACATTGCTGCCCGCGGACATGCGGCGCGCATCGTCGGCAGCCTTGAACACCTTGGCGATCTCAGGCCCGGCCGCCACTTCCGCGTCCTTGTCCTGGAACACCTTGAGATAGGTGTCCTTGCCGCCGATGGCGATCATCAGAACACCGAAGGCGCCATTGGCCTGCCACGGCTGGCCGCCGACCGCGAGCGGCTGGATGCCGGCCTTTTCAAGCGCCGGAGCAGCCGCGACGAACTCGTCCCAGTTCTTCGGAACGGGCACGCCGGCCTTCTCGAAGGCGGCATTGGAAAGCCACAGCCACTGCCAGGAGTGGATGTTGACGGGGGCGCAATAGATCTTGCCGTCGATGGTGCAGGAATCCAGCAGGCTGAGCGGCCGGATGAAGTCCTTCCACTTTTCCTTTTCCGCAACGGCGGTCAGGTCGCGCATCAGGCCCGACTGCGCCAGTTCTTCGGCCTGGCGGCCGTGGTTGAACTGGGTGGCCGCCATCGGGTCGCCGCCGGTGATGCGGCTGACCATGATCGGACGTGCCGTTCCGCCCGAACCGGCGATCGCGCCGTCGACCCATTTATTGCCGGTGGCGTCGAATGCCTTGGCGAGTTCGGCGACCGCGGCCGCCTCGCCGCCCGAGGTCCACCAATGGGTGACCTCGAGGTCGGCAGCCTGGCTTACGGAAAACGGTAGTATTGCGCTTGCGGCCAAAGCTGCCGCGACGCTACGAAAATTCATGAGTGTCCTCCCTCACTGAAACGTTGCCGGAAAAATCTATTACAATCGATTTAACGACGCAACCTCCGCGATGTCAATTTTATGCTACACCGCCGTTTTCCACCCTAGGCAGCACGCAAATGCAGCATTGGACACCCCAAACGCGGGTAGTGAAAAGCTCTGCGCAACCCGGTTTTACCGCTGTGTTTTCGGCACTTTGCCGCGTTGCGGCAGGCATTTCCGTGCATTGCGGCAAATTCGCGTGAAACCTGGCGTGCCACGCGGACCTTTTTCAATGCTTCCCTCCATGCGTGCGTAACGGCCACGACAGATAGAAAATTCCCGCTCGACAAAGCTACTGTATCGTTACAGATTTAAGCCGTTGTTCGTTGCGCATTGATCGTCCCGCCGCGTTTGCAGCCGGCGCGCGGGCAACTATAATGGCGGCTCAAGGGAAGCGGCGGGGACAGCATGAAACATGACAAGCCGCGGGACGGATCAGGTCTCGCGAAGGAAGGCAAGGAGCGGCCAACGCTCAAGACGATCGCCTTCATGACGGGCCTGGGCATCACCACCGTGTCGCGGGCACTGAAGGACGCGCCGGACATCGGCGCGGAAACCAAGGAGCGGGTGCGCATGGTGGCGCGTCAGCTCGGCTACCAGCCGAACCGCGCCGGCGTGCGCCTGAGGACCGGCAAGACGAACGTGATCGCCCTGGTGCTCAGCATCGACGAGGAGATCATGGGCTTTTCAAGCCAGATGGTCTTCGGCATTTCGGAAGTGCTTTCGGGCACGCCCTACCACATCGTCGTCACGCCGCATTCGCACAGCAAGGACCCGATGCAGCCGGTGCGCTACATCCTCGACACGGGATCGGCGGACGGCGTGATCATTTCGCGCATCGAGCCGGACGACGCCCGGGTCAGGCTGTTGACCGAGCAGAACATGCCCTTCGCCACCCACGGCCGCACCGATGCCGGGCTCGTCCATCCCTATCACGACTTCGACAACGAGGCCTATGCACGCCAGGCGGTGCAGAGGCTGGTGGCGCGGGGCCGCAAGCGCATCGCCCTTTTGCAGCCACCGAGCAAGCTGACCTATTACACGCATACGCGCACCGGTTTCCTGGCGGGCCTTCGCGAGTTCGGCGCTAGGGAAGTACCGCTCTCCATCAATATCGACACGCCGCTGGCGGAGATCCGCGACGGGATCGAGGCGCTGATGCGCTCGCCCGACGCGCCGGACGGTATCATCTGCGCGTCGGGAAGTGCGGCCATTTCTGTCAATGCCGGCATCGAGGCAGCGGGCAAACGCGTCGGGCGCGACATCGACATGGTATCGAAGCAGTCGGCGCCGATCCTCAACTGGATCCGGCCGGAGATCATCACGGCCTACGAAGACGTGCGCCTCGCCGGCCGCGAACTCGCCAAGGCGGTGATCGCCAGCATCGACGGCGTGGCGCCCGACATGCTGCAAAGCATCAGCCAGCCGGTTTGGGACGACTGAGCGCGCCGCGGGTCGCGGGAACTTTGCTCGCGCGCGAAAAGTTGGCGCCTGATGGTGGTGCGCGACGGGCGTGGCCTCCCTCTTCTCCCCAGCGGGGAGAAGTGCCGAACGCAGTGAGGCGATGAGGGGGCTTGGTGCGCAACATCAGGTGGCTTCGCCCCCCTCATCCGGCGCTACGCGCCACCTTCTCCCCGCTGGGGAGAAGAGGAGCTTTGGCCGTACCACCCCTCATCCTGAGGTGCCCCGCAGGGGCCTCGAAGGATCCGGGGCGGCCACGGCGGTGGCCCACGTCCCTTCTCCCCGTCCCGACGGTGAGGAATGGTGGCGAAGCCGACGAAACGATCCAGTGAATCGTTTCGAATGACGAACGCCCTGAGCTTAAGCGAAGGGCCGGCAAACGTGCCGGCAGGCGGATGAGGGGCAGGCCTCGACCCTTCGAGGGTCTCGCTGACGCTCGACCACCTCAGGGTGAGGGGCACCGCCCCGCACGGTGCCTCCCGCCCCGCACGCCTCAAACCGGCCCAGCAGCTCAGCTCGCCGCAAACTTCACCAGCTTGATCGCCTCGAAGTTCTGCACCCCGCCGCCCACCCGTTTGGTGGTGTAGAACAGCACGTAGGGCTTGGCCGAATAGGGATCGCGCAACACCCGCACGCCGACCCGGTCGACCACCAGATAGCCCGAGCGGAAGTCGCCAAACGCGATCGCCGTGGCATTGGCGGCGATCGCCGGCATGTCTTCCGCCTCCGCCACGGGAAAGCCGATCAGCGAGGCGGCCTCCCCCGGCCGGGCCGGCGGCTGCCAGAGATAGTTGCCGTCGGCATCCTTGAACTTGCGGATCTCGCCTTGCGTCTTGCGGCTCATGACGAAGCTGGCATTCTGCCGGTGCCCGGCTTTCAGCGCATAGACCAGGTCGACCAGCACGTCCGACGGCCCCGAGGCGGCAAAGCCGCCCGCCACGCCGGTCGCAAGATAGCCGATCTTGCCCCATTCCCACGCGCCGTCCGCCACCTGGTCATAGGCGAGAAAGCCCTTCGGCTTGTTCACCCCGTCGCCGGAGACGAAGGCCGTGCCTTCCTGCTCGGCAAAGGCGATGTCCACTTCCGAGGCGATCCAGGCCTCGATATCGACCGCCGCATCGTCGAGCAGCGCCTGGCTTGCCGCCGGCATGGCATAGAGTTCCATGGTCGGGAAAGAGAGTTCGGCAAGCTGGGCGCTCGCCGTCTGCGGCCGCGCCGCGGTCTCGGCCACCCAGCCGGCGGTCATGCCACCCGGGGAGAACGGCTTCTTCAGCACCGAGCCCGAGACCTGCCGGACCGTCGACAGCGCCCGGATCGGCGAGACGACGGAGAGCCTGCGGCCGATCTCGGTGTCGGTCTCCGGCGGCACGAGATAGCCGCCGTCGGCGGGCGTGCCGGCGCTCATCGCCTTCGCCTCCAGCTCGCGCAGGCCCGCCTCGTCGCCGCGGCGGATATAGGCCTCGAAGGCCGCCTTGTGCTCGGCCGCCTCCGGCCCGTCGGCCTCCCCGCCGCGGCCAAGCGGCGGCCGCATCTTCTTCCGCACCCGTTCGTCGAGCATCCGGCCCTGCTCGTCCATCGCCTTGTTGATCCGCTCCATCTTGTCGCGGGTCACCACGTCGGCGGAAAGCTTCTGCTCGATCTCGGCAAGCCGCCGATCGTTGACGTCCTTGAACGCCTCGAAGGCGCCCATGAAGTCCTCGAACGCCGCCGTCACGCTGTCGGGCACGGCCTTGACCTCCGGTGCCGTCCGCTTGCGCGGGGCGCCGGCCGTCTGTTCGTCCATCACTGCATCGCTCATCTGTCATCCTTTCCTGAAGACATCCATGGCCATTGTCCGCGCCGCCCGGCGCATGGCGCGGACGAGCTCGGTTTCCTTGTCGCGGAAGAACCGCGCATGCTTGACGTTCGAAACCCGCGCCGCCGGCAGCATCGGGAAGGTCACCACCGAGATCTCCCAGAGATCCGCCTCGATGATCCGGCGCACGCCGCTCTTGCGGTCGGACCGCGAGCGCACGGTGCGAAAGCCGATCGACAGCCCGTCGAGCGCGCCCGACTTCATCAGCGCATGCACCTCGCGGGCCCGCGCCACGCCAAATGACAGCTGCCCCTCGACATAGAGCCCGCGGGCATCCTCGCGGATCACGCGCCAGGCGCCGATCGGCTCGGCCGGGTCGTGCTGGAACAGCATGCGCACCCCCTTGGCGCCGCGCTTTGCCAGCGACTTCTCGAAGGCCCCCGGCTCGATCGCATCGCGCCCGAGATCGACCTCGCCGAACAGGCTGGCATAACCCGAGAACGACCCGTCGCCCTCCACCCCCTTCAATGTCAGGTTGACGAATTTTTCCGTCAGCGAAACAGGCCCGCGATGCGCGCGCATGGCATTCTCCTCGTGATGAATGATGGTTGTCTGGGCCACGCTCCGCCCTCATCCTGAGGTGCCCCGAAGGGGCCTCGAAGGATCGGGACGGCCCCGGCGGTGCCACTCGTCCCTTCTCACCGTCAGAACGGGGTGAGGAATGGTCGGCGAAGCCGACGAAACGATCCAGTGAATCGTTTCGAATGACGAACGCCCTGAGCCCCAGCGAAGGGCTGGCAGAGGTGCCGGCAGGCGGATGAGGGGCCTGAAAGCATGGCCCCTTATGACCGCAAGAAATGCAATGGGCCGACGGCCCGAAATGAGATGGCCCATGACGATTGCTTCCGACACACAGAACACCATCGACCTCTCCGGCGAATGGCGCCTGTCCACGGCCGACGGTCAGCACGGAGCGGCGATGACGCTGCCGGGCGACGTGCATTCGGCGCTTCAAGCCGCCGGCATCATTGCCGACCCCTATTTCGGCCGCAACGAGGAAGCCGTGCAGTGGGTGGCCGAGCATGACTGGACGCTGGAACGGTCGTTCTTTCTCGATCACGCCGACAGCCAATGGTACCTCGACATCGACTATCTCGACACGGTCGCGGTCGTCTTCGTCAACGACGTGCCGGTGCTCTCCGCCGACAACTGCTTCCGCCGCTACCGGCCGGACGTCTCGGCCGCGCTCCAGCCGGGCGAGAACACCATCCGCATTCTCCTGCATTCCTCGATCGCCGCCGGTGCCGAGCGCCAGGCGCGCCAACCCTTCT
>JAHRYZ010000165.1 GCA_020621905.1 Rhizobium sp.
AAGCGAACCTTCTCGGGCGTGAATACAAGATTGGTTGCGGCACCGACGGGCGGAACGTGATGGGGAGTGCGCAGCTTCACGATCGTGCTGTTCCCGAGGTCGGCACTGACGATGGCGAAGCAGCCCATGTCCTGAATATCCATGACGGTCGCAGGCAATGTGCCCGCTTGCGGGGTGTCGGTAAGCGTGACGAATTCCGGACGAATGCCGACCACGACCTCGCTCAGCGAACGGCCTTCGGCAGAGCGGAGCGCACCGACCTCGCGTCCGAGGACCGACACCGTACCCCCGTCGACCCTGCCCTCGAGAAAATTCATCGCTGGCGAGCCGATGAAATAGCCGACGTGGCGATGCACCGGTTCTTCGAACAGTGCCTGGGGGCTCCCCATCTGTACGACGCGGCCATGGTCCATGACCACGACCTGTTCGGCCAGCGTCATCGCCTCGTTCTGGTCGTGCGTTACATAGACCAGCGTGTGTCCATGCTGGGCGCTGATGTCGCGCAGCTTGCGCCTCAGGCTGAATTTCAGCTGCGGATCGATCACTGTCAGGGGTTCGTCCATGAGGATGACCGCCACGTCGTCGCGCACCAGTCCGCGCCCGAGTGAGATCAGTTGCTTGAGGTCAGGCGTGAGCTTCCGCGCCGGCTTCTGCAGCACTCCGTCGAGATTGAGCAGGCTTGCCACCTCGTTGACCCGCCGGTCGATCTCGCCTTTCGGCGTGTTGCGACAACGCAGCGGAAAGGCAAGGTTCTCGAACACCGTCTTCGACGGATAGACCACCGGAAACTGAAAGACCTGGGCGATGTTACGCTTCACCGCGCCGACCGAGGTCACGTCGGTCCCGTTGATCAGCACCCTGCCTTCGCTCGGCATCAGCAGGCCGGAGACGATGTTCAGCATCGTGCTCTTGCCGCAGCCGGACGGGCCGAGCAGGGCATAGGTGCCGCCGTCCTCCCAGGTGAGATTCAGCGGATGGAGCGCGTAGTTCGGCTTGCCGTCGACGATGTCGTAGGCATGGGCGAGGCTCCTGAGTTCGATCTTTGCCATGCAATCAATCCTTCTGGCCGGAGACGCTTCTGCGGGGCGGGGCGGCAATCAGCGTGCCCGTGGTCGCATCGAAGGCGTAGAAACGCGCGCTGTCCGGGGTGAAACCGATCCTGTCACCTGGCTGAAAGAGATGCACGCCCTCCTCCTCCAGCACGAGACTGCGCCCGTCCAGATCGAGATGCAGCACGGTCAGCGAGCCGTTGACCTCGGCGAGCGCCACGGTCGCGGAAAAGTCTCCGTGGAGTGCCAGGTCGGTCGCCCTGAGGCCGAAGGTATAGCGACCCGGCGCAAGCGTGGAAAAATGCTCCGGCAGCGGCGTTTCGAACGATGGCCCGAGGATCATCCGGCCGCCCGCGATTTTGCCTTCGAGCAGATTCATCGGCGGATCGTTGAAGACCTGCGCCGCGATCGTGTTGGCGGGATAGTGGAAGACGTCACGATAGTCGCCCGTCTGGATCACCTTGCCCTCGTGCAGGATGATGACATGCCCCTGCAGGATCATCGCCTCGGCCGGTTCGGTCGTCGCATAGACGACCAGGCGGTCCCTGCTGTCGCGGAAGATGCGTCGGAACTCGTCGCGCAGTTGTTCGCGCAGCTTGTAGTCCAGATTGACCAGCGGCTCGTCGAGCAGCAGGAAATCGGTATCCTTTACCAGCGCCCGGGCAAGCGCCACGCGCTGCTGCTGGCCGCCGGAAAGCTCCGCCGGACGTCGGTCGAGATAGGGGCGCAGGCCGAGCAGGTCGCTGACATAGGTGAGTTTCGCCTCGATTTCGGACGGCGTGCATCCAGCCCGCCTCAGCGGAAAGACGATATTGTCGCGCACGTTCAGGTGCGGATAATTGACGAACTGCTGGTAGACCATGCCGACCCGGCGCTTCCACGCGGGGATATTCAGCAGATCGACCCCGTCGCGCACGAGACTGCCGGAGCGTACTGCCTGCAGCCCGGCCAGTACCTTGAGAAAGGTCGTCTTGCCGGAGAGCGTGCGGCCGATCACGGTGACGACGCCAGATGCCGGCAGTTCGACGTCCAGCCCGTCGAGATGGATGGCGTTGCCGTCGGCCACGGTCAGATTGCGGATTGCGTAGGTCATCATGCCTCCTATTTGCGTGCGCCGGCGAGGCTGCCTTTTTCAAGGTAGCGCTCCACCAGGAAGGCGACCACGATCAGGGGCGCCACCGAGACCAGTGCCGAGGCGGAAAGGCTCCACCATGGTGTCACCGAGGAATTCAGCGAGACGATCGCCACGGGCAGCAACTGCGTCTCGGTGAAGGTCAACGTGAAGGCGAAGAAGAAGTCGTTCCAGCCGAAGACGATGCAGAAGATACCGGCGACCACGAGGCCGGGCAGCGAATTCGGCAGGATCACCCGCCAGAAGGTCTCGATCGGCGTGCAGCCGTCGATCATCGCCGTCTCGTCGAGCTCGCGCGGAATATTGTTGAAGAAGTCGACCATCACCCAGACGGCGATTGGCAGGAGCAGGGCGATGTAGACGGTGACCAGACCGAGGATCGTGTCGAGCAGGCCGAAGAAACCGAGCATCAGGAAGAACGGGATGGCCAGCACCACCGGCGGCATGATCCGCTGCGAGACGAAGAAGAAGGTGAGGTCGTTGTTGCCGATCGGCCCCGCCTTGTAGACGAAGCGCGACAATCCGTAGGCGGCGAACGTACCGAGGATCAGGCTGATCGCGCTGGCCGACAGCGTGACGATCATGCTTGCGGCGAACGGCTGGACGATGTCGATGCTGCCGGCACCTGATCCGAACAGACCCTTCCAGGCGGCGAGCGAAGGCTCGTAGTCGACATAGGGCAGATAGGTCGGCCCGGCGGTAACCCCGTTGGCGGTCTGAACGAGTCGTCAGCGCCCACAGTGGCGCGATGACGAAGGCGCTCCATCCGAGGATCGCCGCCGTCTTGATGATGCGGAAGAGGCGGCATGGATCAGGTTCGATTTGACGAGGTATTCGAGAATTGCGATGATCGTCGGCACGACCGCGATCACCAGGTGATCGACAGCGCCGCCGCGTAGCCATCTGGAAGTCGCGTGCACCCGATGAAGATGTAGTAGCTTGAGGTTTCCGTGGCCGTGCCAGGCCCGCCGGACGTGACGACGTAGATCGTTTCCATGATTTTCGAGGCTTCGATCAGACGGATGATGACCGCGCCCGCCGAGATCGGTGCCATGGCCGGAAAGGTCACGTTGAAGAAGGTCCGGATCGGTCCGGCGCCATCGATCGCGGCAGCCAGGAACGGCTCCTTCGGCAGCGACAGCAGGCCGGCCATCAGCAGCAGGAACATGAACGGCGTCCACTGCCAGACGTCGACGAGTATGACGACCACCGTCGCCCAGCCGGCGCTTGTCAGCCAGGCGATATTTCCAATGCCGAGAATCTGCATCAGGTCATTGGCCGGCCCGAGGGATTCGTGGAAGATCGTGCGCCAGATTACGGCCATGACCACTGGTGTCGTCATCATCGGAATGAGAAACAGGACGCGCGTCAGCCGCCTCAGCCGCACCTGATGCCAGACGAGCAGAGCAAGCGCGAAGGCGATGACATATTCGAGCAGCACGCAGGCCGTGGCGATGAAGCCGAGCCGGACGAGAGATTCCCAGAAGCGGGCATCGCTGAAGATGCGTCCGTAGTTGCCGCCGCCGATGAAGTTCAGGCCGGGGCTTGCGGCATCCCATCCCGAAAAACTCACGCGGATGGTGAAGATCAGCGGAAACAGGATGATCGCCAGCAGGGTGAGGAGTCCCGGCAGCAGGAAGAAAAGTTTGTAGCGCGACAGCCCATACACGCGGTTCGTTCCTTCAGTTTACGGCCACATCCGCCCCGGTCGAAGGACACGGGACAAAAGCCTTCTCCACGGTAAGGGGCGCACCGCTTGCGATGCGCCCCCTTTCGACGGTCCTGGAGTTACTGGTTGTCTTCCAGAGCGACGACGCGGCCATAGGCCCGCGCCTGTCGACGCCGATCCGGTCGACGATGTCCTTCCACTCCTTGGCCACTGGTCAGCGCTGCCTGCGGTGTCGCCTGACCGGCGATCGCCGAGGCGACTCCGTGCGGAGGTCGCGAACTGGCTGACGCCCGAACGCGAAGGTCGAAGACACGGTTCTGCTGGTGTCCGCGCCCGACAGCGTTTCGACGTAGCTCTTGGCAAGATCGGCATCCCAGCGAGCTTGTCGGTCCATAGCGCTGGATCGAAATGGCTGGTGCGGTAGGGATTGACGCCGAAACGGCCGACCTGCAGGTCGGACAGTGTGTTGGCTTCGTTGGAGAAGAAGCACAGATAGTCGAAGGCCATGTCCTGGTTCTTCGACTTGGCCGACACCGCCGAGGTCCAGCCCCAGGTGATGTAGGGCGCGCGGTTCGGCTCCTCGAACTTGTCCCACTGCTTGGTCTTGCGGTTCCAGACCTCGCGGGCGCCCGGCAGAGGCGCCGCGGCCTGTTGCGATCGGCTGTCGGCCTGCTGCGCCTGGACGAAAGCATCGTCCCAGGAATAGCTCATCAGCGATGGCCGCCGCCGAAGGCGAAGATCTCGTCGCCGAGGCCGAAATTGGCGCCGCCCGGCGCCCAGTCCTTCGAGGCCGCGACGAACAGCTCAAGGCCGCGCACGAAGCCGGGCGAATTGATCAGCGGTTCCATGGTTTCGAGGTCGAAGAAGAAGCCGCCCTTGACGTTCGGGTTCTTGGCATAGGGTGCCGCGCGGCTGATGAAGGCCGAGAACATCAGGTCGTCGCGCTTGGCGACTTCAGCCGAGCCGAAATTGGGATTGCCGTCGCCGTCCCAGTCCCAGCCGGAAAAGACCTTGGCGACTTCGTTATATTCTTCCCAGGTGGCGGGCACGGTCAGGTCGCGGCCGGTCGCTTCCTTGAACTTCGCCTGCATCTCCGGGTTTTCGAACATGTCGGCGCGTACTTCAGATAGTGCCGGTCACCGTCGATCGGATATTGCACCATCTGGTCGCTCCACTTGGCGACGTCGATGTAGTTGCGGGTGACATCCTTCATGCCGGTCGACTCGCGATAGGCATCCGGAACGGGGGCCAGGAAGGGGTTGAGGTCGCCGATCCATAGAGAGCCGTAGAACAGCACGTCATAGGCATTCTGCCCGGTCTGGAACGGAATCAGGATGCGCTGGAACAGGTCCCCGAACGGTACATGCACGACGCTCACCTTGGCGCCGGTCAGTTCCTCGAACTGTTTGGCGTGGAGCGCAGTCGGCTCGCCGATCACCGGAACGGCATGGGTGATGATGTTGAGCGTGCGGCCGGAATAGTCCTTGGCGTCGATCGCCTCGTAGGAGCAGGTTCCCGGCAGGTCGGCCGGAATGCCGAAGCGACTGTAATCGGCTGCCATGGCGGGTGCTGCGGCGGCCGCCAGCGCAAGCGTGCTGGCGGTCAGAAGCAATGTCTTCAATGTCATGTTTCTCTCTCCCAGGTTTAAAATCCTTGCCGGCGAAAGCCGGCTCCTCCTCAAGGAATAAGCACTGCGCGGCCGTGAATCTTGCCGTGGTGAAGGTCGAGCAGGGCGCGGTTGGCATCGGCCAGCCGGTATTCCGCCGTTGCCAGGTGGACCTTGCCCTGATCGGCAAGCGCCATGAGTTCGACCAGTTCGGGATAGGTGCCGACGAGATTGCCGACGATCCGTTTTTCCGACGTGATCATGTCGATGGTCGGGATCTCGAGCTTTCCCCCATAGCCGACGATGTAGTAGGCGCCGTCGTTGCGGGTCATGGCGAGCCCCTCCAGGATCGCAGTGCCTTCGCCGACGAAATCGATGACGGCCTCGGCGCCCCATCCGCCGGTCAATGCGAGCACCTTGTCGACCTGTTCGCCATTGGCGAGCACCAGTTCGTCGGCGCCGCACTTGGCGGCAAGCTCCAGCGCTTCCTTCGAGCGGTCGACGGCGATGACCTTCGCCGCACAGAGCGATTTCAGCACCTGGACGCCGATATGACCGAGGCCGCCGACGCCGATCACCACGGCATATTGTCCGGGCAGAAGGTGCTGGGCGGCCTTCTTGCAGGCACGGTAGGCGGTGAGGCCGGCATCGGTGTAGGGCGCCACATCCTTCGGCGCGAGCGTCTTTGGCAGCTTGATCAGCGAGCGTGCGCCGGTCCGCAGATATTCGGCATAGCCGCCATTGGTATTGATTCCGGGAAAGGAGCTTTCCTCGGCATGCATGTCGTTGCCGCGCCGGCAGGCGAGGCAATGGCCCGACGTGACCAGCGGATGGCAGATCACCGCGTCGCCCGGCTTGAAGTGCGTGACGCCCGGACCGACCTCCTCGACCCATCCGGCATTTTCGTGCCCCATGATATAGGGCAGCTGGACGTCGGAATTGTTGCGCCACAGGCCTTCGATGACGTGCAGGTCGGTGCGGCAGACGCCCGCCCCCCCGATCCGCACGATCACATCGTTTGGCCCCTCGATACGGGGATCGGGCACATCCTCGTAGACTACGAATTCGCTCTTCTCGAGCTTCTCGTCATATTCGTGCAGAACTGCTGCCTTCATTCCAAAGCCTCCTCACTCGGCGCATTGTCTTTCCGCCTTTCTCATTGCAGTTGCCGTGCCAACTGCCTGTTCACCTGAAAGAAATCAGTGAAATCAAATAGATGATGTTTTGGTGCGGTGCGCTCGCGGCAGCGCATGATGTTCAGGCCCACAACAGCGGCAGGGCTTCACGTGTTCAAATCATGAACACTTGCCAGCGGCAGCGAAAATTGGTCCACTAAGACCCGGACAAGAAGGGACAAAACCCTTGAAAAGCCTGAGGAGAGGCGCTGTCCGGGGGGAACAGACAGATGCTTTCACGGACTGAGCGCCTGAAGAGGCTCAGGATCACGTTGATGCAGGGTGGACAGGTCGACGGCAATCTCGTCAATCCGCAGATCGCCGAGAGTTGGCAGCGCTGCATCGAATCCGGGCTCGATCCTCGGGTGACGCCGCCGCCGATCCAGATCGGCACGCGGGAGCTCAAGCAGTTGCGCGAGCGCGATGAACTGACCCATCGCTTCGCCGTGGCCGAAATGCATTCGCTCTATCAGCAGATCGCCGGGAGCAATTTCCTGATCGCCTTCGGCAATGCCGAAGGAACGGTGCTCGATACCATCGCCGATGGCGACTTCCAGTCCAGCAGACCGGGTCGAGGGATCGTGCCGGGCGCCGTGTGGAAGGAAAGCCTGCGCGGCACCAATGCTCTGGGAACCTGCGCGGCCGGTCGCCAGCCGCTGATCGTTCACGGCGAGGAACACTTCTTTGCCGCCTATTCCGATGTCAGCTGCTTTGCCGCGCCGATCCTGCATTCCGACGGTGAACTTGCCGGCGTGCTCGACGCCTCGTCCGATTGCAGCGCGCGCCACAGCCACACCCTGGCGCTGATGCGCATGGCCGCCACCCATATCGAGAACTCGCTGTTTCTCGCCCAGCAGGAAAAGCACATCGTCGTGCTGTTTCATTCCCGCTGGGAACTGCTGAATTCGGTCAGCGGCGGGCTTGTCTCGTTCGATGCCAATGGACGGCTGGTGGCGGTCAACAAACGCGCACGGGAGATCCTGCGCGGTATCCCGCTACGCCCCGGCACGGAATTCAACGCTATCTTCGACACTCCGTTCGATCTGGCTCTGGCGGAGATGTCGAACAGCCGGCAGCCGACGCTGCGCGATGGTTTCGGCAGCCGTTACGCCGTCCACTGGCGCAATCGCCACAGCTTTGAGAAGCGTCAGCCCCAGGCCGGAAAGCCAGCCGGCGCCGATGCGACCGGCAGCAGCCTTCCGCCGTCGGCAAAGCCCGACTTCGTCGCCAACGATGCGGTCGTGCGCCAGCAACTGGACAAGATTGCCCGCGCCGTCCGCTTCAAACCGCCCTTCCTGATCCGCGGCGAAAGTGGCACCGGCAAGGAAATGCTGGCCCGGCATATCCACAAGGCAAGCCGGCGCCAGGGTAGCTTCATCGCTGTCAATTGCGGCGCGCTGCCCGAGCATCTGCTGGAGGCCGAACTCTTCGGCTATGTCGGCGGCGCCTTCACCGGAGCCCAGCGCACGGGCGCCGAGGGTCTCGCCGTCGCCGCCGATCGCGGCACGCTTTTCCTCGACGAGATCGCCGACATGCCGCTATCAAGCCAGGTAGCGCTATTGCGCTTCCTCGACAGTTCCGAGGTCCGTCCGGTCGGCGGCCATCAGGTGCGCAAGGTCGATACGCAGATCGTCGCCGCCACCAATGTCGACCTCGAGGAGGCGATCGCCACCAGGCGCTTCAGGGAGGATCTGTTCTATCGCCTTGGCGTCATTCGTCTGGAACTGCCGGCGCTGCGCGACCGAACCGATTTCGGCGCCGTCCTCGACAGCATGCTGGCGGAGATCTCGCCCGGCACGCAGATCGATCCCGCCGCCGCGACGCTGATGGCGGCATTCGGCTGGCGCGGAAACATGCGCGAACTGCGGTCCGCCCTGCTGCAACTGGTGATGGCCGCAGACGGAAACAGGATTGCACCTTCCGATGTTCTCGATTTGCTCGGCCACCCAGGAGTAGGCGTCGGCCGCCAGACCCATTCCCTGCGCACCAAGATCGGCCGGGAAGTCACCGAGATGCTGCGCAGCAACGGAAACAACATCAGCCTAACGGCACGGACGCTCGGCGTCTCACGCAACACCGTCTACAAATACGCCAGAAACCCATAAGGGCAGGGGGAAATCAGCGCGGCACTGTTCCATAAATAAGCTTATCTCGCAAAATGCCCGACTAACCACTACTTAAGTGAGGTTCCGTACAAGTCTCCGTGCAATCAGGCCCCCGCAACCAGTTCAAACATAAATCACTGATTACATTGATTTAACAAGGGCTTAACCGTAAAAACGTCACTACCGCCTCTGTCTCGCAGGGCGGTTTTTGCGTTTCTAGGCGCTAGCCTCTTATAGATGCAGTTCTCAGTCTTCTAAGGTGATGGATCTGAGTCACCGAAGCGCCTGAAGCTCTCGATGATAGGGAAAGTGACCTGAGACCCTGAACTTCCTCCAGAATTTGGTA
>JAHRYZ010000166.1 GCA_020621905.1 Rhizobium sp.
CATGCGCCGGCCATGCTGGCGCTTTTCGCCGGCCACAGGCTGATCCGGACGGCCACCAGTGCGGGCGCGCTGATGGGCCTCGGCACCCTGCTCTTTGCCGGCGATCTCGTTTTCAAGCAGTTCTACGGCACGGGCCTGTTTCCGATGGCGGCGCCGACCGGCGGTATTCTGATGATGCTCGGCTGGCTGCTGGCCGGGATCGGCGCATTTTTTCCCGTATCCCGGAGCTGACACCGCAGCCCGCAGGGCGACAGCCGCGAGACCAGGCCGCGCGGTGTCGACTGTTTCCGCAAGGATCGACGGGAGCGACCTTGCGGTGGAACGGCATTGACCAGACGGGTCAGAGGCCGGCGGTTTCCCTGCGCCCGAACAGAAGCAGATTGCCGTGGGGATCGCGAATATAGAAACGGGCGATCTTTTCGTCGCCGTCCTCGTCTTCGATCCGCACCAGGCCGTCCACTCCGCGCGCCAAAAACTCTTCGTAAAGCGGCGTCAGGGAATCGCTGCGGATGAAGACCGAGCTGTTGACGGCCATGTGCGGGTCGTCGCAGTTCCAGAAATGCAGGACCATGCGGCCCCGCCTCAGCACGAGGTATTCTTCACAGGCCGCCGGCTGCTGTTCGAAGCCGAGCGCATCGACATAAAAATCACGGGTCTGGGAGAAGTTGAGCGACGGAAGGATCGGTGTGACGTCGACGCCACCAAGATCCACGGGGTTGATCGCGTTCATGCAGTCCGTCCTTGAAAGGTCCTGCGCCGCCGCAAGCTTCGGTGCTACCCATTCTTGCGTAAGGCATTCCGCTGCCATTTCGGTGCAGGAAAGTTGATGATCGTGGCGTCGCCATAGGGCAACCTGCATGACATGGGTGTGGTGGGGCGCTGATGCAAGCCCGGCAAGGGTACGATTTCCGCGCTGTGTTGCCGAACGGCCCGGACGTCGGCCAGCCGTTCATGCAGGGCCGGCACCAGGCCCTCGCAATTGTGCCCCGCCAGCTTGTGCAGGCCGATCAGCAGGGTGGCGTCGAAATCATCGTCGGTCATGAATTGTCATTCCTCTCATTCAGGGTCTGCAAAGCCCGCTCCAGGCTGGACTTCGAGCCATTGCGCAGGGGAATGAAGGTCTTGCCGAATTTCTTGCAGCCGCTCTTCACCCTCAGACACGCATCATGGCTGATACAGTCGATGGGGCAGAAAACGCAGTCGACCGAGGGCAGCACGGTATCGATGCGCGACACCGCTTCCCTCAAACCGCCGTCATGGTGGATGAGTTCCGCGCCATGATTGCTGGCGATCTGGCGCAGATGCGCGACCTGGCAGTCCCGCCCTCCGACATAGAGGAAGCTGCGAACGCTGAGCGCAGACTTTTCAGCGGGTGCGCCCGCGCCCTGGTCCGCTTTGGCCGCCAGCTTCTGGGCCGCCTGCTTCTTGCCGTTTTTCGCCATGTCCGTTCCTCAAATCTCGCCGCCACCTGGGCACGGCTTTTTCCCATCTTGTGAGACCGGACCTTATTAAACTTGATATTTACAGTAAAGATTAAAACATGACAATTCGCATCATATTTTGACACAAGACGAATGCGGCCGGCTGCGTGGCAGCCGGCCGCAGGCGCGGGGACGTTCGATGCCGGTCGGCCTAGTATGGCAGACCGACGTAGTTCTCTGCCATGGCGCTCTGTGCGGCCCTCGAGCTGGAAAGGTAGTCAAGCTCCGCCTCCTGCACCTTCTGGCCGAAATCGCCCTCATCCGGGAAGCGGTGCAGCAGCATGGTCATGGACCAGGAGAAGCGCTCGGCCTTCCAGATCCGCGACAGGGCGCGGCCCGAATAGGCGTCGAGAGCGGCCGGGGACCGGTCACCATAGAATTCCTGCAGGCCCTCGAACAGGTAATGCACGTCGGATGCTGCGAGATTGAGCCCCTTGGCACCGGTCGGCGGCACGATGTGGCCGGCATCGCCGACCAGGAACAACCGGCCGAACCGGAGCGGCTCGGCGACGAAGGAACGCAGCGGCGCGATCGATTTCTCGATCGACGGGCCGGTGACCATGGCTTCCGCCACATCGGCCGGCAGGCGACGGCGGATCTCGTCCCAGAAGGCGTCGTCCGACCATTGTTCGACCTTGTCGGAGAGCGGCACCTGGACATAGTAGCGCGAACGGGTGAGCGAGCGCTGCGAACAGAGCGCAAAGCCGCGCGCGTGGTTCGCATAGATCAGCTCATGATCGACCGGCGGCACATCGGCGAGAATGCCGAGCCAGCCGAACGGATAGACCTTCTCATAGGTCTTGAGCCCCCGCCCTTCCACCGCCGCGCGGCTCGGTCCGTGATAGCCGTCACAGCCGGCGATGAAATCGCAGTCGATTCGGTGCGTGGTGCCATCCATCTCGTAGGTGACATAGGGGGTTTCGCCGTCGAATTCGTGCGGCGTGACGTGGGCGGCATTGTAGATGGTCTTGCCGCCGTCGGCCTCGCGGTGGTCCATCAGGTCGCGCGTCAGTTCCGTCTGGCCGTAGACCATGACGGAGGTGCCGGTGAGACCTTTCAGGTCGATCCGATGGCGCCGGCCGGAGAAGGACAGCGCAAAGCCGTCATGGACAAGCCCTTCCTTGTGCATGCGCGTCCCCGCGCCCGCCCTGTCCATCATGCCGACGGCACCCACTTCCAGCACGCCGGCGCGGATGCGGCCGAGGATGTAGTCGCGATCGACGCGATCGATGATGACATTGTCGATGCCGGCCTTGCTGAGCAACTGACCGAGCAAAAGGCCCGAAGGCCCGGAGCCGATGATGGCGACCTGGGTGCGCATGGAAATCCTCCTCCTGTTCT
Organism: Rhizobium sp.; assembly: GCA_020621905.1. GTDB lineage: Bacteria > Pseudomonadota > Alphaproteobacteria > Rhizobiales > Rhizobiaceae > Allorhizobium. The sequence goes on from JAHRYZ010000166.1 coordinate 2,823, forward strand.
TGCGGAATGATAAGCCGCAGCGCCTTGCCGACAATGGAAGATTCCGGCACACTCTTGGACAATTCGAACACGGAGCCAAGCCCGAGGCGTGACCAGACCCGTACCGATCTACAGCCTCTACGGCGAGAAGCCGACAGAACATGCGGAGTTCTGGGCCCATGCCGAGACGATCTTCAGTCGAAGCTCGCAGCACAGCTGGGAGATCCGGCCGCATCGCCATGAGCGGCTGTTTCAGATTCTGCACATCCGCGCCGGCCAGGGCGAAGCCCTGATGGACGGCCGATGGCAGGCCTTCGGGCCGCTGACGGTGATCGTCATGCCCGAGCGCCACGACCACGGCTTTCGCTTCTCCCGGGATGTCGACGGTGCGGTCATCACGCTGGTGTCGCGGCGGTTTCCGGCGGACTATCCAGGCCATCCGGGACTAGCCGAATGGCTTGCGCGGCCAAGCCTGACCCGCCTGCCTGCAGACCACCCCGACACGCCCTATCTCGGCGAAACGCTCGACCGGGCCGAGCGCGAGATCGTCGAAGGCGCGGCGCGGCCGGCGACTCTGGTCGAGACCATGCTGACCACGGCGCTGCTCCTGACCATGCGGATGAGCGGCGCGGAACGGGAACGGCGCGAGGCCGACCGCGACCGGGAGCGTTTTGCCCGGCTGACGGACCTGATCGGCGAGAGCTTTCGCATCCGGCTGCCGGTCGACCATTACGCCGCGCAACTCGGCATCTCCGCGACGCATCTCAACCGCATCACCCGCGCCATCGCCGGCAAACCCGTGAGCCGCCTGATTGCCGAGCGCATCATCCTCGAAGCCAAGCGCGACCTGGTGTTCAGCGCCCTGTCGATCCAGCAGATCGCCACCCGGCTCGGCTTCGAGGACCAGGCCTATTTCAGCCGCTTCTTCACCCACAATGTGGGCATGCCTCCCAAGGTCTACCGGGAGCGCGAGCAGGCGCGGCTGGAGGGCTAGAACCCCTGCACTGCCTAGGGTTTGTGCATCGCGCCGGGATAAATTTTACCGTTTGATAAATTTTTTTTCCTGGGTTAGCCTGTCCTCAATCGCACCATATAAAAGAGGGAACTTCGATGCGACGACTGGAACCGGGCCTGAAGGCCGGGCGGCTTGACGCTGCCGAATACGTGAAGAATTTCTCCGATCTGCATCCGCGTCTCGACGACCATGAGGCGCTGGTGGCCTCGGACCGCTGTTACTTCTGTCATGACGCGCCGTGCATGACGGCCTGTCCCACCTCGATCGACATTCCGCTGTTCATCCGCCAGATCTCGACCGGCAATCCGATCGGCTCGGCCAAGACGATCTTCGACCAGAATATCCTCGGCGGCATGTGCGCCCGCGTCTGTCCGACCGAGACGCTCTGCGAAGAAGCGTGCGTGCGCAACACGGCGGAGGAGCGCCCGGTCGAGATCGGCCGGCTGCAGCGCTATGCGACCGACATCGCCATCGAGCAGAACCGCCAGTTCTACACGCCGGCAGCGACGACCGACAAATCGGTGGCCGTCGTCGGCGCCGGCCCGGCCGGCCTTGCCTGCGCCCACCGGCTCGCCATGCACGGCCACCACGTGACGATCTACGATCACCGCGAAAAGGCCGGCGGTCTCAACGAATACGGCATCGCCGCCTACAAGGCGACCAACGACTTCGCCCAGAAGGAAGTCGACTACATCCTGTCGCTCGGCAATATCGACGTGTTGGACGGCCAGATGCTCGGCCGCGACTTCACCCTCGCCGATCTTCAGGCCAAGCACGACGCCGTCTTCCTCGGCACAGGCCTTGGCAACGTCAACGCGCTGAACATTCCCGGCGCCCATGTCAACGGCGTGCTGGATGCCGTCGAGTTCATCGCCAACCTGCGCGAAGCCACCGACAAGGGTGACGTCCCGGTCGGCCGCGACGTCGTCGTCATCGGCGGCGGCATGACCGCCATCGATGCGGCCGTGCAGGCGAAGCTGCTCGGCGCAGAGAACGTCACCATCTGCTACCGCCGCGGCAAGGAGCACATGAACGCCTCCGAGTTCGAACAAAACCTCGCCGCCTCCAAGGGCGTGCACATCCGCCATTGGCTCCAGCCGAAGGAAGTGGCGCATCACCACGGCCACGTTTCGGCGATCACGCTGGAATACACCCATGTCGAAAACGGCATCATGAAGGGCACCGGCCATGCCGCCGAGATCAAGGCGGACCAGATCCTCGTCGCCATCGGCCAGAAGATCGACCTCATGGGCGTGGAGCAGTTCCAGCTGCAGGCCGGGAAGATCGCCGTCGACGGCGAGGCCGACCTCGTCCTGGCGATGGGCCGGCGGCGACTGAGCCTCGGCGGCCAGGACCTCACCGTTTCGCCGTCGCCATGGGCCGCGATGGCTGAACCATCAATCGTTCTCTCGCCGTGCAAGCGGCGATAAGCGCTGTCGCTTGACCCGGGATCGAGAGAACGAAACCATGGCTGATATTCGCAACAATTTCGTCGGCATCAAATCGCCGAACCCCTTCTGGCTCGCCCTGCGCCGCCGACGACAGGCCTACAATGTCGAGCGCGCCTTCAAGGCCTGGGGCGGCGTGGTGGAAGACGCTGGGCTCGAAGGCCCGCCGGTCGTCAACGTCAACGGCCCGCGCTACGGGCGATCTGGGGCGCCGACCGCCGGCTGCTCGGCTTGAACAATATCGAGCTGATCACCGACCGGCCGCTCCAGGTCAACCTGCGGGAAATGAAGCAGGTCAAGATGAACTGGCCGGACCGGGCGCTCGTCGCCTCGATCATGGTGCCTTGCGTGGAGGAAGAGTGGAAGGCGATCCTGCCGCTCGTCGAGGAGACGGGCGCCGACGGCATCGAACTCAATTTCGGCTGTCCGCACGGCATGTCGGAACGCGGCATGGGCGCCGCCGTCGGCCAGGTGCCGGAATATATCGAAATGGTGGTGCGCTGGTGCAAGCAGTATACCCGCATGCCGGTTATCACCAAGCTGACGCCGAACATCGCCGACATCCGCAAACCCGCCCGCGCCGCCAAGGCCGGCGGCACCGATGCCGTCTCGCTGATCAACACGATCAACTCGATCGTCTCCGTCGACCTCGACAATTTCGCCCCCAACCCGTCGGTCGGCGGCAAGGGCACGCATGGCGGCTATTGCGGGCCGGCGGTCAAGCCGATCGCGCTGAACATGGTGGCCGAGATCGCCCGCGATCCGGAAACCTACGGCCTGCCGATCTCCGGCATCGGCGGCGTGACGATCTGGCGGGACGCCGCCGAATTCCTGGTTCTCGGCGCCGGCAATGTGCAGGTTTGCACCGCCGCCATGACCTACGGCTTCAAGATCGTCGAAGAGATGATCACCGGTCTTTCCGACTGGATGGACGCCAAGGGCCATCGCAGTCTCGACGACATCACCGGCCGGGCCGTGCAGAACGTCACCGACTGGCAGTATCTCAACCTCAACTACATCGCCAAGGCGCGCATCGACCAGGATGCCTGCATCAAGTGCGGCCGCTGTCACATCGCCTGCGAGGACACCTCGCATCAGGCGATCACGGCGGAAGTCAACGGCCTGCGCCATTTCGAGGTGATGGAGGACGAATGCGTCGGCTGCAACCTTTGCGTCAATGTCTGTCCGGTGGAGAACTGCATCACCATGGTCGGCCTGGAAGCCGGAACGCTCGACCAGCGCACCGGCAAACCGGTCGATCCGAACTACGCCAACTGGACCACTCATCCGAACAATCCGATGGCCATGCAGGCCGCCGAATAATAAAATTCTACGGATTGATTTGCACAGACCCCCGAAAGGGGGTCTTTTTCTTTGGCTTTACTCGGATCAGCCAGGAACAGGCATGATCGAGCAGGATTTCATCGCAGTGATTCAACAAATTTCAAGGGTTTCATGAAATTCTCCTCATTTAGAGTGGATCAAGGCACAACCAAAGATTGCCGAGGCCTATTGAATGGGGACGCGAGGCATGGCCAGGGGCAGCGGGAAAAGAGGTTGGGGCACGCTGAGCGCGGCTCTTCAATACTATATTCCCGCCGTCATCGTCGTTGCCGCAGTCGCGATCGCGCTTCTCTATGCCGACCATCAGAAGAGCCGCCTGCATCAGGAAAACCTGCGCAATGGGGTCGCCGAGCAACTCGGACTGATCCGCGCCCGTCTGGAGGGGGGCATCAACGCCAATATCCAGCTGGTGCAGGGCATGGTCGCCGTCATCGAGACGGAACCGAAGATAAACCAGCAGCGCTTTTCCGCCCTGGCACGCCGCATTTTCGACACGCCCCACCAGCTACGCAACCTCGCCGCAGCACCCGACCTGGTGGTTCGCCTCGCCTATCCGCTTTCCGGCAATGAACGGCTGATCGGCTTCGACTACCGCACGAGCGAAGCCCAGCGAAAGGCCGCGCTTCTGGTGCGGGAAACCGGTCGTCTGGTGGTGACGGGGCCTGTCGACCTCGTTCAAGGGGGGCGTGGACTGATCGCCCGCTATCCGGTCGTCGTCACCAACGGCAAGGGCGGGCGCGACTTCTGGGGTCTGGTGGCCGCCGTCATCGACCTGGACAAGCTCTACGCCTATGGCGGGCTTGATGTGGACGGTCTGGGCATCGACGTGGCGATCGCCGGCAGGACGGAGGATGGCAAGCTCGGCGAACCCTTCTACGGCAACGCCGCAGTCTTCAAGGACAACCCGGTCGGCATGCCGATCAATTTCGGCAACGAGATATGGGAAATCGTCGCGACGCCAAAGGGCGGCTGGAACCAGCCGGCGCCGGATCTGTGGATCTCGCGCTCCCTGATGCTTCTGGTGGGCGCCATGATCGTCGCGCCCGTGGCCTGGATCGCCCGGCTGCTGAGCGAGAGGCAATCCCATATCGCCGCCCTTCGCCAGCGAGAGGAGCAACTGCGCGTCCTGTCCCACCGGCTCGAAATCGCGCTGGAAGCCTCGCGCATCGGCGTCTGGGAGCTCGATGTCGGCAGCGGGCAGCTGCATTGGGATGCGCGCATGCAGCAGCTCTACGGCGTCCAGAGAGATGGCGAATATACATACGAGACGTGGCGCAACGCCCTGCATCCCGACGACCTCGATGAAGCCGAGCGCGTCTTCGCCCGGGCCATCGAAACCGGCAAGGACTACGTCACCGAGTTCCGCGTCATGACGGCCAACGGCGAAGTGCGCCATATCCGCGCCTACGGCACGACCTATCGCGACAGCCGCTTCCGCAAGAAGCTGGTCGGCGTCAACTGGAACGTCACCGCCGATGTCCGGCTGCAGCAGGAACTGCGCGAGGCGAAGTTGCAGGCCGAGTTGCAGAACCTGGAGCTCGAGGAAGCCCGCCAGCACATGGAGCACAATTCGCTGCATGATGCGCTGACCAACCTGCCCAATCGCCGCTATCTCGACCAGCATCTGATGCGGCTCGACGCGGAGGCGGCAACCGATGCCAGCGCAACCGTGCTGCATATCGATCTCGACCGGTTCAAGGACATCAACGACACGCTTGGCCATGGCGCCGGCGACGCCATCCTGCGCCATGTCGCAGCCAAGCTCCGCGAAAACACGCGCACCGAGGACTTCGTCGCCCGCATCGGCGGCGACGAATTCGTCATCGTCTGTGCCGACACCATGACCGAAGGCGAATATGGTGACCTTGCCCGCCGGCTGATCGACGCCGTCAGCACGCCGATCACCTATGCCGGACACGAATGCCGCGTCGGTGCCTCCATCGGCATTGCCATGCGGGAGAAGGGCGACGTCATGGCCGAGCAGCTGCTGGTCAATGCCGACATCGCCCTTTACGAGGCCAAGCGCCACGGCAGAAACCGCGTCGAGCGCTATACCGAGCACCTGAAATCGCTGACGATCAACACCAAGAAGACCGCCGACGCAATCCTCCGCTCGCTGGAGCAGAACGACTTCATCGCCTATTTTCAGCCGCAGTTCGACGCCAACACGCTGGAGATCAACGGCGTCGAGGCGCTTGCCCGGTGGAGCCATCCGGATGAGGGAATCCTCGGCCCGGACCGCTTCCTGAAGATCGCCGAAAGCCTCAATGTCGTGTCGCAGATCGACGCGGCCATCCTCGACCAGGCTCTCGTCCAGCGCACCCGCTGGCTGGCCAACGATCTGGCCGTCGTCCGGGTCTCGGTCCGGAGCGCCGCCCTGCGGGTGTGCGTCGCGGGCCGGCTCCG
>JAHRYZ010000167.1:0-571 GCA_020621905.1 Rhizobium sp.
GACCTGGAACGCGTCGGCGACCTCGGCAAGAGCAATGCCAAGCGCGTCATGGCCATCCAGGCGACCGGCGTGCCGCGCAAGCTGGCCCGTGGCCTCGAACACCTCAGCGAACTGGCCCTGATCCAGCTCAAGGAAGTGCTCGACGTCTACACGACGCGCTCCGCCGAAAAGGCCAAGTCGATCCGCGACCGCGACGAGGAAATCGACGCCATGTACACCTCGCTGTTCCGCGAGCTGTTGACCTACATGATGGAAGATCCGCGCAACATCACCAGCTGCACGCATCTCCTGTTCTGCGCCAAGAACATCGAGCGCATCGGCGACCACGCGACCAACATCGCCGAGACTATCTATTACATGACCACGGGCGCGCAGCCCGAGGGCGAGCGGCCGAAGGATGATATGACGTCCTCTTTCGGCGCCGTCACCGAATAATTGCCGCCGCATACGAGAGGTTTTCGCCCCACATGCTGCCCAAAATCGCTGTCGTCGAGGACGAGGAAGCCCTCAGCGTATTGCTCCGCTACAATCTCGAGGCGGAGGGATACGAGGTCGAAACGATCCTGCGGGG
>JAHRYZ010000167.1:581-9005 GCA_020621905.1 Rhizobium sp.
TACATGGCCACGGGCGACCAGCCCGAAGGAGAGCGTCCGAAGGACGACCTGACCTCCTCCTTCGGTGCCATCACCGAATAATCCGGCTGCATCGAGAGGTTATCGACCGACATGCTTCCCAAAATCGCCGTCGTCGAGGACGAGGAAGCCCTCAGCGTCCTGCTCCGCTACAATCTGGAGGCTGAAGGCTACGAGGTTGAAACGATCCTGCGCGGGGACGAGGCGGAGCTTCGCCTGCAGGAACGCGTTCCCGACCTGCTGATCCTCGACTGGATGCTGCCCGCATGCGCCCCGAAACCGAGCGCCTGCCGATCATCATGCTGACGGCGCGCGGCGAGGAGAGCGAGCGGGTCCGCGGGCTCGCCACCGGCGCCGACGACTATGTCGTCAAGCCGTTCTCGACGCCGGAGCTGATGGCCCGCGTCAAGGCCATGCTGCGCCGTGCCCGCCCGGAAGTGCTCTCCAGCGTCCTGCGCTGCGGCGATATCGAGCTGGACAGGGAAACCCATCGCGTTCACCGCAAGAGCCGCGAAGTGCGCCTCGGCCCGACCGAATTCCGCCTGCTGGAGTTCCTCATGGCTTCGCCTGGCCGTGTCTACTCACGTTCGCAGCTGCTGGACGGAGTCTGGGGCCACGACATCTATGTCGACGAGCGCACGGTCGACGTGCATGTTGGACGGCTGCGCAAGGCGCTCAACTTCTCCAACCTGCAGGACGTCATCCGCACGGTCCGCGGCGCGGGCTATTCGATGGAAGCCTGAAGGGCGCAGTCGATCCCAACGGACAAACAGAAAACGGGCCCGCGTGGCCCGTTTTTCGTATCCGCCGGCATCAGATGGCCGGCCAATGGGTCGTGTCTCGCGACAGGGCCAAGTCCGGGCGGCAGGCCGCCCGGCACTTCTGTCCGATCCGCCTTAGCGGGCTGCCGCGTTCGCTGCCTTGCGGCGCTCGCCGACCGGCTGATAGGCCAGCTTGGCGTGATAGCCGCAATAGGGCGAAGTATCCGCGGATTCGCAGCCGCAGAAGTGGAAGTCGTCCTTCATCGGGTCGCCGATCGGCCACTTGCAGGTGCGTTCGGTGAGTTCGGTCAGCGCCAGCTTGCGCGAAATCGGCAGGACGACGCCACGGCTCGGGGCGACTGCGATCTCCTCGATGCCGTCGATTTCGATCTCTTCCTTGAGCATGTTGGTGCCCGAGGCGCGGGCGACGGTGCGGGTCGTGACGCGCGACGCGAAGGTCGTGGCGCGCGGTGCAGCCGCCGGGCGCTTGGCTGCCCGCGTCGCAGCCGAGCTGCCGCCGGCCTTGGCGCGGCCCGGAAGGTTCAGTCGGTGAACCTTGCCGATGACGGCATTGCGGCTCACACCGCCCAGTTGTGCTGCGATCTGGCTCGCGCTCAAGCCTTCCGACCAAAGTCGCTTGAGTTTTTCCACGCGCTCATCTGTCCAATTCATGCCGTTATCTCTCCGCCGCTCGCGATTTGTGATGGCAGAATCGCTCACCGTTGCTTCGGAAGGATCCGAAACAAACTCGCCTCGATACTGTCGGTGACTGGTTCCGCCGCATGCAGTTTCTTTATTGACTATTAACCTAGTGCCGGGCTGACTCCGTGACAAGAGTCGGTCGAATCATCGCGAATCGATTCTGGAGTTTTCCCCAACTTGCTACCCTGGCGCGTCGCGGCCGCTCGCGTGGTCAAACGACGCGGTCTTGCTCCCGGCATGGTCGAAAATTCAGGCGCGCCGCGCTGTTTCGTTGACAGGCAAGGTCGAAATGTCGATAGTGCCCCCGCCGCCGCAAGGCGGCATTTTTGATTTTTCAAGGCACCGTTCGCCGGGAGATCAAAAGCGTCCGTCGTCCCGTCAAGCCCTCCCGAAGGAGTGTTTTCATCATGGCAGAAGCCTCTCCCCTCTATCAGACCTATATGCGCGCGCCCTTGCGGTTCGAGCGAGGCGAGGGTGTGTGGCTGGTGACCGAGGGTGGCGAACGCTATCTCGACTTTGCGGCCGGTGTCGCGGTCAATTCGCTCGGCCATGCCCATCCGCACCTGATCGAGGCGCTGACGACGCAGGCCGGCAAGGTCTGGCATCTCTCGAACCTCTATGACGTCCCCGGCCAGGAGACGCTCGGCCGCCGGCTGACCGAAGCGACCTTCGCCGATCGCGTCTTCTTCACCAATTCTGGCGCCGAGGCGCTGGAATGCGCGATCAAGACGGCGCGCCGCTATCAGTTCGTCAAGGGCCATCCCGAGCGCTTCCACATCATCACCTTCGAGGGCGCCTTCCACGGCCGCACCATCGCGACCATCGCCGCCGGCGGCCAGGAGAAATATCTCGAGGGCTTCGGCCCGAAGGCGCCCGGCTTCGACCAGGTGCCCTTCGGCGATCTCGATGCCGTCAAGGCGGCCATCACCGATCAGACGGCCGCGATCCTGATCGAGCCGGTACAGGGCGAGGGCGGCCTGCGCACCGCGTCGAACGAATTCCTCCGGGCGCTCCGCCAGATCTGCGACGAGAACGAACTGCTGCTCGTGCTGGACGAGGTCCAGTGCGGCGTCGGCCGGACCGGCAAGCTGTTCGCCCACGAATGGGCCGGCATTACCCCGGACATCATGGCGGTCGCCAAGGGCATCGGCGGCGGCTTTCCGCTCGGCGCTTGCCTCGCGACAGAAGAGGCCGCCTCCGGCATGAAGGCCGGCACTCATGGCTCGACCTATGGCGGCAATCCGCTCGCCATGGCCGTCGGCAATGCCGTGCTCGACGTCGTGCTGGCCGACGGTTTCCTCGACCACGTCCGCGAAGTGGCGTTGATCTTCCGCCAGGGTCTCGCTTCGCTGAAGGACCGTTATCCCGATATCATCGAGGAGATCCGCGGCGAAGGCCTTATGCTCGGCATCAAGGCCAAGGTGCCCAACACCGACCTGCTGATGGCGATGCGCGAGGAGCATGTGCTGGGTGTTCCTGCCGGCGACAACGTCATCCGTCTCCTGCCGCCGCTCATCGTCACCGTCGAAGAGGCCCGCGAAGGGTTGAAGCGCATCGAACAGGCGGCCGAGCACCTGCAGGGCAAGCTCGCAGCGGCGTCATCGAACCAGGGCAGGTAAGCAAAGACATGGCATCTCCGAAGCATTTTCTCGATCTCTCCGCCATGACGGCGCCCGACCTCCGGCTGATCCTGGAGGACGCCAAGACGCGCAAGCAGTCGACCAAGGCCGGCACCGCCGAAAAGCCGCTTTCCGGCAAGATGCTGGCGATGATCTTCGAAAAGCCGTCGACGCGCACCCGCGTCTCCTTCGACGTCGGCATGCGCCAGCTCGGCGGCGAGACGCTGTTCCTGTCCGGCACCGAAATGCAGCTCGGCCGCGCCGAAACGATCGGCGACACGGCCAAGGTCCTGTCGCGCTATGTCGACGCGATCATGATCCGCACCACCGACCACTCGCGTCTGCTGGAAATGGCCGAGTATGCCACCGTGCCGGTGATCAATGCGCTCACCGACAGCACCCATCCCTGCCAGATCATGGCCGACGTGATGACCTTCGAGGAGCATCGCGGCCCCATCAAGGGCAAGACCATCGCCTGGACCGGCGACGGCAACAATGTTCTGCATTCGCTGGTCGAGGGCTCGGCCCGGTTCGGCTACCGCATGAACATGGCCGTGCCGCTCGGTTCCGAGCCGGACGACAAGATCCTCAACTGGGCGCGCAACAATGGCGGCGAGATCATGCTGTGCCATGACGCGGACCGCGCCGTGGACGGTGCCGACGTGGTGGTGACCGATACCTGGATCTCCATGAACCAGGAGCACAAGGCGCGTGGCCACAATGTCTTCCAGCCGTTCCAGGTCAATGCCGCGCTGATGAAGCAGGCCCAACCGAACGCGTTGTTCATGCATTGCCTGCCGGCCCATCGCGGCGAGGAAGTGACCAACGAGGTAATCGACGGCCCGCAGTCGGTCGTGTTCGACGAGGCGGAAAACCGTCTGCATGCGCAGAAGTCGATCCTCGCCTGGTGCCTCGGCGCCATCTGATCGCGGCTGCAGCAGCCTGAAGATGACGCGGCGGAACGACAGCTTTCGCCGCGCTTGATCTTTTTCCGCCCGGTTCCCATTTGTGCCATTGAGAAAGAGGCCCTGCGCCTCGCCATGTTCGAGCGCCAAGGCGCCAGGAGTACAATGATGATGAACAGGCCTGCCGAGCTCGGCGAATTCGGTTTCGCCGGTGATGACCGGGTCGTGCCCTTCCAGGTGGAAGGTCTCGACGTGCGCGGTCGCGCCGTGCAGATTGGTCCCTTGCTGAATACCATTCTTGCCCGCCACGACTATCCCGAGCCGGTCGCCCGGCTGCTGGCCGAGGCGATCGTGCTCACCGTGCTGATCGGCACCTCGCTCAAGTTCGAGGGCAAGTTCACCGTCCAGACCAAGAGCGACGGTCCGGTCGACCTGCTGGTTGCGGACTTCGCCTCGCCGGAAAATGTCCGCGCCTATGCCCGCTTCGACGAGGAGCGTCTGGCCGAGGCGGTGGCCGCCGGCCGCACCTCGCCCGAGCAGTTGCTCGGCGCGGGCGTGCTGGCGCTCACCATCGACCAGGGCAATTTCATGCAGCCCTATCAGGGCATCGTGCCGCTGGACGGCGCCTCGCTCGAGGATATTGCCGGGGTCTATTTCCGCCAGTCGGAGCAGATCCCGACGCGTGTGCGCCTTGGTGCCGCCGAGTTCTTCGATCGCGACGAAGACGGCCGTCCGCGCCGCACCTGGCGTGCCGGCGGTCTGATCGCCCAGTTCCTGCCCGAGGCGCCAGAACGCCTGCGGCACTCCGACCTGCATGGCGGCGACGGCGACAATGGCGACAATGGCGACCGGCCGCACTCGGATGACGATGCCTGGGCGGAAGCGCGCATGCTGGTCGACACGGTCGACGCCGACGAACTGACCGATCCACAGATCGGTGTGGAACGCCTGCTGTTCCGCCTGTTCCACGAGCGCGGCGTGCGGGTCTATGAGCCCCATGCCGTCTATGACCGATGCAGTTGTTCGCGCGAGAAGATCAAGGGCGTGCTGTCGAGCTTCTCGCAGGAGGAGATCGATGCCAGCCAGACGGACGGCGCGATCACGGTCACCTGCGAGTTCTGCTCGACGACCTACCGCTATGAGGCGGCGGAAGTCCTGAACGCCTGAGCAGGGCCGAAATGGAATGATGCGAGCGGCAGGGTCCTTGGCCCTGCCGTTTTCAGTTCAGCACCCGGACCATGCCCGGCGCATCCAGCGAAAACGCCGGAATGGCGACTTCGAAGACCTCGCCGTCGTCGGCTTCCATCTGGTAGTGACCGAACATCATGCCCGACGGTGTGTCGAGCGGGCAGCCGGACGAATATTCATAGGTGTCGCCGGGGCGCAGCCGCGGCTGCTCGCCGATCACGCCCGGTCCGTGCACCTCATCGACCTGGCCGTTCTGGTCGGTAATGTGCCAGTAGCGATGCATCAGCCGCACGGGCCTTGTCGAATGGTTGGCGATTACGATGCGGTAGCCCCAGACATAGCGGCTGTCTTCCGGATCGGATTGCTCCTCCAGGTAATAGGGTTCGACACTGACCTCGATGTCGCGTGTCACGGCGCGATACATGCACGGGACCTTTTTAAAGCTTCGCTAAGCATAGCCTACAGCATGGCGCGATGAAGGAAAAATACAAGCGCACCGGCAGGCGAAAGCGACCGGTCCGGCAGAGATTTCGTTGTTAATGCTAATGGTTGGGGTTAAGGGGCCTGGTCCGGGCGCGCAAGACGCTCACCCGGACTTTTCTGGGGCCTTGGCCGTCGTGGCCGGGCTCAGGCGCCGACGGACGCGATGGCGCGGGCAAAGTCCTCCAGCAGGTCGTCCGTGTCCTCGATGCCGCAGGACAGACGAACCGTGCCGCCGGACATGCCGAGTTCGGCGCGTGCCTCGTCGGTGAGGTTCTTGTGCGTCGTCGTGGCCGGATGGGTGATCAGGCTCTTGGCGTCGCCGAGATTGTTGGAGATCTTGACGACGTCCAGCGCGTTCTGCAGCTTGAACGCCGCGTCCTTGCCGCCCTTCATCTCGAAGGCGACCAGCGTCGAGCCGCCGGTCATCTGCTTGGCGACGATGTCGGCCTGCGGATGGTCGGCGCGGCCCGGATAGATCACCCTGGCGACCTGCGGCTGCTCGGCCAGGAAGTCGGCGATCGCCGCGGCATTCGCCGTCTGCTGTTTGACGCGCAGCGGCAGCGTCTCGACGCCCTTCAGAAGCGTCCAGGCATTGAACGGCGACATGGCCGGACCGGTATGGCGGAAATAGTCCTGCAGGTTCTCGGTGATCCAGTCCTTCGACGAGAGCACGACGCCACCGAGGCAGCGGCCCTGTCCGTCGATATGCTTGGTGGCCGAATAGACAACGACATGGGCGCCGAGTTCGAGCGGCTTCTGGAAGAGCGGCGTGGCGAAGACATTGTCGACGATCAGCGTGGCGCCGACCTGGTCGGCGAGCTTGGCGACGCCGGCGATGTCGACCACTTCGAGCGTCGGGTTGGTCGGGCTTTCGAGGAACATGACCCTGGTGTTCGGTCGGATCGCCGCTTCCCAGTTCTTCAGGTCCCGGCCGTCGACCAGCGTGCATTCCACGCCGTAGCGCGGCGCCAGCGTCTCGACGACGTAGCGGCAGGAGCCGAACAAGGCGCGGGCGGCGACGATATGATCGCCGGCCTTCACCTGGCAGAGCACGGCGGCGGCGACCGCGGCCATGCCCGAAGCCATGGCGCGGGCGTCTTCGGCGCCTTCCAGGAGGCACATGCGCTTTTCGAACATGTCGTTGGTCGGGCTGCCGTAGCGAGCGTAGATATAGCCGTCCGTCTCACCCTTGAAGCGTGCTTCCGCCGCTTCCGAGCTTTCGTAGACGAAGCCCTGCGTCAGGAAGATCGCCTCGGAGGTCTCGCCATAGGGCGAGCGAAGAGTTCCACCATGGACCAGTTGGGTTGCCGGACGCCAGTTCTTGCTCATGCCTTTCAGCCTTTCGAATACAAAAAAAACCGGTCGCGAAATCGGACCGGTTTCTAGCACCCGGTCTCTTTAGCCATTTGTTTAACGTGGCTGCAAGCCGACCGGCCAAATCACCACGGGATAAGCTTGCCATACGCCCATCGCGGGCTTGCGTCAATTCCTCGACTTTGGTTTTGTCTGGCCCAAACAGGAAGACGCAAGATGACCAGGACCACGGGCATTCTCTCGGACAGCGCCATCGGCACGCTCTTCGGCGAGGGCCGGCTGATGAGCGAGACGATGCTCGATCATGACCAGATCCAGCCCGCCAGCCTCGACCTTCGGCTGGGCGCGAAGGCGCTGCGCGTGCGTGCGAGCTTCATGCCAGGGCGCGCCCACACCGTCGCCGACAAGCTCGAACGGCTGACCCTGCACGAGATCGACCTGGAAAACGGCGCCGTGCTGGAGACCGGATGCGTCTATATTGTCCCCCTGATGGAGAGCCTCGACCTGCCGGCCGCAATGTCGGCCTCGGCCAATCCAAAGAGCTCGACCGGCCGCCTCGACATCTTCACCCGCGTCATGGTCGACCATGCCCAGGAATTCGACAAGATCCCGGCCGGCTACAAGGGACCGCTCTACCTGGAAATTTCCCCGCGCACCTTCCCGGTCATCGTGCGGCGCGGCTCGCGCCTGTCGCAGATCCGTTTCCGCGTCGGCCAGGCACTGCTCGGCGAGCGCGAACTGCTCGACCTGCATGCGGCGGAGACCCTTGTCGCCAGCGAGGCGCCGAACGTCTCGGGCGGCGGCATCGCGCTGTCGATCGACCTGAAGGGCACTGGCGCTGACGGCCTGATCGGCTATCGCGGCAAGCACCATACCGGCGTGATCGACGTCGACAAGAAGGCCGCCCACGACGTGCTCGACTTCTGGGAACCGCTCTACAGCCGGGGCGCCGACGAACTCATCCTCGATCCGGACGAATTCTACATTCTCGTCTCCAATGAGGCGGTGCATGTGCCGCCGCTGTATGCCGCCGAGATGACGCCCTATGACCCGCTGGTCGGCGAGTTCCGCGTGCACTATGCCGGCTTCTTCGATCCCGGTTTCGGCCATGCCGCCGCCGGTGGCTCGGGAAGCCGGGCGGTGCTCGAAGTGCGCAGCCACGAAGTGCCCTTCATCCTCGAGCATGGCCAGGTGATCGGCCGTCTCGTCTACGAGCACATGCAGGAGCGCCCTGAAGGCCTCTACGGCTCGGGCCTCGGCTCCAACTACCAGGCCCAGGGCCTGAAGCTGTCCAAGCACTTCCGGCTCGGTTGATCGGCGTCCGCGCAGGTCAGTTTCGCCCTTGACAGAGCGCCGCATCTGTTGGAACTGTGCGGGCCGCGCGGGTGTAGCTCAATGGTAGAGCAGCAGCTTCCCAAGCTGAATACGAGGGTT
>JAHRYZ010000168.1 GCA_020621905.1 Rhizobium sp.
CACTATGTCGACTTCCAGGCCGAACTCGATCTCGTGCGCCGCATGCGCGGCGAATTCGAGACGTCCCGTCGCAATGGCCAGATGAACCAGGCCGAGGCGGCGGAATGACACGGTTTCACTCAATCGCGGTGCTGCGCGCTGAACCAGTAAGCGCTGCCGACGGTCGAAGCGATCATGACCGTAACGATGATCGTGAGCATGACACTGACTTCCATATCCAGTACCTCCTTCTGATCCAGGACAACGCCCGATGACGCAGGAAGTTTCGCAGTATTCAGGTCTGGCGAGCTATAATTTCGCCTATCTGGACGAACAGACCAAGCGGATGATCCGCCGCGCGATCCTGAAGGCGATCGCCATTCCCGGCTACCAGGTGCCCTTCGCATCCCGTGAAATGCCCATGCCCTATGGCTGGGGTACGGGCGGTGTGCAGGTGACCGCCTCGATCATCGGCCAGGAAGACGTGCTGAAGGTGATCGACCAGGGGGCCGACGACACGACCAATGCCGTCTCCATCCGCGCTTTCTTCCAGAAGGTCGCCAACGTCGCCGTGACCACCCACACGCGGGACGCGACGATCATCCAGACACGCCACCGCATCCCGGAAGAAAAGCTCAGGGAAAACCAGGTGCTGGTCTACCAGGTGCCGATCCCGGAACCCCTGCGCTTCCTGGAGCCGCGCGAGACCGAGACGCGCAAGATGCATGCGCTCGAGGAATACGGCCTCATGCACGTCAAGCTCTACGAGGACATCGCCAAGAACGGCCGCATCGCCACGACCTATGCCTATCCGGTGAAGGTCGCCGGCCGCTACGTCATGGACCCCTCGCCGACGCCGAAATTCGACAATCCGAAGATGCACATGTCGGAGGCGCTGCAGCTGTTCGGCGCGGGCCGCGAGAAGCGCATCTACGCGGTCCCGCCCTTCACCGAAGTGGTGAGCCTCGATTTCGAAGACCATCCCTTCGAGATCCAGACCTTCGACAAGCCCTGCGCGCTCTGCGGCGCCGAGCAGGTCTATCTCGACGAAGTCATTCTCGACGACAAGGGCGGGCGCATGTTCGTCTGCTCCGACACCGATCACTGCGAGGAACGCCGCGAGCATGGCCATGTGGGCCATCTGGGCGTGGCAAAGGAGGCCGCCGAATGAGCGACACGCCGCTTCTCAAGGTCCGCGACCTTTCAAAATTCTACGGCAAGCGCATCGGCTGCAGCAATGTCGCCTTCGAACTCTGGCCCGGCGAGGTGCTGGCGATCGTCGGCGAGTCGGGCTCCGGCAAGACGACGCTGCTGAATTGCCTGTCCACCCGGCTGATGCCGACCACCGGCAGCGTCGAATACCACATGCGTGACGGCGGCTACCGCGACCTCTATCACATGAGCGAGGCCGAGCGGCGCTTCCTGATGCGCACCGACTGGGGCTTCGTCCACCAGAACCCGGCCGACGGCCTGCGCATGACGGTGTCGGCCGGCGCCAACGTCGGCGAGCGGCTGATGGCCATCGGGAACCGGCACTACGGCAATATCCGCCGCACGGCCAGCGACTGGCTGGAACGGGTGGAGATCAGCACCGACCGCATCGACGACCAGCCGCGCGCCTTTTCCGGCGGCATGCGCCAGCGCCTGCAGATCGCCCGCAACCTGGTGACCGGCCCGCGCCTGGTCTTCATGGACGAACCGACTGGCGGTCTCGGACGTTTCGGTGCAGGCGCGCCTGCTCGATCACGTGCGCGGCCTTGTCAACGATCTTGGCCTGTCGGCCATCGTCGTCACCCACGATCTCGCGGTGGCCCGCCTGCTGTCGCACCGGATGATGGTGATGAAGGATGGCTACGTGATCGAGCAGGGGCTGACCGACCGCGTGCTCGACGACCCGCGCGAGCCCTATACCCAGCTGCTCGTCTCTTCGATCCTGCAAGTCTGAAGCCTTCAAGAGGAAATCCCCATGGCCACGCCCCTCGTCGTCTCGGAAGTCTCCAAGAGCTTCACCATGCACCTGCGCGACGGCCTCCGCCTTCCGGTGGTCGCCAACGTCTCCTTCTCGGTCGCCTCGGGCGAATGCGTCGTGCTCGGCGGTCCGTCGGGCATCGGCAAGAGCTCGATCCTGAAAATGCTCTACGGCAACTATGCCGTGGATGCCGGCCAGATCCTGATCGAGCACAAGGACCGTATCATCGACATTGCCAGCGCCGACCCGCGCTCCGTGCTGGAAGTCCGCCGCGCCACGCTCGGTTATGTCAGCCAGTTCCTGCGCACCGTGCCGCGCGTCGCCACCATCGACGTGGTTGCCGAGCCGCTGGTCGCCCGCGGCATTGCAGCAGAACAGGCGCGCGAGCGCGCCGCAGAACTGCTGGAAAATCTCAATCTGCCGCGTGATCTCTGGCAGCTGCCGCCCGCCACCTTCTCCGGCGGCGAGCAGCAGCGCGTCAACATCGCCCGCGGCTTCATCACCGATCACCGCATCCTGCTGCTCGATGAACCGACAGCCTCGCTCGATGCCGCCAACCGCGCCGTCGTGGTCGAGATGATCCGCGCCAAGAAGGCGGCGGGCGTGGCGTTGCTCGGCATCTTCCACGACGAGGAAGTGCGCGAGGCTGTCGCCGACCGCGTTCTCGACGTCTCGCAGTTCTCACCCCGGAAGGTTGCCGCATGACCCGGAAACTCGGGCTTGAGCCATACATCCACGAAAGCGCCAGCGTGTCGAATTCGACGCTCGGCCGCTATACCGAGGTTTCCGAGCGCTGCCGTCTCGAGGAGGTCGTCATGGGCGACTATTCCTACATCATGCAGGACGGCTCGGTGTGGTGCGCGCAGATCGGTAAGTTCGCCAATATCGCGCGGCCGTGCGCATCAACGCCACCAACCACCCGACCTGGCGCGCGACCCTGCACCATTTCACCTATCGCGCCGCGGACTATTTCGAGGGCGCCGAGAACGATCACGACTTCTTCGAATGGCGCCGGGAGAACCGCGTCACGATCGGCCATGACGTGTGGATCGGCCATGGCGCGACGGTGCTGCCCGGCGTCGCGGTCGGCAACGGCGCGGTGATCGGCGCCGGCGCCGTCGTGTCGAAGGACGTCGCCCCCTACACGATCGTCGGCGGGGTTCCGGCTAGGCTGATCCGCGAACGCTTTGCGGCGGAGACGGCCGCCCGCATGGAAAGCCTCTCCTGGTGGGACTGGGACCACGACCGGCTGTTTGCCGCGCTCGCCGATTTCCGTGCCTTGGAGGCGGAGGAGTTCGTCGAGAAATATTCCTGATCGTCGTTTCTCTTCATGCCCACGATTTTACATTTCCTACACAAATCTGACATTCGTGCTTCATGGGTGCTCGCTAAAGCCTGTTTCGACCCCACGGACATGACGTCGAAAGAACAGACATGAAATTCCAGCTGAAGAATGTCACCCGCAAGTTCGGCCAGCATCTCGCCGTCGATGGCGTGAATGTCGACATCGAACGGGGCGAGATGGTGGGCGTCATCGGTCGCTCCGGTGCCGGCAAGTCCACCCTGCTCAGGATGATCAACCGGCTGGTCGATCCGTCGTCCGGTTCGATCCATTTCGGCGAGGTCGAGGTCTCGGCCCTCAAGGGTGCGGGCCTGCGCAACTGGCAGCGCGACTGCGCGATGATCTTCCAGCAGTTCAACCTTGTGCCGCGTCTCGACGTCCTGACCAATGTGCTGCTCGGCCGCCTCAACCATCGCCCGACCGCGCTCAGCATCCTCAACATCTTCTCCCGCGAGGAGCGCATCATGGCGATCGCCGCGCTCGAGCGCCTCGGCATCGAGCAGACGGCGCTTCAGCCGGCCGGCACGTTGTCGGGCGGCCAGCAGCAGCGCGTCGCGATCGCCCGCGCCCTGATGCAGGGCCCCAAGGTCGTGCTGGCCGACGAGCCGATCGCCTCGCTCGATCCGCTCAACGCCAAGATCGTCATGGACGCTCTGCGCGACATCAACGAGCGCGACGGCATCACCGTCGTCACCAACCTGCATACGCTCGACACGGCGCGCAACTACTGCTCGCGCATCATCGGCATGGCACAGGGCCGCGTCGTGTTTGACGGCACGCCGGACCGGCTGACCGCCGAAACGGTCCAGGAAATCTACGGCTCCGACAGCCATGGCGCCGGCATCGACGAGAGCATGACCTCGACGAGCATCCGAATCCCCAGCGCCGCGGCCCTGTCCGGCGTTCCCGCATCCCCCGGTTTCAGGACCCTGGCCGTCGCCGAAGCCTGAGATCACGACGATCGACCGCCCGCGTGAAGGGCACTTCATTGATCAGAAAAGGTTCCGGCCCGCCCGGACAACAGGAGAGAAACTCATGCTGAAGAAGACCCTTCTTGCCGCCGTGGCGCTCGTGTCGCTCGCCGGCGTCGCCGCAGCCGAAGACCTCAAGGAATTCCGCATCGGCATTCTGGGCGGCGAAAACGAAGCCGACCGCCTGCGCAACTTCCAGTGCATGACCGAAAAGCTGCCGTCGGTTCTCGGCGTCGAAAAGGTCTCGCTGTTCCCGGCCGCCGACTATGACGGCGTCGTCCAGGGCCTCCTTGGCGGCACGCTCGACTATGCCGAACTCGGCGCCTCGGCTTTCGCCAAGGTCTATCTCGCCAAGGCCGACGCCGTCGAGCCGATCCTGACCACGGTTCAGACCGACGGTTCGACCGGCTACTACTCGATCATGGTCGCCCGCAAGGACTCGGGCATCACCAAGCTCGAAGACATGAAGGGCAAGAAGCTCGGCTTCGCCGACCCGGACTCCACCTCCGGCTACCTCGTACCGCTGGTCACCCTTCCCGAAGCCGTCGGCGGCCCGGTCAAGGAATTCTTCGGCGAGACCGGTTTCGGCGGCGGCCATGAGAACCTCGTCCTCGAAGTGCTCAAGGGCACCTTCGTTGCCGGCACCACCTGGGGTTCGGGCGTTGGCGAGTTCAAGGACGGCTATACCTCGGGCAACCTGAAGAAGATGGTCGACAAGGGCATCCTGAACATGGACGACCTCGTCCAACTCTGGAAGTCCGCTGATCCCGAACGGCCCAGTCGTCGTCCGCGCTTCGATGAACGAGACATGAAGACCAGTTCAAGACCTTCATGATGGAACTGCCGAAGTCGACCCGGCCTGCTTCTCGCCATCCAGGCGGTGACTTCACCGGCTTACGAGTCAACGTCGACTTCTACAAGCCCATCATCGACGCCCGCAAGGCCACCATCGGCGGCTGATCCGCATCCATGAAGGAAACGCCGGACGACTGATCGTCCGGCGTTTTTCTTGGGGCGAGCCGGCTCGCCTGTCCTGCCGCAAGGGGAAAGACATGACGTTTTCGACAACGCCTTTGCTGGGCGAGAACGGTTCGCTCGTCGAGCGCCACTGGCAACAGCTCGCGGCGAAGCGTCGCCTCTATTCCCTCTTCGGCCTGGGGCTGTTTCTTGTCGTGGTCAGCGGCTCGCTCTGGTTCGCCAACGAGACCAATTCCGGCAAGTTTTTCGACCGTATCCCGTATTTCTTCGATTTCATCGAAGACCTCCTGCCGCGCGACGGCATGGAGGTTTTCCGCGCTCTTTTCGACCTGCCCTCGCCCTATGACGACGGCAGCATGAAATACAACTATCCGGAGGGCCGTCTCTACATCACCGAGGCCCTCTACATACCCGAATACATTCACAAGATGGTCGAGACGGTCAACATCGCCATCCTGTCGACCCTGATCGGCCTGCTGATCGGTTTCTGCCTGTCGTTTCTCGCCGCCCGCAACATGATGACGAACCCGTGGATCCGTGGCACCGCCCGGCGCATCATGGAACTGCTGCGCGCCTTTCCCGAGGTCGTCATCGCCGGCTTCTTCCTGGCCGTCTTCTCGCTCGGGCCCATCCCGGCGATCATCGCCGTGTCGATCCACACGATCGGCGCGCTCGGCAAGATGTTCTTCGAGGTCATCGAGAATGCCGACATGAAACCGGATGAAGGGCTGAAGGCGGTTGGTGCCAACTGGTTCGAGCGCGTCTGGTTCGGCATGGTGCCGCAGGTCATGCCGAACTTCATGAGCTATTTCCTGCTGCGGCTCGAGATCAACGTGCGCGCCTCGACCATCATCGGCGCGGTCGGCGGCGGCGGCATCGGCGAGCTGCTTCGGCTTTCGATCGGCCAGGGCCATGAAGCCAAGACCCTGGCGATCGTGCTGCTGCTTCTGTGCACCATCATCGCCGTCGACCAGTTTTCCGCCTGGCTGCGCCGCAAGCTTGTCGGCGAGCAGGCCTTCCAGACCATCCAGTGAGGGCCACGTCCATGCAAACCATGAACATGAACGACCTGGAGGCGATCGCCGCCCGCCATCCCGGCATCCTGCAGCGGTCCGTCTGGCAGCGTTTCAAGATCGGCTTCATCGCCGGCGGCGTCATTCTCTATCTCGTCTTCGCCTGGTGGTTCTTTTCGATCGGCAAGGTCGTTTCCAACGCCAACTGGTCGATCGCCGGCTCCTACCTCGCCGACTGGGTTTCCTATGAGGTCCGCCCGGACATTTCGATCGCCGAAGACGGGGCGATGGAGATCACCTATCCCCGCTTCGACCCGCTCGGCCCCAATGCCAATCCGGACTGGCTGAAGGCCACGCGGGAAACCGTGAGCCGCACTGCGGCTGCACCTGCGGCTCCCAGCGCCGCAGCCGCGGCACCGGCAAAGTCCTCGAGTTTCAGCTTCATGGCGCCGGCGGCGACCACAGCCAAGGCCGACGCGGACGCACAGGAAGCGATCGCTCCGCAAGTCCGGCAGGAAGAGATCGTCACCCAGGCCCTGGTGGAGATGGGCACTGCCCGCACGGTCGAGATCATGCCCGACCGGGTCGTGCTGGTGCGGGACGGCGAGACCGTCATGCTGGATCTCGACGGAGCTCGCGATACCGTCGTTGCCACGGCGGCGCTTCCCGACTGGGCCGAACAGCGCCAGCCCGGGGCAAAGGTGGTCGCAAGCTTCGGCATGTCAGGCTGGGTCGAGATCCAGGCGGACAAGGTCAAGATCCGCAAGCGCTTCTTCGGCTGGGAGAATTTCTTCTTCGACACCAACTCCGCCTTCTTCGACAAGAGCCTCGGCGAAGTCGCAGGATTGGTCTTCTCCGGCGAACGGCTCGATCCGGCACGCAGCAATCTCTCGCTCGCCTGGAACGACATTCTCTACAATCCGTCGTGGCAGCATCTCGACGTCTGGACGAAGATGCTGCAGACCATCGTCATGGCGTTCATCGGCACGCTCTTCGCCTCGATCGTCGCTTTTCCGCTGTCCTTCATCGCCGCGCGCAACATCCTGCGCAACGGCTTCGTGAACCAGCTGACCAAGCGGTTCTTCGACTTCCAGCGCTCGGTCGACATGCTGATCTGGGCGCTGTTCTTCACCCGCGCGTTCGGTCCGGGGCCGCTCGCCGGCATGTCGGCGATCTTCTTCACCGACACCGGGACGCTCGGCAAACTCTATTCGGAGGCGCTGGAGAACATCGACGACAAGCAGCGTGAAGGCGTCAAGTCCGTCGGCGCGGCGCCGCTCGCCGTGCAGCGCTTTGGCGTTCTGCCGCAGGTCCTGCCGCTCTTTGCATCGCAGGCACTGTATTTCTGGGAATCCAACACTCGCTCGGCCACCATCATCGGCGCCGTCGGCGCCGGCGGTATCGGCCTGAAGCTCTGGGAAGCCATGCGGACGAATTCCGACTGGGAGAATGTCGCCTATATGGTCGTCCTGATCCTGATCGTCGTCTTCGTCTTCGACGGCATCTCGAATGCGCTGCGCTCGCGCCTGATGGGGACGCGGCACTGATTTCGAAGGCCACAGCCTAGCCGCATCATCAATCTGTCATGGTGTTCGGCTAGCGACACCGACTTGCAGTTTGCCCCGCTGCCGCATCATGGTGGGGCGAACAAGAAAATCGAGGATTTGCCGTCTTGCGCTACGCGCTCTATTTCACGCCCCCCGCCGGTGATCTCCTGACACGAAGCGCTGCGGCCTGGCTCGGCCGCGACGCCTTCTCCGGCGAGACCCTCGCGGTCGAGGAGACGGGACCCTTCCCGGCAGAGACGTTTGGCGCGCTGACCGAGGATCCCCGGCGCTACGGATTTCATGCGACGATCAAGGCGCCCTTCGAACTGGCCCAAGACCAGACCGAAGACATGCTGATCGAACGCTACCATGAATTTTGCGCCTCCCGTGCAGCCTTCGACATACCCTCGATCGTGGTCGGTCAGCTCGGTCCGTTCTTTGCACTGATCCCTGCCGAGACGCACCCGCCGCTGCAGGACTTTGCCGCTGCCGTGGTCGAGGCCTTCGAACCATTCCGTGCGCCGCTCAGCGAGGCCGACATTGCCCGGCGCAAGCCCGAGCGGCTCAGCGAGGCGCAGCGCGCGCACCTGCTGCGCTGGGGCTATCCTTACGTCATGGAGGAATTCCGCTTCCACATGACGCTGACCGGCCCGATCGAGCCCACGCAGGCGGAGACGATGCGCCAGCTGACCACCGCGCGCTTCGCCGCCTTCACCGACAAACCGCTCCGCATTTCCGGCCTCGCGCTCTTCGTTGAGCGGGAACGGGGCGCGCCCTTCACCGTCCACGCCTGGCAGCCGCTCACCGGCGCCTGAACCATCGAAAGTCGATCGCATGTCCGCCGAGACCATTCTTTCCAATGCCCGCATCGTTCTTGAAAACCAAGTCGTCGAAGGCTCCGTCCAGATCCGCGACGGCCGGATCGTCGACATTTCGGAGGGCCCGATGCGCACCGGCGAGGATTTCGGCGGCGACTACCTGATCGCCGGTCTTGTCGAGCTTCACACCGACCACCTCGAATCGCACTACTCGCCACGCCCGGGCGTGCGGTGGAACAAGACCTCGGCGATCCAGGCGCATGACGCCCAGGTGGCCACCGCCGGCATTACCACCGTGTTCGACTGCCTGCGCATGGGCTCGGACGAGGACG
>JAHRYZ010000169.1 GCA_020621905.1 Rhizobium sp.
ATCCAGCCGAGGATCAGGGACGCCACGAAGAAGATGGCGACGAAGGGGTAGCCCTCCTTGTGCACAGGCACGATAGCCTTACGGATACTCTCGAACAGATCCATGAAAAACCCCGTTTCGCTGCAAAGGATCGACGTGGCTGACTACCCCGAAAGCGCGCCGGGGGCAATGCTCAAGCCACCGAAACCGAAGGACGCGGCAAATGGCGTCATAGCCTGACCATTTTTGGTAGTTGGGGCGCCATGCACCTTCCGTCAACATTTACCCCCCCAAATGGTGGGTCAAAACTGCAGGCTTATCCTGCAGCGATGCATTACCGCCGCCTTGAAATCGGAAGAGCAGTTGTCCAGTATTGAACAGAGTTCGATGTGGCAGGCCGGTGCGAAGGAGGACCGCGAGATCTTCTGGCTTGCCGTCGATAGCCGTCCGATACCGCCGCTTCTGGCCGCGCACGGCGTGACCGCGCCCTTGTCCATCGAAATTCCGGAAAGGCCGATCGCATATTTCGTGCCCGTGGCGATTGAACGCCTGGGCAATGCGGTGCGCGAACTGCGCCGCACCCTGGGCGAACATGCCTATCTCGTCATCGCTGCGGAAAATCTCAGTGGCGGCTGGATCGAGCGTGCCATTGTGCTCGGCGCCGACGATGTCGTCGATCCGACTTCGGCCGATGATATCGCCGTCTGCCTGGCCCGCACACGGCGGGCGCTCGAGCGAGTCCGCGCCGCCTGTCAGGAACGCGGCCATCTTGCCATTGAGCGCGACTACCTGCAGGCCTGCATCGACAATCTGCCGGCGCCGATCTTCTTCAAGAACGCCGACGGCATCTATGTCGGCTGCAATGTCGCCTTCGCTACCTTCATCGGCCGGACGCCCGACACTGTTGTCGGCCGCTCGGTCTTCGAAGTGGCCCCCGAAGCGCTGGCGAGCCGCTATCAGGCGGCCGACGACGAGCTTCTGCAGCGCGGCGGAACCCAGGTCTACGAGAGCGAGATTTGCCATTCCGGCGGAACGAGCCGCCATGTCGTCTTCCACAAGGCGGCGATGCAAGGCGGCGACGGGCGCGTGCGCGGTATTGCCGGAGCGATCCTCGACATCACCGACCGCAAGATGCTCGAAGCGCGATTGATCGAAGCTGCCGAGCGCGATCCGCTGACCAATGCCTATAATCGGCGCAAGTTCTTCGAGCTGGCCGACCAGATCGTGCAGCGGACAGCCGGTGATGGCCACCCCCTGGCCGTGGCCGTCATCGACGTCGACCAGTTCAAACTGATCAACGACCGGCTGGGGCACGCGGAGGGCGACAACGCCCTGCGGTTGATCGCCAGCGTGCTGGAAGAGGCGATCGGTGAGGGCAATGTCATTGCTCGGGCGGGCGGCGAGGAATTCTACGCGCTGTTCCCGAACGCATCGATCCATGACGCCGACATTGCCGACCGGATGCGGGTCGAAGTCGAGCGCAGTTGCCGTCATGCGGCCCTGTCGGCCGTGGCCGGTACGGTCAGTATCGGTCTGGCCGGCTTCTATCCACTGGAGGAGACCCTGGACGAGGCCCTCAAGCGCGCCGACAACGCGCTCTATCTCGCCAAGAACAGCGGCCGCAACCGCATCTGCGTCGCCGGTTAGGTTCGAGCCGCCGGGCGATGAGGGCGACTTGCCTCAGGATGCCGGGGGCTTGCGCACCACCACGCCGAGTTCGTCGCTCTCGCGGACCTGCCGCAGATGTTCTTCCGCCTGGGTCGCTTCGCGCTGGCGGTTCCACATCGAGGCATAGAGGCCCTGCTTTTCGAGCAGCGCGGCATGGGTGCCGCGCTCGGCGATCTCGCCACCTCAGCACGATGATCTGTCGGCATTCACCACGGTCGAGAGCCGGTGGGCGATGACCAGCGTCGGTCTTTCGACACCACGTCGAGCGCCACTTGTTCGGTCGTCGTCGAGCGCCGAGGTCGCCTGTCGAGGATCAGGATCGGCGGCGCCTTCAGCACGGTGCGGCGATCGCGACGCGCTGCTTCTCCGCCTGAGAGCTTCAAACGCGTTCGCCGACCTTGGTCTGGAAACCGTCCGGCAGGTCGGTGATGAAGTGGCCGATCTGCGCGACCTCGGCGGCCTGGGCGATGTCGGCATCGCAGGAGGGGCGCCTAGCGATATTGTAGGCGATCGTGTCGTTGAACAGCACGGTGTCCTGCGGAACCATGCCGATCGCCGATCGCAGGCTCTTCTGGGTGATGTCGCGCACGTCCTGGCCGTCGATGGTGATCGAACCCTGCTGGATGTCGTAAAAGCGATAGAGCAGCCGCGAGATCGTCGACTTGCCAGCGCCCGACGGGCCGACCACGGCGACCGTCTTGCCGGCCGGCACCTCGAACGAGATACCCTTGAGGATGGGGCGCTGCGGATCATAGGCGAAATGCACGTCCTTGAAGGCGATCGCGCCGCCCTGGCGGATGGAAAGCTCGGTGGCGCCGGGCTTGTCGACAACTTCGGCATCCACTTCCAGAAGGTCGAACATCTGCTCGATGTCGGTCAGTCCCTGGCGGATTTCGCGGTAGACGAAGCCGATGAAATTGAGCGGGAAGGAGAGCTGCATCAGCATGGCATTGACGAAGACGAAGTCGCCGATCGTCTGCTGGCCCTGCTGCACGGCGATGGCCGACATCACCATGACGACGGCGGTGCCGACGCCGAAGATCACGCCCTGGCCGAAGTTGAGCCAGCCGAGCGAGGTCCAGACCTGGGTGGCCGATTTCTCGTAGCGCGCCATCGACTGGTCGAAGCGGCTGGCCTCCATCTCCTCATTGCCGAAATACTTGACGGTCTCGAAGTTGAGCAGCGAGTCGATCGCCTTGGTATTGGCGTCTGTGTCGCTGTCGTTCATCGCCCGGCGGATGCCGATGCGCCAGTCGCTGGCGCGGATGGTGAACCAGATATAGGCCCAGACGGTGAAGGCCGTGACGGCGAGATAGGAGAAGCCGTAGCTCCACCAGAAGATTGCCGCCGTCAGCAGGAATTCGATCAGCGTCGGGATCGAGTTGAGGATGGTGAAGCGGACGATCGTCTCGATGCCCTTGGTGCCGCGCTCGATGATGCGCGACAGGCCGCCGGTCTTGCGCTCCAGATGGAAGCGCAGCGACAGCCGATGCATGTGCACGAAGGTTCGGTAGGCGAGCTGGCGCACGGCATACTGGCCGACGCTGGCGAACAGCGCGTCGCGCAGCTGGTTGAGGCCGACCTGCGCGATGCGGGTGAGGTTGTAGACGATCACCAGCGCCACGGCGCCGAGCAGGAAGGTGGGCAGGATGCCCGCCATGTCGAGCTTGCCGTTCAGCGCGTCGGTCGCCCATTTGAAGAAATAGGGGACGAGGATCAGTACGAATTTCGAGACCAGCAGGAAGATCGTCGCCCAGACGACCCGCAACTTGAGGTCCAGCCGGTCCCGCGGCCACATGTAGGGCCAGAGGTTGACGAGCGTGCCGAGCGGGTTGCTGCTGTCCGCCGAAACCGTCTTCTTCTTGTTGTTGTCAGCCATTCCCGTCCGCCCTTGAAACCGTCTTTAGCGCAAAAGGCGGCGACTCCTTCGGAGCCGCCGCCTGGTTCGCAGATAGGCCTTCGCTTCGCCCAATGCAATGTCCGGGCGGAGAAAGTCCCCGCCGTCTGTTCAGTTGACCGGCTCGCCGCTCAGCCGCTTGCGATGGATCTCTTCGGCGTTGGGAAGCGCTTCGCTCGGGACCTGGAAGACCTGGCCCGGCTCGATCAGGTCCGGGTTGCGGATCTGGTTGGAGTTGGCGAGGTAGATGGTCGTGTAGCGCACGCCCTGGCCGTAGAGGCGGCGCGAAATCTGCCAAAGCGTGTCGCCGCGACGGATGATCACACTGTTGCTGCTCTCGGTCAGCGGCTCCTGCTCGATCGTCTTCGGCTCGGCCGGTACCGCTGCAGTGTCCTGCGTGGCGGCCGGCGCTGACGGCGCAGTCGTTGCTTCAGCCCCGGCCGACTTTGCCAGGTCAGGCGAGGGCGCGACCGGCGAAAGCACGGCCTCGATCAGCGCGGCGATCTTCGGCAGTTCGGTACCGACCTCCTCGATATCGCTCGGCAATGCCTGCACGGCTGCAAGGGCCTTGCCAGCCTTTCCGGCCGTGGCGGCGACGAACTCGGCGAGCGGGGCAGCCGCGATGGTGGCCGGACGGAAATCGGCAATCGATTTCAGGCCGATCTCGGTGGCCGAACGCGCGGCGGCGAGTTCTTCGAGCGCCGGCTTCTTGCCGTCGGCATACAGCCCCTGCAGCAGGGCAAACGCCTGGCCGAGCGATCCGCGCAGCTTTTCGAAGGCGGCGAGGTCGACGGGCACCATGGCGCCGCCCTGTCCGGATGCCGTCTGGCTGTTTTGCGCGACGACGGATACCTGCTCGCCCTCCGGTCGGTCGAACGGCACGGAGGCACGCACGACGACGGTGCCGTTGGCGTCGAGCAGTTCCGCCCGGATCACGTGGGCGCCGACGGAAATCGGCACCTCGCCATCGACGACGAAATGGCCGCTGGCATCGGTAACGACGGTGCCGATCAATGTCTCGTCGGCAAAGCCGCGCACGCTGCTGCCGACGGGGGCCTTGCCGGCCACGAAGATGCGGTTGCCCTCGATCTCGACGGCGGTGACCTGGATCTCGGCCGGTTGCGCGGCGGGCGCGGTCCCGGCCGGCGCCGTGGACGGCGCGGTCGCGGTCTCGGCAGGTGCTGCCGCCGGATTGTCCGCCGCCGGTGCGGTCGCGCTCGCGGCGACGCGCTCCTGCTTGGCGCCGGAATTGACGCTTTCGGGAAGGGTGATCAGGCGGCTTGCCTCGCCGGGCTTGGAAACCATGGCGAGCAGTTTGCCGTTCGGATCGGCGGGAACGGAGATGGTCGCGACCTCGTCCGAGGTGAGCGCCTTGCCGTCCGTGCCGGTCGCCTTGAGTTGCAGGCTGTGGTCGCGGCGGCGGCGGCGGTCGACACGGCGGCATCGCCGCTCGGGTCGACGTCGAGGGTGGCGATCACCTTGTCGCCGGAAACGATCTCGAGCTTCGAACCCGGAGCGGCATTGCCGGCGATCACGGTCGAGCCGTCGGGCTCGACGCGCAGAACGTCGAAGCGCGGCAGGCCGGCATCGGCCGCCGCGTCAGATGCTGCGGCCGGGGCGGCAGATGCGGGTTCAGGTGCCGTGTTGCCCGTCAGCGCGCTTTCGATGGCGGCGATGAGACTTGCGGCCTTGGCCGGATCGTCGGGCAGCGACTCGATGAGGGCGAGGGCCTTGGAGGCGTCTTCGCGGGCCTTCTTCATCGCCGTGTCGAGCGTAGCGTCGATTCCGGCAGGAATGTCGAGGGCGGCGAGCGCCGAAACCGCAGCCCGGGCGACGCCCTTGGCGGTGGCGAAAGCATCGGCCGCCGGCGTGCGGCCTTCGGCAAACAGCGCCTTCATGGTGGTCACCGCGGTGGTGGCCTCGGCCTTCAGCCGGTCCATTTTCCCGGCGGCCGTCTTGGCGGCGTCCGTAACCGTGGTTTGCGCCTTGTCAGCAGCGTCCTTGGCCGTGGTGACGGCCTGCGAGGCATCGTCCTTGACCGGCGAAACGCGCGGCAGGACGAAGAACACCATCAGCAGGGTTGCAACGCCGAGCACCAACAGGGCCACCCAAACGGCGCGGTTTTTCATCATCATCAGTCTCCGGGCGGAACAGCCGCCATATTCTTTAAAATTGCTAGCCCTATCTTTCGGCTTTCACAAGCGTTCTCAAGGGATTCCGGATTGTGGCGAACAGGTTTCCGTCAATTTTGTTGACCTCGCCGCCGCTCCATAGTCATCTTTCGGACATGACTGAAAAAGCATCCTCGATTCGATCCGTCTGCGTCTATTGCGGTTCCCAGCCCGGTCGCGATCCTGCCTACATGGCAGCCGGCCGCGCGCTCGGCCGTTCGATCGCGGCGCATGGCATGCGTCTCGTCTATGGTGGCGGCACCAAGGGCATAATGGGGGCGGTCGCCAGCGGCGTTCTTTCGAACGGCGGTCAGGTGACCGGCATCATCCCGGAATTCCTCGTCGACATGGAGGCCACGCGCCATTCCCTCGGCCAGCTGGACGAGCTGATCGTCACTGAGGACATGCGAGCGCAAGCATGCCATGTTCGAACGCGCGGATGCCTTCGTGACGCTACCGGCGGTATCGGCACGCTGGAAGAGATCGTCGAGATCATGACCTGGGCACAGCTCGGCCGGCACGAGAAGCCGATGGTGTTCGCCAATGTCAACGGTTTCTGGGATCCGATGCTCGAACTGGTGCGCCACATGCGCGAGCAGGGCTTCATCCACACCGCCCACAGGGTCCAGCCCATGGTGATCGCCGAGATCGATGAGATCGTGCCGGCCATCCTCGAAAAGCTGGAAACGGTCGCCGACCTCGACGGGGTCGATGAGGTCATTTCCCGGCTTTGAAGCCGGGGTCGGTCAATCGACGATGAACAATTTGGCGCCGACCTCGGTGGAGGAGCGGTGGGGTTCGGCATTGTCGGCGACCTGATAGCTCATGCCCGGCTTCAGCACGAAGACGCGACCATCGGCAAGCTCGGTCGTCAGTTCGCCCTCGAGGCAGAGCAGGACGTGTCCCTTGACGCACCAGTGATCGGCCAGATAGCCGGGCGTGTATTCCACCATCCGGACCCGGATCGGGCCGAAATGGCGCGTGCGCCAGGTGGCAGCGCCCCTCTCGCCCTTGTGCTCTGTCGCCTCGACCGTGCTCCAGTCGGTGGTGCCGAAGGGGATGTCCGCCATCTGCATCGCATGTCTCCATTCGGTTTCGCCGACGCGTCGCGCGGTCTTCCGCCGCTCAGCGATTGCGGTATTCGCGGATCATCGGCCAGGAATAGGTGATCAGCCCGGCCCAGATGAACAGGAAGGCGATGAACTTCGTCTGGCCGAAGGGTTCGTGGAACACGAAGACGGCGGTGATGAAGACCATGGTTGGGGCGATATACTGCATCATGCCGATCGTCGACAGCCGGAGCAGTTTCGCTCCGTTGGCGTAGGTCATCAGCGGAATGGCCGTGGCTATGCCGCTGAAGATCAGCAGTCCGATGTCGCTTGCCCCGTTGCCGTTGGCGAGGTGCCCCGTACCACTCAGCTCGACAAACAGAATGTAGAGGCAGGCCGGCACGGAGAGGATCAGGATTTCGAGGAAGAAGCCCTGATTCGGGCCGATCGGCAGCGTCTTGCGGAAGAAGGCGTAAAAGCCCCAGCTGAAGGCGAGCGCCAGCGAGATCCACGGCAGGCCGCCGGCGTCATAGGTGAGGATGGCGACCGCGATCGCCGCCAGAAGGATGGCGACCTTCTGCGGCAGCATCATGCGTTCCTTGAGCAGGATGGCGCCGATCAGCACCGAGCTCAGCGGATTGATGTAATAGCCGAGCGCGCCCTGCAGGGCATGGCCCGACGTGATCGCGTAGACATAGACCAACCAGTTGACCGTCACCAGGCTCGCCGTCACCAGCGCCATGGCGAGCATGGACGGCGTACGGATCGCCTTCCACACGTCGCCGCTGCGCCTGAGCAGCAGAGATCACGGCGGCATCGGCAACGACCAGATGCGGATGGGCGACCTCCATCGGCGGAATATGCGCCACGAGCTTGAGGTAGAGCGGCAGAAAACCCCATGAAATAGGCTGCAAAGGCGAACGCGAAGCCGCGTGCGCTGTCCTTGTTCTTCAGGCTGAAATCTTCGCTCATGATGCTCGCATCCTGATCAATATCTGGGCATGCGGGTTAGCCGATGCTTGCGAATGAGCAAATTCATTCGGGTGAACAATGGCTGATTGCTTTTGATGCGTGCTCGCGGCAGATTTGCACGCGGGGGGCGAGCAGATGGAGGAGAATCATGCTTGCCGGTTCGACGACGGAGCAGCGTCGGCACTATGCGGTGCGAATGCTGCAGAAGGCGGGCGTGCTCGAGGACGGCCCTCTGGCGAGCGCCTTTTCCCATGTGAGACGTGAGGACTTCCTCGGGCCGCCGCCCTGGCTCATCCAGGAACACGGCGGCTATCACGAATCGCCGTCGCAGGATGTCGCGACCCTCTACGAGGATGTGCTGGTGGCGCTCGACGCGCCGCGCGGCGTCAGCAACGGCAGCCCGTCCCTGCATGCGCTGGCCCTTCATTCGCTGGCGCCGAAGCGCGGCGAAACCGTCGTGCACGCGGGCGCAGGCGCGGGCTATTACACGGCCATCCTGGCGGAACTCGTCGGTCCTGAGGGACATATCCTCGCGATCGAGTACGACACGGCGCTCGCCGAGCGGGCAAGGGCCTGCCTTGCGGATCGTGGCAATGTCGAGGTGGTCTGCGGCAATGCCGTGGAATGGCCGAGGGAAGACGCCGACATCGTCTACGTCAACTTCGCCGTCGACCGGCCGGCCGATCCGTGGATCGAGCGACTGAAGCCGGGCGGGCGACTGCTGTTTCCGCTCGGCGTGCCGCACTTCGAGTGCAAGGGCAAGGGACCGGAATACACCGCCATGGCCGGCTTCCTCCTGGTGCGGCGAGAGGCGCCGGGTTACGCCTCCCGCTTCATCGAAGGCGTCTCCTTCGTCTGGGGCGAGGGCGTCGCGCGGTCGGACTGGGCTTGCCATACACGGCTTCGGGCCGCCTTCGCCGACAACTGGCGGGCGGTTCAGAGCCTGCGCTGGAAGGGCGTTGCGGACGAGGACGAATGGTATTCAGAGCCCGACTGGGGCCTCTCCACCCACGCGCTGGCCGTGGCCGCGGCGGAGTGACGGCAGGGACCGAATGTCGGCCGGCCGTCGTTCGCGATCACGAGACCCGGCCGTGCTCGGAGAGAAAGTCGAGCATCACCCGGATGCGGGCGGGCAGGTGGCCGCCCTGGCCGACATAGACCGCGTGGAAGGCTTCGCTGACCCGGGTACGCGGATCG
>JAHRYZ010000170.1 GCA_020621905.1 Rhizobium sp.
GCGGCTCGTCGGCGATCAGGTCGAACAGATGGCAGTCGGCCTCGATGCCGTCGATCGAGGAGAGGCGCAGGCGGGCAATCTCGGGGATCTGCTTCAGCAGCGTCTTGGCCAGCAGGCCGAGGGTCGGGCGGCCGGGCAGGTCGGCGCCGTAGCTGGTGGCGTCGACGCCGGTCAGCACCACTTCGCGATAGCCGTTCTCGACCAGTCTGCGGGCCTGGTCGACGACCGCACCCATCGGCACCGAGCGGGAATTGCCGCGGCCGAACGGGATGATGCAGAAGGTGCAGCGGTGGTCGCAGCCGTTCTGCACCTGCAGGAAGGCGCGCACATGGCCGTCGATATGGCCGACCAGCTGCGGCGCGGTTTCGGTCACGCTCATGATGTCGTTGACGCGCAGCTTCTCGTCCGCTTCGACACCGAAATCGGGAAGGGCCCGATAGTTCTCGGCCTTCAGCTTCTCCTCGTTGCCGAGCACGGCATCGACTTCCGGCATGGCGGCAAAGCCCGCCGCATCGGTCTGGGCGGCGCAGCCGGTGACGATGATGCGGGTCTTGGGATTCTCGCGCCTCGCGCGGCGGATCGCCTGGCGGGCCTGGCGCACGGCCTCGCCGGTCACGGCGCAGGTGTTGACGAGAATGGCGTCGTCAAGGCCGGCCTTGGCCGCCTCGGCCTTCATCACCTCGGACTCGTAGGTGTTGAGCCGGCAGCCGAAGGTGATGACGTCGATGCCGCTCACGAAGCCTGCGCTCCAGCCTCGGTGGCCGGATCGCGCTCGAAGGCGCCGGTGGCCGGGTCGAGCCGGCCGGACCATTCCCATTCGGCGGGGCCGGTCATGACGACGCGGTCATTGTGCTCGCGCCATTCGATGGTGAGCAGCTGGCGGCTCGGGCTCGAGGCGACGTCGATCGTCACCTTGCGACCGGTGCGTCCGGTGCGGGCCGCCGAGACGCCGGCGGCGCAGGCGGCCGAGCCGCAGGCGAGCGTCAGCCCGGCGCCGCGCTCCCAGGTGCGGGTGCGCAGGCGGTCCTTGCCGGTCACCTGGGCGAGGGTGATATTGGCCCGTTCCGGGAACATCGGATGGTTCTCCAGCAGCGGTCCGAAGCGTTCCAGTTCGTAGTCCATCGGGTCGCGGTCGACCCAGAAGATGGCGTGCGGATTGCCCATCGAGGCGACCGAGGGCGAATGCAGGATCGGCGCGTCGATCGGGCCGATCTGCAGCTCGATGCGGCTGGTGTCGTGGAATTCTTCCGCGAGCGGAATCCGGTTCCATTCGAAGACCGGCTTGCCCATGTCGACCGAGATCAGGCCGTCCTCGTGTTCGATGGCGTTGAGGATGCCGGCAAGCGTCTGGAAGGTGAAGGTCTTGCGGCCGGTTTCGGCCGACAGCGCCTGCACGACGCAGCGCGTGCCATTGCCGCAGGCCTGCGCCAGCGTGCCATCGCAATTGATGATGTCGATCCAGGCATCGGTGCCCTCGACTCGCGGATCGTGGATCGCCATGATCTGGTCGAAGGCGGTCAGCGGATCGGCGGCGAGCGCGATCGCGGCCTCAGGCGTCACCTTGTCCTTGCGGCCACGCATGTCGACAACCAGGATCTTGTTGCCAAGCCCGTTCATCTTCGCGAATTCGACCATGTCTGCCATTTGACCATTCCTCGACGTCTTCGGGCTTATATGGCGGAAACCGCCGGAAATTACCAGTGTGAAGGCATGCGGGCAGGCCTCTTGCCCAGCCGAAAAGCCCGGCCGGGCCTATGCCCTCCGGTTTCGCTGTCATTTCCTTTTGCCCAGGTCGAACCTGAGCGGACGGGGCGCCTCTGGCTGCCGCGTAAGGTAAAAAAATCAGATGACACCCGGAGGCGCCCCGTTCGGCGGTTTTTGCCCGCGACTTCGGCCTCTCTGCGGCGCCGGCCCTTGCCGGGGATTTTTCACGCGGGGCCCGGCTTTTGACCGGCGGACGCCCGCACACCCTCGACAACCCGGTCTTACCACCATGCCACGCCACACAGGCGCTCCCGGCGCGCTGTCAGGGCCGGCAAGGTTTCGGGCCGTCCAAAGCCCGAAAAAACCTTGCCCCCACGTCGCCAGGGGGAGACCATTTTCCGCGGACCCGAGGTCTGGGTTCTTGCGTCTTTCCCCCAAATCCCGCGCCGGCCCCGCCTCGCCACAACGCCTTGTGGTGTATCCGCGACGGAACGAGGGCAGTTTAGGGCCGGTGTGCGAGGGCGGGGAAGATTGTGGCGCGTCGGCGCTGAATTTGCTGGGCAATTGGCGGTGGGCTTCCCCGTCTGTGCGGCGTGTGGGGCGGGATGCTTCGAGGCCCTCGCCTTGCGAGGGCACCTCAGCATGAGGGGTGCACGATGGCGGCTCTCGCCGCTGGTTGGCCATGGGAATGCCTCGCCAGGGCGCACCACGATAGCCCTCACCCTGAGGTGGGAGCGAAAGCGACCCTCGAAGGGCGAGGGCGGATGGGGGTGGGCGCTGCCGGCATGTGCGGCCGGATGCTTCGAGGCCCTCGCCTTGCGAGGGCACCTCAGCATGAGGGGCGAACGACGGCGGCTCTCACCGCGAGGCGGCCTCGGGAAATGCCTCACCAAGGCGCACAACGGAAGCTATCGGCATGAGGGCGGGCCCGCGGCCCCTCACGCGGCCGCCGCCACCTTCTCCCCGCGGGCGGGGAGAAGGCAAACCCAAGCCGATCTCAGACCAGCCGGCTCTGCTCGACGGCGGCTTCGATG
Organism: Rhizobium sp.; assembly: GCA_020621905.1. GTDB lineage: Bacteria > Pseudomonadota > Alphaproteobacteria > Rhizobiales > Rhizobiaceae > Allorhizobium. The sequence continues at coordinate 2,739 of JAHRYZ010000170.1, forward strand.
AAGCTGGAGAAGAGCGGGTGCGGTTCGAGCGGGCGGGACTTCAGTTCGGGGTGGTACTGCACGCCGATGAACCACGGGTGGTCCGGGTATTCGACGGTTTCCGGCAGGAGGCCGTCGGGGGACATGCCGGAGAACACCAGGCCGCAGGCTTCGAGGCGGTCCTTGTAGTCGACATTGACCTCGTAGCGGTGGCGGTGGCGCTCGGAGATTTCCGTCGAGCCGTAGATCTCGGCGATCTTGGTGCCCTTCTTGAGGGTTGCCTTGTAGGCGCCGAGACGCATCGTGCCGCCGAGGTCGCCGGAGGCGGCGCGCTTTTCCAGCGCATTGCCCTTCATCCACTCGGTCATCAGGCCGACCACCGGTTCCTCGGTCTTGCCGAATTCAGTCGACGAGGCCTTTTCGATGCCGGCGAGATGGCGGGCCGCTTCGACGACTGCCATCTGCATGCCGAAGCAAATGCCGAAATACGGCACCTTGTGCTCGCGGGCGAACTGGGCGGCGTGGATCTTGCCTTCCGAGCCGCGCTCGCCGAAGCCGCCGGGCACCAGGATGCCGTTGACCTTTTCGAGATAGGGCGCCGGGTCTTCCTTCTCGAAGACCTCCGACTCGATCCACTCGAGCTTGACCTTGACGCGATTGGCGATGCCGCCGTGATAGAGCGCCTCGATCAACGACTTGTAGGCGTCCTTGAGGCCGGTGTACTTGCCGACGATGGCAATGGTCACCTCGCCTTCCGGCGTGCGGATGCGGTTGCAGACCTCTTCCCACTGGTCGAGGCGGGGCTTGGGCGCCGGCTCGATGCCGAAGGCGGCCAGAACCTCGTTGTCGAGGCCTTCCTTGTGATAGGCCATCGGCACGTCGTAGATATTGGCGACATCGAGCGCCTGGATGACGGCGGACGCCCGCACATTGCAGAACAGCGACAGCTTGCGGCGTTCGGCTTCCGGGATCTCGCGGTCGGCGCGCACGAGCAGGATGTCGGGATGAATGCCGAGCGCCTGCAGTTCCTTGACCGAATGCTGGGTCGGCTTGGTCTTCAGCTCGCCAGCCGCCGGAATATAGGGCATGAGCGTCAGGTGGACATAGACGGCGGTGCCGCGCGGCAGGTCGTTGCCGAGCTGGCGGATCGCCTCCATGAACGGCATGGCCTCGATGTCGCCGACCGTGCCGCCGATCTCGCAGATGACGAAGTCGTATTCGTCATTGCCCTCGATGACGAATTCCTGGATCTCGTTGGTGACGTGCGGGATGACCTGAACGGTCTTGCCGAGATAGTCGCCGCGGCGTTCCTTGTCGATGATGTTCTTGTAGATCCGACCGGTGGTGATGTTGTCGGTCTTGGTGGCCGAACGCCCCGTGAAGCGTTCGTAGTGACCGAGGTCGAGGTCCGTCTCGGCGCCGTCGTCGGTGACGAACACTTCCCCATGCTGGGTCGGGCTCATCGTGCCGGGATCGACGTTGAGATAGTCCAGCTTGCGCAGTCGAACGCGGTAACCCCGCGCCTGCAGCAAAGCTCCGAGTGCCGCGGCCGCAATTCCTTTGCCAAGAGAGGAAACCACGCCGCCAGTGATGAATACATATCGCGCCATGGGCTTCACCGGATACCGTTTCGAATTCGATTCCGCCAGCCCAAAATCGGCCTTTACCCACTTTTTTGTTAAGCGGGGCGGAATATGCACAAAAGAAAACCGGCGGACCCGAGAGCCCGCCGGAGCGATGAGAAGTCAGGCGATCAGTTGCCGGTGGGTACGGCGTTCGGATCGGCCTTGGGGGCGGCCGGCGCCGGTGCGGCTGCACCATTGGCGGCCGGTGCGGCTGCACCATTCGTAGCAGGCGCCGGCGTGGTGGCCGGAGCGGCACCCGGAAGCTGGTCGAGCACGTTGCCGCCCGGAGCGGCCGTGCCGGCCGGGATGCGGTCGAGAATGTCGGTGGGCTTTGCTTCGTAGCGGGCGAGCAGGCCCAGGCCCAGCGATGTGATGAAGAACAGCGTCGCAAGATCGCCGTGGTGCGGGTCAGCGCATTGGCCGTGCCGCGTGCCGACATGAAGCCGGAGCCGCCGCCGACACCGAGGCCGCCGCCTTCGGAACGCTGGATCAGAACGACGCCGACAAGCGCCAGCACGATCATGAGATGAATGACAATCAATACGGTCTGCATGAATTTTCCACCTGCCCGAAAGGGGCACAATCAATCGGTTGGCCGCTCTTTACATGAGAGGCCACGGCAAAGGAAGCCCTGAACGGCAGCACCCACCGCCTTTTCAGGCGGTAAGTTCCTCATAGACGCGGTATATGGCGAGGAAATCGGAGGCTTTCAAGCTGGCCCCGCCGATCAGCGCGCCGTCGACATTGGCGACGCCCATCAGTTCCTTCGCGTTGGACGGCTTGACCGAACCGCCATAGAGGATTCGCATCTTCTGGCCTTCCGCACCGAAGCGCTTGACGAGTTCGGCGCGCATGAAGGCATGCGCCTCCTCGACGTCGGTGGTGGTCGGGGTGAGCCCCGTGCCGATCGCCCAGACCGGTTCGTAGGCGATCACGGTGTTTTCGGCGGTGGCAGCGTCGGGCAGCGAGCCGGAGAGCTGGCGCTTGAGGATGTCCAGCGTCTGGCCGGCCTTGCGCTCGTCGGCCGTCTCGCCGATGCAGACGATCGCAGTCAGTTCGCTGGCATAGGCGGCCTCGGCCTTCGCCCGCACCAGATGGTCGGTCTCGGCATGGTCGGTGCGGCGCTCGGAATGACCGACGATCACATAGGTGCCGAAGCAGTCGGCGATCATTTCGGCCGAGATATCGCCGGTATGGGCGCCCGAGGCGTTCTGGTGGCAGTCCTGGGCGCCGATGGCAAGCGGGCTGTCGTCGCAGAGCGCGGTCGCCACATAGAGCAGCGTCGCCGGCGGGCAGATCAGCGTCTCGACCTTTTCCGACAGCGGGCCTTTGACGCCCTCGGCCATGGCCTTGATCTGGTCAAGCGAGGCACGCGTGCCGTTCATCTTCCAGTTTCCCGCGACAAGCGGACGGACATTCGGTGTCGTCATGGTCAAAACCCACCCCAGCTACGTTAGGCCGGACCTAGCAAATCGAAGGGGAGATGAAAAGCGCGGCGGCGGCGATTCGCCCGCAAATCAGGCGATATGGTGAAAATCCGACACGGTTTTGCAGCATTAATTAGCAGGGCCTGTGGGCAGCTTGCCACTTCACCGCGCCATCAGCAGCCAGTTGAGGATCGAGCGCCAGTCGCTCATGCGCACCGGCGTGCCGTGCGCGCCGGTCTCGAACAGGCTGAATCGGGTCGGATAGCCGGCCTTGTGCAGCCGGTCGTAGAGGGCGACTTGGTCGGACGAGGCATAGACGCTGTCGCGGCTGCCATGGGTGAAGAAGACCGGCAGCCTCGCCTTGTGCGCGGCGCTGCCGACGAAGGACGGATCGGTCGCCCCGCCGAGAATGGCAAGGCCGGCGAGCTGGGAGACCGTCTGGGCGTTGCGGGCCAATCCCCAGCAGATGAAGCTGCCCATGGAGGCGCAGGCGAGCACCACCGGCCGGCCGGGCGCGCGGGCGGCGGCATGGGCGATCAGGCCCGAAATGGCGGTAACGCCGGCGGCGTCGAAGGACGGCACCGAGGGAGCGTAATAGACGCCGCCGTTCCGGACGGCGAGGTTCTTCAGCCGGTTGAAATTACCGCCGAAGGAGAAATCGTTGATGCCGAGCCGCCGGTCGCCGCCGCGGCCGTGGATGAAGATCACGGTGAAGGCGGCACCGTCCGCCTTGCCAACACGGGCAACCTCCAGATTGCCGGAGGGCAGTGGCAGCGTCTCGCTGGCCTGCTGGCGCTTGACGCCGAGATCGACATATTTCGATTTCACCCGCCGCTCGGGGATCTGGTCGCGGCCGTTGATGTCGCGCAGTTCCTGGTAATCGACCACCTCGAAATCGCCGCCGTCGCGGCTCTCCAGCACGATCGACTGGGAAAACAACGCGTCCTTGAACGGCTGGAGCGCCTCGGCTTTGGCCTGGCCGGCGGCGAGCGCGCCGAGAAGCCCGGACAAAATGGCGGCCTTGCGGAAATGAGCTGTGGACATCTGCATCGAAGCGGGGTCTCCTTGCGGGATCAGGCCTTGCCTTCGCCCATGTCGGCACGCAAAGCTCGACAGACACGCAAGGTTTGAACGAATTCCTCGCGGCAGCCAGCCGGCACCGTCGCGCCTGCCCCGCCTTTCTGGCATGATCCCGCTGATTCGCAAGAGCGATCGGGGCGTGAGGCAGCTTGCGACCCCCGGCCCTGCCGATTGAGCCGACGCAACGGACAGATTATTGAACGACGCCATGGACGACAACGATCTTTTCGCCGCCCTGCCGCTTGTGCCCAAGCCGGCGGACGCCCCCTCGCCTGCGACCACGCCGAAGGCCGAGGCTCCGCGCCCGGCGGCCACGCCGAGGGCGAACAATACATCGAGCGAGAGCGAGTACGGCGCCTCGTCGATCCGGGTGCTCGAGGGGCTGGAGCCGGTGCGCATGCGTCCCGGCATGTATATCGGCGGCACGGATGAGAAGGCGCTGCATCACCTGTTCGCCGAAGTCATCGACAACTCGATGGACGAAGCGGTCGCCGGCCACGCCGATTTCATCGACGTGCATCTCGATGCCGAAGGGTTCCTCACCGTCACCGACAACGGCCGCGGCATTCCGGTCGAACTGCATCCGCAGGTGCCCGGCAAGTCGACGCTCGAAGTGATCATGACCAAGCTGCATGCCGGCGGCAAGTTCGACGGCAAGGCCTACGAGACCTCCGGCGGCCTGCACGGCGTCGGCGTCTCGGTCGTCAATGCGCTGTCCGACCTTCTCGAAGTGGAAGTGGCCCGCAATCGCAGGCTCTACCGCCAGCGCTTCTCGCGCGGCGTGCCGCTCGGCGGGCTGGAGGAACTGGGCGATGTGCACAATCGTCGCGGCACCCGCGTGCGCTTCCATCCCGATCCGCAGATCTTCGGCGACCATGCGAAATTCGATCCGGGCCGGATTTTCCGCATGGCCCGCTCCAAGGCCTATCTGTTCGGCGGCGTCGAGATCCGCTGGTCCTGCGATCCGGGCATGGTGCTGGAAGGCGGCGACATTCCGGAAAAGGCGGTCTTCCATTTCCCCGGCGGCCTGAAGGACTATCTGGCGGCCACGCTCGGCAAGGAATTCACCGTCACCCGCGAGATCTTTGCCGGCAAGACCGAAAAGACCGGCGGCCATGGCGCGATGGAATGGGCCATCACCTGGTATGGCGGCGACCCGATGGTGCATTCCTACTGCAACACCATCCCGACCGCCGAAGGCGGCACGCACGAGGCCGGCCTGCGCATCGCGTTGACCAAGGGCCTGAAGAACTACGCGGAACTGACGCAGAACAAGCGCGCCAAGGAGATCACCACGGACGACGTGATGATCTCGGCCGTCGGCATGCTGTCGGTCTTCATCCGCGAGCCGGAGTTCGTCGGCCAGACCAAGGACAAGCTGGCGACCGTCGAGGCCCAGCGTCTGGTCGAAAACGCGCTGCGCGATCCGTTCGACCACTATCTCGCTGACAATCCGAACGAGGCGGCCAACTGCTCGACTGGGTGATCGAGCGCGCCGAGGAACGGCTTCGCCGGCGCAAGGAAAAGGAAGTCAACCGCAAGACGGCGGTGCGCAAGCTGCGCCTGCCCGGCAAGCTCGCCGACTGCTCGCAGAACACGGCGGAAGGCGCAGAACTGTTCATCGTCGAAGGCGATTCGGCCGGCGGCTCGGCCAAGCAGGCGCGCAACCGCGCCAACCAGGCGATCCTGCCGTTGCGCGGCAAGATCCTCAACGTCGCCAGCGCCGGTCGCGACAAGATGACCGCCAGCCAGCAGATCGCCGATCTGATCCAGGCGCTCGGCTGCGGCACGCGGACGAAGTACCGCGAGGAAGACCTGCGCTACGAACGCATCATCGTCATGACCGATGCCGACGTCGACGGCGCGCATATCGCCTCGCTGCTCATCACCTTCTTCTATCAGGAAATGCCCGAGCTGATCCGCGGCAGCCACCTCTATCTCGCCGTGCCGCCGCTCTACGTCAT
>JAHRYZ010000171.1 GCA_020621905.1 Rhizobium sp.
CTCAGTGATATCTTACTCGAGAAGACACGATAGCCGAGATTCTGGACTTGGCCAAGTCCGGTGCTGCAATCAAAGAAATCCTTCGTCGCACCGGGCACAGTCGTGGCCTCGTCAGGCGGGTGCTACGCGGTCAGCGATCCGACGTGTTCCGCGTGCGGGAGAGTTCGCTTGAAGTTTATCTGCCATGGCTCGACGCCCAGTGGAGTGCCGGTCACCGCAATGGCACACAGTTGTGGCGAGAGCTGACGCGCCAGGGATTCCATGGCTGCCTTCGCGTCGTAACCGAATGGGCGACGCGTCGACGAAAGGCGGAAAAGATAGACTGCGAGGCTTTGAGCCGTACGCCGTCGGCACGGGCTGTCGCACGCCTCATGACCATCGGTCGCGACGATCTCTCCAAGTCTCAGACCGTTACGGTTGCCGCGATTAAAAGCGGCGTACCGCAACTCGTCGAAGCGCGCGAAGTCGTCGCCTCTTTCCAATCCATGATCCGCAAGAAATCTCTCGCCGATCTCGAACCGTGGTTGGAGCGCGCCCGATCAAGCTTGGTCGCGGCCTTCGCCAATGGTGTCGCCAAAGACTGGGCGGCCCTTAGTGCCGCGATCAGCTCGCCGTGGTCAAATGGACAGACAGAGGGGCAGACTACCAAGCTCAAGCTTGTAAAACGCCAGATGTACGGCCGAGGGAAAATCGACCTGCTTCAGGCATGAATCATCGGCGCTGAATGAGCCTCTGACCACCAAAATTGCCTCAGAGCCGATTTTGCACACCGAAACACACTGGCGGATCGCTCTCGTGGGCTCAGCGTAGGCTCTTATTCGCGCGCGCGGAATCGATTTGCTGCGTCGCGCAATATTTTCACACTTTACTAACATGAATAAATTTGTGAAGTAAGAAAGAAATAACCTTTGGGAATGTTGATGTTGACCGAGCCCCGTTTTGCCACCCGTCTGAACTCCTTCGCTTCCGCGGCACACATCGCGTGGTCGGGCATCAGGGGCAAGCCCACCGTATTGCAGATGGCCGAACGCGCGGCGCGCGTTCAGGGCCTAACCGACCTAGATCTCAACTATCCCGACCATCTCGGCGAAGATCCGCGTGAACTCGCAAAGAAACTGGGCGATCTCGGGCTGGCGATCAACGGTTTTGCCATGCGGTACTACACCAACCCGGCTTTCAAGCTCGGGGCATTTACACACCCGGACGCTGCTGTCCGGCGTGAGGCGATCGATCTCACCAAGAAGGGTATCGACGCCGCCCGCGAGGTGGGCTCCAGCCTGATGACGCTGTGGCTGGGCCAGGATGGCTTCGACTACGCGTTTCAGGCGGACTATGCTCGCATGTGGCAACACGAAATTGACGGAATTCGTGAAGTCTGTGAGCATGACCGCGACTGTATGATCAGCATCGAGTACAAGCCCAACGAGCCGCGTTCCTACAGCCTGATGCCTGACGCGGCAACGACGCTTCTGGCGATCCGGGATGTCGGGGCGGACAATCTTGGCGTCACGCTCGACTTTGCGCATGTTCTCTATGCGGACGAACAGCCCGCCTTTGCCGCGGCTCTGATCGCCCGCCACAGCAGGCTTCTCGGCGTCCACCTGAATGATGGTTACGCAAAGCGCGACGACGGCCTGATGGTCGGCGCCGTGCACACGGTCCAGACGATCGAGCTGCTCCGGCAGATCCGTCGCGACGGTTACGATGGTGCCATCTATTTTGACACATTCCCCGACATGACCGGATTGGATCCGGTCCACGAATGCGAGGTGAACATCGCGACAGTCAAGCGGATGCTGAATGTCGTTGATCGCCTCGAGCAGGACAATCGCCTCTCTGGCGCGATTGACCGTCAGGATGCCGTTGCCGCCCAGGCCATTCTGCAGGAGCTGATGCTTGGGGCCGCGACTTAACGCAATGATCATGAAACTCGGGAGGAACCGATGAATAAACTTTTGACCCTCGCCCTAGCAGCGAGCTTCTGGGCCGGCGCAGCCTTTGCCCAGGACCTGGCACCGCTCAATTCTGACTCCGAGCCGGACCGCATGGATTGGTCCGAGCTGGAGGCCAAGTTCGGCGCATTCCCGGCGATCCCGGCCGGCACGAAGGCTGGTGGCGTGTCCAAGACGCTGACGAACGAATACTGGCGTTCGCTCGGCGAGGGCTACAAGGCCTTTGCCGACAAGGTTGGTGTCGAGAGCGCCTATCAGGCCGCCCAGAGTGAAGGTGATCAGCTCGGTCAGCTGACGATTGCCGAGGGCATGGTCACGCAGGGCTACAAGGTTCTTCTTCTGTCGCCGCAGACCGACGCCAACCTGCAGCCAATCATGGAGCAGGCCAAGGCGGCGGGCGTTCCAGTCGTCAACGTCAATGACGCCGTCATTCCGCAGGCTGAGCATTATGTCGGCAACGTCCAGCGCGACAACGGCGTTCGCGTTGCGAAGTGGTTCATCGACAATCGTCCGGAAGGCGGCAAGGTTGCCATCGTCGAAGCCGACAGGCCGGTGTATATGCGGCTGTTCAGCGTACCGACGGCTTCAAGAAGACCATCGCGAATCCGGCAAGTTCCAGGTCGCCAGCGTGCCCGGCAGGGATCGCCAGATGTCCTATGATGCAGCGACCAACATCCTGCAGCAGCATCCTGATCTTGTCGGATTCTATGCCAACAATGACGGTATGGCGCTCGGCATCGTCGAAGCGGTCAAGGCTGCCGGCCTGCTCGGAAAGGTCGCGGTCTTCGGCACGGACGGTATTTCCGATGCGTATGCCTCGATCAAGGCGGGCGAGCTTACCGGCACAGTCGACAGCTTCCCGGTTTTGACCGGTGAAGTCGGCATGGAAGTCGCCCTGCGTCTTGTCGCCGGCCAGGACCTGCCGCGCGTCGTTGCTACACCGCAGGCGCTGATCACGAAGGACAACGTTGCCGAATTCCAGGGTGACGGTGTGGATCTGCGGGCAGTCCTGATGAAGGCTGCCGGCAAGTAAAGCCTCCCAAGGCTGGTGGTCGGTCCTTCGTGGACCGATCACCCATCCTCATGAAGGGCCAGCAAACGAATGACCACTGCCAGACTGACGTTCGAAGGCATGACGAAGGTGTTTCCGGGCGTGCGTGCCCTGTCCGACGTTTCCTTCCAGATAGCGCCCGGCGAGATCCACGCCCTACTCGGCGAAAACGGTGCGGGCAAGTCGACCCTTCTGCGGATACTGTCCGGCGTCTTCAAGCCGACGAGCGGACAGCTTTTGATCGACGGTGTCGCCCAGGCCTTCAAAACACCCGACAGCGCTCGCGCGGCCGGTGTTGCGATGATCCATCAGGAGCTGCAGCAGGTGCCGCATCTGACCGTTGCTCAGAACATGTTCCTCGGTCATCCCATCACCTGGGCAGGCGGTCTCCTGGTCAATCGGCGTGAGCAGGAAACGCGGGCCGCTGAAGCGCTGGCGATGATCGACCCCTCGATTGATCCTGCAGCGCCGATTTCGTCGCTTAAGGTGGCGCAGCGGCAGGTGGTCGAAATCGCACGGGCTTTGCTCGACAAGGCGAAGATCATCGCCATGGACGAGCCGACCTCAAGCCTGACGCCGAGCGAATTCGAGAGCCTTGCCGAGGTCATCAAGCGGTTGGCCGCGAGCGGCGTTGCAATTATCTATGTTTCTCACAAGATGGACGAGGTCTTCGGGATCTGCGAGCGCGCCAGCGTGATGCGGGACGGCCGGCTGGTCGGTGTCGTCGACCTAAAGCAGACTGAGCCCGCCGATGTCATCTCTATGATGGTTGGACGGGAGCTGCAGGCTGAAGAGCATGTCTCGCATGCGACCCGGGATGTCCGTATCGAAGCGCGCAACCTGTCTTCCGCCAAGGTTCAGGAGATTTCCTTCGACCTGCATAAGGGGGAAGTGCTAGGCATTGCCGGGCTTGTCGGCTCTGGTCGCACGGAGCTTCTCCGCTTGATCGCGGGTGCCGACAAGGCAACTAGCGGCAGCATCCGCATTGATGGCTCCGCGATGACGCTTTCCAATCCGCGTGCCGCCATTGCGGCCGGCATCGGACTTCTGCCTGAAGAACGCAAGCGCGAGGGCATCATTCCGGGGCGCTCGGTCACCAACAACGTCGCGCTGCCTTCGATGAAGCGTTTCGCGCCCGCCGGCATCATCCGGCATCGGGCCTTAAATCGCACTGCGGCCGACTTGCTGACGCGCGTCAACCTGCGCCCGTTTCTGCTCGACCGGCCGATCCGCCTGTTCAGTGGCGGCAACCAGCAGAAGGCGATCATTGCCCGCTGGCTGGCGGCTGGCTCCAAGGTCCTACTGTTCGACGAGCCGACGCGCGGCATCGACGTCGGGGCCAAATCCGAAATCTACAATCTCATCGAGGAACTCGCCTCCGAAGGTCATTCCGTCGTGGTCGTGTCGTCCGAACTCCCCGAAGTCATGCGTGTATCCGACAGGGTCCTCGTTATGCGCGAGGGGACGGTCGTGGCCGAACTGGCGCGCGAAGAGCTTTCAGAGGAAGCGATTGTTTCTCATGCAGTCGGCAAGGGGCATCGTACCCAGGCCGTGCAAAGCCAACAGGAATAATTGTCATGTCCGATTCAACGCTCACTGCCGCTGCATCAGGGTCGAAACTGCTGGGATCGCTGTCCTTGCGTGATGCAGGCACCTTGATCGGCCTGATCATCATCATCGCCATCTTCGGCCTGCTGGTGCCCGATTTCCTTTCGCAGAGGAATCTCGTCAACATCCTGCAGCAGTCGAGCATCAATGCCTGTCTGGCGCTAGGCATGACGCTGGTCATCATCTCCGGGGGCATTGATCTTTCCGTCGGGCCGACGGCCGCCATTGCCGCCGTCATTACGGCAGCCCTTCTGGTCGCCGGCACGCCGATCCCGTTCGCCATTCTGGCTGGTCTCGGTATTGGCGTGGTGTGTGGCCTGGTCAACGGAGTTCTCGTTGCCTATGTCGGACTTCAGCCCTTCATCGTGACGCTTGGAACGCTCAGCACCTATCGCGCCATCGCCCTGATCTATACCGGCGGCAACCCGGTCTTTGGTTTGCCGCCCGCATTCCGCTCGCTGTTCAACGGGTCTGTCGGGGGCATTCCCAATTCGGTCATCATGGTAGCCGTCGTTGCCATTCTTGCCTGGGTACTACTCAAGAAAACGCCGCTCGGCGAATATCTGCTGGCTGTCGGCGGCAATGAAGAGGCCGCTTATGTGGCCGGCGTGCCGATCGCGATTACCAAGCTCACGGCCTATGTAATTTCCGGTACGCTTGCAGCCCTTGCCTCCATGATCCTGATCGGTCGCCTGGGCGCTGCCGAGCCCATCCTCGGCAACCTCTGGGAACTCGATGCCATCGCGGCCGCTGCGATCGGCGGCGCCTCCCTCATGGGTGGCAAGGGCAGTGTCGTAGGCACGATCCTCGGGGCGATCATCCTTGGCAGCATGCGCAACGGTCTCACGTTGATGAACGTTCAGGCCTTCTATCAACTGCTGGCGACCGGCCTTATAATTCTCGTTGCGATGATGATCGATCGCGTAACGAGAGGTCGTGGATGAATTCCCTGAATGACTTGAAGGCGGTTGGTCCGCGCATTCGAATGATGATGCCTCTGCTCACACCACTGGAGGTGCGGGTCGTTGAAACGGTGTTCGCCTTGCGCAACTTCACCGACGAGACGGCGTTGAAGGAGATCGCGGCGGAAGCCGGGGTTTCTGAGGCGATGGTGGTGAAGATCGCCAAGAAGCTCGGCTTCTCCGGCTATCGCGACTTCAGGTCTGCCGTCTCGCAGTACAGCCAGCTGCCGACCGCTGAAATGCATCAGGAACTGTCGCTGGAGGATACATCGCGGGAGATCATCCAGAAGGTGTTTCGCACCTCGATCAATGCGCTCGAAGAGACGCTGGCGATCATCGACATGGACGCATTCGATCGCGCGGCTGATCTGGTTAATCGGTCCGGGCAGCGCGATTTCTATGGCGTCGGAGGATCGGCCCAACTCGCCCGCGACGTCGCCCACAAATTCCTGCGAATCGGCATTCGCGCGAGTGTTCAGGACGATTCGCACATGATGCTAATGTCGGCAGCGCTGCTAGGTCCTGATGACATCGCCATTGGCTTTTCCCATTCCGGCAACACGACGGCGGTGATCGAGGCAATCCAGCTGGCGCGCAAGAACGGCGCCCGCACGATCGCGATCACCAACTACAATTCATCCGCGCTGGCACAGATGGCCGATATCGTTCTGTGTTCAACGGCGCAGGGCTCGCCGCTGATGGGGGAAAACGCGGCCGCCCGCATTGCTCAGCTCAATATTCTCGACGCCTTATTCGTTGTCGTCGCGCAACGGAATTACGGGGTTGCGGAAAAGAACCTGCAAAAGACCATGGCTGCGGTCATGTCGAAGCGTAAAGACAAGATTGTGTAGGGAACCATGTCCCAAGTCATCGTTTTCGGAAGCCTTCACTACGACATTATTGTCCACGGTCCTGGACGCCCGCGCAAGGGCGAGACCGTGACAGGTGAGCGCTGGTTGCCGAAATGCGGTGGGAAGGGCGGCAACCAGGCGATCTCGGCGGCCAAGGCCGGCGTCAGCACCGCGATGATCGGCGCTGTGGCGGATGACGATTTCGGACACGTTCTGGTGGCGAACCAGGCAAGCGGGCACGTTGACATCCGGTTCATTCGTATTGTCGAGGGTCTCGGCAGCGGCATGAGCGTGGCAATTTTCGACCAAGACGGTGACTACGGCGCGGTTATCGTGTCCGGTAGCAATCTTGCCCTGGGGCAAGTCGATGTCGATGCGGCGGTCGAGCTTTTTTCGAGGGGAGGTGTTCTCGTCTTGCAGAACGAGATTCCGGATGCCGCGAATGTGGCGGCCGCGCGGGCGACGCGATCGGCTGGTGGCCGTGTCGTTCTCAATGCGGCCCCGGCGCGCGACCTTTCGGCCGAACTGATGGCGCTTGTCGATGTACTTGTCGTCAACCAGATCGAAGCCGAGCAACTCACCAGGGTCGGTCGTCGACACGCTCGACGGCGCGTTGGATGCTGCGCCGCACGGCTAAACCTATCCTGTTGCCGTGGTGACGGCCGGGGGTGGTGGCCTGTGTCGCCGGCGATGGCCGAACTGGCTGTGCCCGCGATCAAGGTGAAGCTTGTCAGCACGCATGGTGCAGGCGACGATTTACCGCGTGCTCGCTGCCGAACTTGCCAAAGGCAGTGAAATCGCCGTCGCCATCGATGCTGCCAACCGGGCTGCTGCGGCATTCGTCAGCGCGCCGCAAGCCCAGTAGGCGGTTGGTGAGGGCGAGCCCAACGTTGAGAAATCATGATTCCAGAATTCTGCTCACGCCGCACAGGTGCGTAGCAGCTTGCCAATCAGAGGCTTAGCCAAGGCACTTGGGAGCCGACGGTTCGATTCCGTTCAAGGCGTTCATTGTTGGCGAACAATTTTGACCCATCGCTTTGCGACTGGACTTCCGTTGGCAAGGAAGCAGTAGTGCATTGAGGCAAGCCACTGGTCGGCGGATGCCCGAGCCCGAGCGTCGGGCTTCACGCGGTGCAAGGCCCGATATCCGGGTCCAACCGCGTGGAGACCATGATGACATCATCGATAGACCAGACCACTTCTGAGGCCACCGTGGCAAAGTCACCGAAGTGTTCGAAAGCCAGAGACGACGAAGGCCGGTAGTCAGGCGCGCGCCGGCAAGAAATCCAAGAAAGATCAGCTCGCCGCGATGATATCAAAGCCTGATGGCGTGCGCATTACGATCCTGGTTGAGCGGCTTGGCTGGCAGCCGCATACGGTGCGGGCAGCATTGTCGGGATTGCGCAAGCAGGGCCATCAGATCCTGGCATCCAAATCGCCGAAAACGGGTGAAGCGGTCTATCGGCTGATGACGCCGATGCAAACCAGTGTGACTGCGCCGGAGGAGGTGGCGTCGTGAACATAGTCGCGACGGTGCCAGTCACGGCTGCTCCTCTTTCAAAGTTTGGACTCTCGACCGTGAGGCCTGCCTCAAGCGCTGGCGCAAACAATTTGGTCACGAGCCTCCACGATACGTGTCGGTGGAATTCATGCGCCGCGTGTTGACCTTCGAGGCGCAGGTCAAGATCTATGGCGGCCATTCGAGAGCGGTTCGACATGTCCTCAGGTCGATTTTGAAGGAGGACGAAACGGGAAAGCCGCGGGAAGGTGCAACGGCGGTGCCGTCGCCCGTGACGCTGAGGCCCGGCACCTATCTTGTGCGCGAGTGGAACGGCCGACCCTACAGGGTCGAGGTGACGGAGAATGGTTTTGTGATGGACGGCAAGGCCGATGCGTCGCTCTCGGCGATCGCGCAAAAGATCACCGGCACCATCTGGTCTGGACCTCGGTTCTTTGGGTTGGCGAGGGCATGAAGACAGTCCGCTGCGCCATCTATACCCGAAAGTCCTCGGAGGAGGGATTAGGCCAGGAGTTCAACTCACTCGATGCGCAGCGGGAGGCCTGCGCATCCTATATCGCCAGCCAGAAGCATGAGGGTTGGGTGTACGAACCGGATGGCCGGTCGTTAACGATCGTCGAGGACGAGGCTGAGACGGTGAGGCGCATCTTCGCCCTCTACCTGCAACTCGGGTCGATCTATGAGGTGCGGCAGGCAGCCCGTGACCTTGGCTTGCGCACCAAAGGCCGTCCGAGATTGGGGGCGAAGAAGTATAGCAATGGCAGAAAAGGCAACGCCAAGGGAGGTCGAGGTCGGCCTGATGGCTCGGGTGTATCCCAAGACGGTGAAGACGGCGCCGCGCCGTCAGTCATCGGCCCGGCGCCATTCGG
>JAHRYZ010000172.1 GCA_020621905.1 Rhizobium sp.
CCGTCGCCCCGCTCATCCTCATCTACGCGCCGTCCACCCAGGTGGCACTGCTGATCTGCGCCTTCCTCGTCGCCTTCTTCCCGATCCTCTCCAACATGGTGCAGGGCCTGAAGAGCGTTGACCACAACCTGTTGAACCTCTTTGACCTCTACGGCGCCTCGCGGCTGCAGACCCTGCTTTACCTGAAGCTGCCGGCATCGCTGCCCTATTTCATGACGGGCCTCCGGATCGGCGGCGGCCTTGCCCTGATCGCGGCCGTGGTCGCCGAATTTGCCGCGGGCTCGGCCGGCGCCGGTTCCGGCCTCGCCTTCCGCCTGCTGGAAGCGCAATACCGCCTGAACATTCCCCGGCTCTTCGCCGCCCTCTTCCTGCTGTCCTGCCTCGGCGTGATGATCTTCGCCGTCACCTCGTTCATTTCCTGGCTGGCCCTGCACCGCTGGCACGAAAGCAGCCTCAAGAGAGAAAACTGATGCCGTTTCCCGCCTTTTCCCTGCCCGCCGCCGACCGCTACGTCCTGACGAACGCCACTCTGCCGGCAGTGACCGTCGACGGCTTCGCCGGACCCGCCGGGCGCGAGGGCCTGATCGGCGCGGATATCGTCATCGCAAACGGCAAGATCGAAGCCCTCCTGCCGGCTGGCACCGCCCCCCACGACCTGCCGGCGGCCGATCTCGACGGCGGCATGGCCTGGCCGCGCTTCGCCGACATGCACACCCATCTCGACAAGGGCCATATCTGGGACCGCCGCCCCAACCCGACCGGCGATTTCTCCGGCGCGCTCGATGCGGTCCGCACCGACCGGGAGAGCTGCTGGTCGGCCGCCGACGTGCGCACCCGCATGGAATTCTCGCTGAAGACGGCCTATGCCCACGGAACGGGCCTCATCCGCACCCATCTCGACAGCCTGCCGCCGCAGCATCGCATTTCCTTCGAGGTCTTCTCCGAGATGCGCGACGCCTGGAAGGACAGGATCGCGCTTCAGGCCGTCGCCCTCTTCCCGCTGGACATGATCACCGACGAGGCATTCTTTCGCGACCTGACCGACGTGGTGGCGAGCCATGGCGGACTGCTCGGCGGCGTGACCTATCTGATGCCCAACCTCGAAGCCCATCTCGACAAGCTGTTCCGCACGGCCTCCGAACGCGGCCTCGACATCGACCTGCATGTCGACGAGACCCAGGACCACGAAGTCCTGACCCTGAAGACCATCGCCGAGGCGAAGATCCGCAACGGCTTTGAAGGTGCCGTCACCGTCGGCCATTGCTGCTCGCTCGCCCGCCAGAACGACGAGCTTGCCAAGGCGACGATCGATGTCGTGGCAAAGGCCGGGCTCTCTGTCGTCTCGCTGCCGATGTGCAACATGTACCTGCAGGACCGGGCACCGAACCGCACCCCGCGCTATCGCGGCGTGACCCTGTTTCATGAACTGGCCGAGGCCGGCATCCCGACCGCGATCTCCTCCGACAACACCCGCGACCCGTTCTACGCCTATGGCGACCTCGACCCGGTCGAAGTGTTCCGCGAGGGCGTGCGCATCCTGCACCTCGACCATCCGCTTGACGAGGCTGCGCGCGTCGTCACCCGCTCGCCGGCCGACATCCTCGGCCGGGCCGACCACGGGCGCATCGCCGCTGGCCTCCCGGCCGACCTCGTGCTGTTCTCGGCGCGGCGCTGGAGCGAATTCCTTTCCCGTCCGCAGGCTGACCGCATCGGTGTGCGGAATGGCAAGGGCATCGACCGTAGCCTGCCGGATTATCGTGACCTGGACCCGCTGATGAAAGACTGACCATGCCGGACTACCAGCAGATCAAGAAGGAACTCGAGGGCATCGCGGTTGAAGACAATCCCGCGCTCGTCAAGCAGAAGAGCCGCGACTTCTATTGGTACTCGCCGATCCTGAAAGCCCAGCTCGACAACGTTGTCGGCGACCTCGTCGTTTCGCCGAAGAACGAAGAGGAAGTGATCCGCACGCTGAAGGTCGCCTATGCCCATGGCGTGCCGGTCACGGCCCGCGGCGGCGGCACCGGCAACTACGGCCAGGCCATGCCGCTCTCCGGCGGCATCATCCTCAACCTGCTCAACATGAACAAGATCAAGGCGATCCATCCGGGCCGCGTGATCGCCGAACCCGGCATCATCACCGCCGAGCTCGACCGCCTCACCAAGGCGCATTCCGGCCAGGAGCTGCGCTTCCATCCCTCGACCACCGGCACGGCGACGCTCGCCGGCTTCATCGCCGGCGGCTCCGGCGGCGTCGGCTCGATCACCTGGGGTGGCCTGCGCGACCTCGGCAACATTCTGCGCCTGCGCGTCGTCACCATGGAAGCCGAACCGCGCGTTCTGGAACTCTCGGCCTGGGACCTGCAGAAGGTCTCTCACGCCTACGGCACCAACGGCATCATCACCGAAGTCGAAATGCCGCTCGCTCCGGCCTATGACTGGGTGGACGTCATCGTCGGCTACGACGAGTACATGGACGCCGTGCGCTTCGCCGATGCGCTGACCCACCGCAACGGCATCCTGCTCAAGGAAGTCGCCCCGATCGCCGCTCCGGCGCCATTTGAATACTTCACCCGCCACAAGCCGTGGCTGAAGGAAGGCCAGTCGGTCGTCGTGCTCATGGTCGCGCCGCACTCGATGGAGCCGTTCGCCGCCTATGTCGAGAAGATGAAGGGCGAGATCCGCTTCCGCTCCGACCAGGTCGACAGCATGAAGGGCATTCCCCATGCCTATGAACTGGCCTGGAACCACACCACGCTGCGGGCGCTCAAGATCGATCCGGGCTTCACCTATCTGCAGGTCCAGTATCCCGGTCCCGACCACGTCGAAAAGGTCGGCAAGCTCGCCGCGATCTTCGGCGACGAGGTCATCGGCCATCTCGAATTCATCAAGTTCGACGGCGCCGTCCAGTGCGCCGGCCTGCCCATGGTGCGCTACACCACGCCGGAAAGGCTGGAGGAGATCATCAGGATCCACGAGGATCACGGCTGCCCGATCTTCAATCCCCACCGCTATACGCTGGAAGAAGGCGGCATGAAGCAGACCGACACCGTCCAGCTCGCCTTCAAGAAGGAGACCGACCCGAAGGGCCTGTTGAACCCCGGCAAGATGATCGCCTGGGACAATCCCGATTTCGACTTCAAGGCCGGCAAGAACTACCTCTTCCCCGGCCTCCAGGCATTCCAGGAGGCCTGACACCGCCACGACCCAATCCACTTCCGAAGGTACTCCCGACCGGGGCTGGCACGCCTGCCCCGGTGCATGGAAACAACCATGGTGATCGAGGGCCCGGCTATGGCGGCGGGTTCCCGCTCGTCGGGACAAACGGCGCGGAAAATTTTCACTCAACGCCCGGCGGCCGCGGCCGCCGGGTCACGACATGGAGCTTTTCTGAAATGCGCGTACTCGTTCTACATTCCCATCCGCTCGACGAAAGCTATGGCCGGGCGCTCTATCGTCAGACCTGCGAGAGCCTGACCAAGGCGGGTCACCAGGTCGATGGCTGCAATCTCTACGAAGAAGGCTTCGACCCGGTCCTCTCGGCCCACGACCGCACCGTCTATCACGACTATCCGGAAAACACCGTTCTGGTGACATCCTATGTCGAGCGGCTGAAGGCGGCGGAAGCCCTGGTGATCGTCACGCCGGTGTGGAACTTCGGTTTCCCGGCCATGCTCAAGGGCTATTTCGATCGCGTCTGGGTCAAGGGCGTGTCCTTCGACCTGGAAGACGGCAGACTGACGCCGACGCTGCGCCACATCAGGAAGCTCGCCGCCGTGATGACCTATGGCGCAACCCCCTGGCGCGCCTTCCTGGTCGGCAATCCGCCGAAGAAGATCGTTACGCGCGTGCTCAGGGCGCAGATCAAGATCGGCGCACCGGTCAGGTACATGGCGCACTACGACATGAACAACTGCACCGACGAGACGCGCGCCGCCTTCCTCGCCAGGGTCCGCCGCGAGATGGAACGTTTCTGATCCGCTGCCGCCCTTGTCCGGCATCTCGTTTTCCGGCAGAAAACTTGTGTTTTGTCAAAGCGAGATGCCCATGGCCGCCCTGATTCCTGCCCTCCGCAACCTCATGTCCCCGCTCAGGCCGCGCGATCCGGAGGAGCATCACCGGGCGGCAACCCCGCTGGAACTGCTGTTTGACCTGGTGTCGGTGATCGCGATCGCGTCAGCGGCCGTGGGTCTCCATCACGGCCTCTCGGAGGGGCACGCGCTCGAGGCGACGATCACCTTCGGCATGGCCTTCTTCGCCGTCTGGTGGGCCTGGATGAATTTCACCTGGTTTGCCTCGGCCTACGACAACGACGACACGACCTACCGACTGCTGACGATGGTCCTCATGGCGGGGTCGCTGGTCATGGCCGCCGGCCTCCCGAGACTGTTCTCCGCAACGCCCGACTTCACCACGGTGATCATCGGCTATGTGGTGATGCGCATCGCCATGGTGGTGCTCTGGCTTCGCGCCGGCTGCGCCGACACGGCCCACCGCAAGACCGCCGTCGCCTATGCGATCGGCATCGCGCTGGTGCAGCTCTACTGGGTGTCGTTCATGCTGGTTCAGCCGCTTTCGAGCGGCCTTTCCTACGGCCTATGGGCAATCGGGGTCTTGCTGGAAATCTCCGTTCCCGCCATCGCCGAATCGCTGACCTCCAGTACGCCCTGGCATCGCCACCACATCATGGAGCGCTACGGCCTGCTCAACATCATCGTCCTGGGGGAAACTCTGCTGGCCGGAACGCTCGCACTGCGCGAGACGGTCGAGCACTTCGATGTCATGCTGGTCCACACCGCGCTTTCCGCCCTGATCATCGTCTTTGCGCTGTGGTGGGTCTATTTCCTGCCCGAGGAACATCTGCCGACGCGATCGCTGCGCCGGGCCCTGGTGTGGGGCTATGGGCACTTCTTCATCTTTGCTTCGGGCGCCGCGGTCGGGGCGGGCTTCGCCGCCCTTGTCGATATCATCACCCATCATTCCAAGGTCTCGCTCATCGCCGGCGAATATGGCGTAGCGATCCCCGTGGCGGCCTATTTCGTCAGCCTCTGGGCGGTCCGCGATCGTTATACCTGCAAGGGTGCCTGTGTCGCCGTCCTGCCCGCTTTCGCCTTGCTGGTTCTCGTCGCGCCGGCCATTGGCCTTGGCCTGGAGGGCGTTGCCGGCGCGGCCGCGATGAGCGCCGTGGTGCGCAGTCGACTGGCACAGCCGGCGCCTGCCGCCCATGAACGCGCGGCGACCAAACCCGTGGGCATCAAGAAGACGTCGAAGGCCAAGGTCCGCGGAACTGGCAAACCCCGCTGACCTGGCGGCAAAATGAGAAGACCGGCCCTCCCGAGGGAGGACCGGCTTTCACACGCGACGGGCAGCAAGAGGGTTTACTGGCCGGCCGGTGCGGGGGTCGTGGACGGAGCCGGAGCAGCGGGTGCCGGGGCAGCTGGAGCCGCATCGGTCGACGGTGCCGGGGTTGCCGGAGCAGCGGGGGTCGCAGGAGCAGCCGGAGCCGGAGCCGCATCAGTGGCCGGGGCCGGAGTGGCCGGGGCCGAGGTGGTCGGTGCGGTCGTATCCGCATCACCGGACTTTCCGGTCAGCGAAAAGTCGGTGAACATGAAGACGGCGCCGATGCCGAGCGCGACGGCGACGAGAAGGGCGATGGCCCAGCCGGCGCTGCTGCTGCGGTCATTGTTGACGACCGTGGTTCCGCGGTCTGCCGTAGTCCGGGTATCCTGCGGCTGGACGGGGCGGGTCGTGGTCGTGGTGGTGTTGCCCGGATATTGATCGGTCATTTGAGGTCTCCTCGGTTTCAGCGCCCGAGATCGAGCGCGTTGGCCGGATCGGGCAAGAAACGCGGCCCGACCCGACGAATGTTCAGTCTGTGCTCAGGAATCGGACGCGGTGCGAATACATCGACCGGCCGATTGTTTCCGGCATCCAGGGGCTCCTCATGAAGCACCGCCTCGACCGTCCAGCCGGCGGCTTGCACCTCGGACTGAACAACGACCGCTCCTGCGGAACGGTCGTTCGATTGCGGCGCGGCCTTCACCGAAAAGGCGATGGAAACACCGATGACTAACGCACTCAGTGCGAGAACCGACGTTTTCATCGCCCACTCCTTGGTCAGGTTGCCGAAGGGGTTGCGGATGATGCCGGGCAGCCAAGCTGTCCGGCATCATTCAGATTGGTTATTCGACGACCTGAACGACCACATGGGTCTGCGGGTCGACGATCACGCGCTGGTTGTTGACCACGGCGTAGGCGTAGGTCGGGTCTTCGGCGACCGGCGTGAGCACGACGGTTTCCGGGATCGGCTTGCCCACCACGACCGGCTGCTCGATGACGACCGTTTCGGCCGGGACCGGCTGCTGGCGCACATAGGTGACCACCTGGGTCGGCGGCGGAGCGATGGCTGTACCGGCGATGGCGCCGACGACACCGCCGACTGCGGCTCCGACCGGACCACCGACGATCGCGCCGGTCACGGCACCACCAGCGGCGCCGGTGACGGTACCTTCCTGGGCAACGGCCGGAGCGGCAACGGAGCCGAGGACGACGGCGGCGACTGCAAACATCTTGGTGTTCATGACGGTATCCTTTCCTGTAAGCGTGTCATTGACCGTAGAACTTGCGGAACGCCCTTTTGTTCCTGCGGCCATTTCTTCAATACGGACAAGGATCGGCATCACCGCCCGGGCATAGCCCCCCGCGCAGTCGCTCACTGGAATTGGAAAGCCGGTAATTCAGGCGCTTCAGGCGAGCTTTGCCGCCGTTACCTCAACCTCGACCAGAAACTCCGGACGGGTGAACCCACCGACGACGATCAGCGTCGAGACCGGCTTGGGTTCCAGCGTGTAACGGTCGCGTACCGCCATGTAGGCGGCAAAATCCTCCCGCCGGGTGACGAAGCCCGAGATGCGGATCACGTCGGCGAAGCTCATGCCGGCTTCGTCGAGGATCGCCTTGATCGCCTCGAAGCACAATTCCGCCTGGCCGGTCACGTCGGACGGAATGCTGTCGTCCGGCCGGATGCCCAATTGCCCGGACGTTACCAGCAGGCTGGCGCCGGGCGGCACCAGCAGCCCGTGATTATACTGGCCGAAGGGCGGACGAACGGAGGGCGGATTGAAGACGCGTTTCATCAGGACAGATACTTCCCTAAGGTTCAGGAGGGGAACGCCCCGCAGTTAATCGGCTTGCGACAGTCGTTGCAAGGTTCGGTCAGCCGCGAGGGCGACGGAAGTCAGCCTTCGTAGCCGTCGAGCATACGGTACCAGGCGATCAGGGCGCCGACACCGATCTGCCGCAGGGCATGCAAGGGGATCGGCCGGATCGGCGAAACCGGAAACGGCAACGCGGCGGGATCGCCATGTTCGATATAGTCGGCGAGGCGCGGCCCGAGCGCCGTCATCAGCCCGACGCCCCTCCCCTGGCAGCCGGCAACCGCGAGCAGCCCCCTCTCCGGTTCATGGACATGCGGCAGATGGTCGGGCGTCATCGCCACCCGGCCAAACCAGCGATGCTCGATGGCAACGCCTTCGAGTTGGGGAAAGAGCCGGATCATCGCCTGCTGCAGATGCCCCCACTCCTTTTCGCTGCGCGGTTCGCTCATTCGGCCACGCCCGCCGAGCACCAGGCGGCCATCCGGGCTCTTGCGGTAGTAGACCGAGATGCGGCGGCTGTCGGAGACGGCCTGCCCGTGCGGCAGGATACTCGCCTGCATCTGGTCCGACAGCGGCACGGTGGCGATCTGGAAGGAATGCAGCGGGACGAGGCTGCGCGCCAGCCCGGGCACCAGCCGGTCGGAATAGGCATTGGTGGCGACGACCACGGCGCGGGCCGTAACCGCGTGACCGGCCGACGTTTCGACCTGCCAGTCGGCGCCTTCGCGCCGCAATCGCGTCGCCTTGACGCTGGTGGCGATCCTGACCCCGACCTCCGCGGCAAGACGCGCGAGCTCAAGGGTGAAGGCCAGCGGATTGATGGTGCCGCCGCGGCGGTCGAGCCAACTGCCCAGATAGCCGTTCACCCCGGTGAGCAGCGCCGTCTCCGCGTCGTTGAGCAGCACGACGTCGGCGCCCCGCGCGCGCCATTGCCGGTTTCGCTCCTCGGCGACGGCCAGCGCCGCGTGGGTATGCACCGCTTGGATCCAGCCGGTCCGGACGTGTTCGACATCGAGCCCTTTCGTCTCGATGAGGTCGAAGACCGCATCCGCGGTCCCCGCGGCGAATTCGATCAGAGCCGTGCCCCGGTCTTCGCCAAAATGCTGGAGCAACGACTCCGGATCGTATTTCAAACCCGGGATCACCTGTCCGCCGTTGAGCCCGGACGCCCCTTCGCCCACGGCGCGTGCCTCGATGACGCGAACCGACATGCCTTTGCAAGCTGCGGCATAGGCCGTCGAAAGTCCCTGCAGGCCGCCACCGACGACGGCCAGGTCGACGCGCTCCGGCGCAGCTATCGGCTGGTCCGGCAGCGGCGCGCGATCGGGCCATCGCCAGACTGGCCTCGAGAAATGCGAGGGGTTCATGCCGCTACGTCCTGAAAAATGCCTTGCAAAGGCAGTGGGCATGCTGGACTCGGCGACATTGAAAATCAATAGAATTTTAGGGAGTATACGGCGTGCACCACACGCTAGAGGGCCGCCACTCGGGGTGCCTCGGGCAACTGCCAATCAATCGGATCGAGCCCGCGCGAGACGAGGAAATCACTCGCCTTCGAAAAGTGGCGGCAACCGAAAAAACCGTTATGGGCGG
>JAHRYZ010000173.1:0-406 GCA_020621905.1 Rhizobium sp.
GTCGTCTCGACCTCCTCGCGCAGCCGGATGACGACGTCGAAGGGGAGCCCGAGCGGCAGCGTGGCATAGAACAATGCCCAGGCCGCGGCCACGCCGCCGAGCGCGCCGACCTGCCAGAGCCGGGCAAGGCCGATCAGGGCGAGCGGCACGGCAAGCGCCGCCGGAACGGTGGAGATCGCCGCCAGCGCGACGAAGTCGGGCGTGGTCAGCGGGCCGAAGCGGTGGGCGAGGATGACGATCGCCAGCATGCCGGCGGCGAAGAACCCGAGCCGCCGGGCGAGGAAGGCCGAGCGCGAAACGGGTCTGTCGTAGCGGATGGTCATCGGGGGCGGCACCGGGTCAGGCGGAGGGACAAGCGAAGCAGTCCTTTCCTGTTTATCGTCTGGCCGCAGGGGCGACAAGCGGG
>JAHRYZ010000173.1:416-8390 GCA_020621905.1 Rhizobium sp.
TCGCGGCCATACGGGCGCAAGCCGTCCGTATCGGACACCCCCTGCCCTCCTGCATCACCGAAGCGCGGGCGGCTTGCCCCTCAAGTGGGGGAAATCGTCAGGTGCATTCCTCGCCTGGATGTCCGGCACCGAGAGCGTGCCGTCCGCAATCGAGCAACGCCGCACCGCACGACCTCTCCGTGGCCGGAGCGCGTTCAAGGATTGGGCGACGTGGTCTCAGCCGGGGCCGGTTCGGCTGCCGCCGGCGGCTCGGGGGAAGCGGGATCTGCCACCGGCGCCCGCGGCTCTGCGTCCTCCAGATCCAGCACCTCGCCGTTCAGCGTCGGGGCTGAGCCGTCGTCGGGGATCTGCAGCTCGATCGCGCCGCCGTCCGGCTGCGAAGGGTCGGACAGCGCCGGCGCCTTCAGCGGCATGGGCACATAGAGCGACACCAGCACGATGACGCCGATGACGACCAGCCAGCTGCCGACGATGCGCGAGGGGATCACGAGCCACGGGCCGCGGAAATGGCGCAGCATGAGGGCGGGGCCAGCACCAGCCAGAGCGCCCGCGACCGTGCCAGCACGAAGTCGGAGGTCGACGCCGATGCCGCGGAGCCGACGAACAGCGAGAAGGCAAAGGCAATGACGGCCGCGGCGAGCACGACGGCCCACGCGCCGCAGCGCCCCGTCAGCCAGAGCGAGGCGCCGGTCAGCATGACGGCCGTCGGCGGATCAGGTAAAAAAATCGCCCAGCGGCGACGAGAGGATGACGCCAGATCGGATCAAGAAGGCACACGACAGCACGCCGAGGAAGGCGCCGACGACGGCGGCGAAGTCGCGGCGGGTCTCGGCCATGGCGGCGCCGAGCGCCAGGCCCAGCATGGCCAGAGCCAGATCATAGACCGACAGCGTGAACAGCGCACCGAGTTCGAGGAAGCCGTAGTCGTGCGGAATGCCCTGCGACAGAAGCAGGCCGATGACGCCGGCATTGAGCAGCCAGAGCGAGCGGCGAAACGACGGGTTTGCGAAGATCTGGGCGAAATCGGGACGGTTGCCGGCGGGAAGCGGGGTTGCTGCCGACCCGGCGGCCCGGGCGGAGGCCGCGGCGGCACTGGCAGCGGATTTTCCGCCGGCGCTTACGGTGGCGGTGGCTTTGGCGGTGGCCTTGGTCTTGGCTTCGGCCTGCCCTTTCGCCGCGGACGACGCCGCCTCGGGGCGCGGACGCTGGCCGTTCGCCGTGCTGCCGTCGGCCCTTACCCTTGCCTTCGGACGGGATCTCTGGCTCTGGCGGCGCTTGCTCATCGGTCGTCCGGTCTTTCTGCTGTCTCGATTGAAAGGCTAGGCCTCGCCTATTCCACAAACGGCTTGCTTTGTCATCCGCCGTGACGAGAATCGTCCTCAGGCAACCACCGGCGGGAATGGCCGACATGATGCGGATTCTGATGCTGAACGCAGTGACGCGGCGCGAGCGCAAGGACGCCACCAGCTTCGTCTTCGACACCGTCAACGACCTCGGCGGCTGGATCGACGACGTGCAGATGTATTCCAACCTGATGAACACGATCCGCCTGACGCTGTCCGCCGGCACCTACCCTGCCCTGGTCGCCGCACTGCGCGAGGGCGGCATCGCGGTCGACGAGCCCGGGACAGACCTTGCCGGCAACGATCCGGCGGCCGAGCGCATGGCGACGCTGCAGATCACCTTCATCCACGACGAGCCGGACATGCGGCGTGACGTGCCGGCTGTGCCGGGTTAGCGATGGGCAGACTGCCTCAGGGATCGACCTTCGCGGCACTGCCGATCGCCGCCTGCGCGGCCGACAGCCTCGCGATCGGCACGCGGAAGGGCGAGCAGGAGACGTAGTCGAGGCCAGCGCTTTCGCAGAAGTGGATCGAGGCCGGGTCGCCGCCATGTTCGCCGCAGATACCGAGTTTCATGTCGGGCCGGGTCTTGCGGCCACGCTCGGCGGCGATGCGGATCAGCTCGCCCACCCCGTCGAAATCGAGCGAGATGAAGGGATCGTGCTCGATGATGCCCTTGCGCTGGTAGGTCGGAATGAAGGCCGACGCATCGTCGCGCGAAATGCCGAAGGTGGTCTGCGTCAGGTCGTTGGTGCCGAAGGAAAAGAACTCGGCGGCCTCGGCAATGACATGGGCGCGCAGGGCCGCGCGTGGCAGCTCGATCATCGTGCCGACGAGGTAGGAGATATCCAGTCCCGCCTCGGTCATGACGTCCTTCGCCACCTTGTCGATCAGCGCCTTGACGTAGTCGAGCTCGGCTTTCAGGCCGACCAGCGGCACCATGATTTCCGGAACGACCGCAGCGCCCGTCTCGCGGGCGGCGGCGACGGCCGCCTCGAAGATGGCGCGGGCCTGCATCTCGGCGATCTCGGGATAGGAGATGGCGAGACGGCAGCCGCGATGGCCGAGCATGGGGTTGAACTCGTGCAGGGCGTCGACCCGCTGGCTGAGCAGTTGTGCATCCATGCCCATGGCGGCAGCCACTTCGGCGATCTCCTCCTCCGTCTTCGGCAGGAATTCGTGCAGCGGCGGATCGAGCAGGCGGATGGTCACCGGCAGGCCGTGCATGATGGAAAAGAGTTCGGTGAAGTCGGAACGCTGCATCGGCAGGAGCTTGCCGAGGGCCAGGCGGCGGCCGGTCTCGTCCTCGGCGAGGATCATCTCGCGCATCACCTGGATGCGCTCGCCCTCGAAGAACATGTGCTCGGTGCGGCAAAGGCCGATGCCCTCGGCGCCGAAGGAACGCGCGGCGCGCGCATCGACCGGCGTGTCGGCATTGGTGCGCACGGTCATGCGGCGCGCCTTGTCGGCCCACACCATCAACTGGGCGAAATCGCCGGAAAGCTCGGGCTGGAGCATCGGCACCTCGCCCTTCAGCACCTGGCCGGTCGAGCCGTCGATGGTGATGACGTCGCCCTTCTTCAGCGTGACGCCCGTGCCGATCAGCAGTTCGTTCCTGAGATCGACACGCATGGTGCCGGCTCCGGAAACACAAGGGATACCCATGCCGCGCGCGACGACGGCGGCATGGCTGGTCATGCCGCCGCGGGTGGTCAGGATGCCCTGGGCCGCATGCATGCCGTGAATGTCTTCCGGGCTGGTTTCGACGCGCACGAGGATGACCTTGCGGCCCTCTTCGTCCGCGATCACCGCCTCTTCGGCGGTGAAGACGACGGCACCGGTCGCCGCCCCGGGCGATGCCGGCAGGCCGGAGCCGATCACGTGGCGCTGGACTTTGGGGTCGATGGTCGGATGCAGCAGCTGGTCGAGCGAGGACGGCTCGATGCGCAGCACGGCCTCCTCTTCGGTGATCAGACCCTCGGCGACCATGTCGACGGCGATCTTCATCGCCGCCTTGGTGGTGCGCTTGCCGGAGCGGGCCTGCAGCATCCACAGCTTGCCGCGCTCGATGGTGAATTCGAGGTCCTGCATGTCGCGATAATGCGCTTCCAGCCGGTCACAGATGCGGCCGAATTCGGCGAAGGCCTCGGGCATGACCTTTTCCAGCGACGGCTTGTCGGAGCCACTCTCGATGCGGGCGGCCTCGGTGATCGACTGCGGCGTGCGGATGCCGGCGACGACGTCCTCGCCTTGCGCATTGACGAGGAACTCGCCGTAGAGCGATTTTTCGCCGGTGGACGGATTGCGGGTGAAGGCGACGCCAGTCGCCGACGACGAGCCGAGATTGCCGAAGACCATGGCCTGGACCGTGACAGCCGTGCCCCATTCGGCGGGAATGGCATGCAGCATGCGGTAGGTGACGGCGCGCGGGTTCATCCAGCTGGCGAAGACGGCGCCGATCGCCCCCCAAAGCTGGACATGCGGGTCCTGCGGGAAAGGCTCGCCGAGTGATTCCTCGATCATGTCCTTATAGAGTCCGGTGACATGCTGCCACTCGACGGCCGAGAGATCGGTGTCGAGCTCGTGGCCGAAGCGGGCCTTTTCATCCTCCAGGATCTCCTCGAAGACTTCGTGGTCGATGCCCATGACGACGTCGCCATACATCTGGATGAAGCGGCGATAGCTGTCCCAGGCGAAGCGGGCATCGCCGGAATTGTGGCCGAGCGCCTCGACGGTGCGGTCGTTGAGGCCGAGATTGAGGACGGTGTCCATCATGCCCGGCATCGAGGTGCGGGCGCCGGAGCGGACGGACAGCAGCAGCGGCAGGGAGGTATCGCCGAAACCGCGGCCGGTCGCCGCCTCCATGCCCTTGATGCCTTCCAGCACCTGAGTCTTCAGGTCGTCGGGCAGGCTGCGACCGTTCTCGTAGTAAAAGGCGCAGGCATCGGTGACGATGGTGAGGCCGGGAGGAACCGGCAGGCCAAGACTCGCCATCTCGGCCAGGTTGGCGCCCTTGCCGCCCAGATGGTTCCGATCGGCAGCACTACCCTCGGCGGCTCCGTTGCCGAAGGTGTAAACCCATTTCCTCATGCCTCATCTCCACCCGAACAGGCTTTTCCCGACGGTTTACAGCATATGTGACGGAATGAAAACGCCGGTGGCACATGATTATGTTGCATTGCATCATAATTGCGGCAGACAGTTAAGGCGGAAGAGCCACGGGCGCCGCCGGCGGACGCTTACTCCGCAGCCAGAACCCCCATCTCGGCCGGCGTCGGATCGCCGAGCACGACAGTCCCCAGTTTCAGGTCGGCGACGCGCATCACCGCCCGCTTGCCGTCTTCGGAATAGAGCAAGCGGATCGCGCTTTCGGCACAGTTGCCCGGCTGACAGGCGGCAAAGAGCTGCATCGCCCTGCCCCCGACCTCCACCCGGCTGGATGCCAGCGCCACATACCGGTCGCGGCTCACCATGTTACGCACCCAGGCCGGCAGGCCAGGCTTGCCTCGGATCAGGTCGACCAAGGCGGTGCGATGCGGCTCGGAGGCGGCGATGACGACGGGGAGGAAATTGCCGGACAGGGACGGTTGGTCGGCGGTCGCCGCCGACCGGCCGGAGAGCACGAGGCTCAAACCCAGCAGCAGAGCCGAAGCGACTGTCTTGCGTTCTCTTCCTCTCATGATTCTCGATCCTCCCGCCCCGACTCGGGCGTCACGGCGCGCCCGCATCCTTCCGCGATGCGCGGCCGATGGGAAGAGCGGAATTGCGGACCGGCGCGCGCCGCATCGGATGCAGCCTTACCGACCGCACCGAAGCGCGACCCGACTTCAGATGATCGAACTGTCGACGATGACCATGGGCCGGCTCATCGAGCAGTGCTCGACGCGCGCATCGACCCGGTAGATGTCGCGCAGCATGTCGCGGGTGATCACCTCTTCCGACGGGCCGCTGGCGACCAGCTTGCCCTCGGCGATCACCAGCGTGCGTTCGCAGTAGCGCAGGGCGTGGTTGAGATCGTGCAGCGCGATCACCACCGCCATGCCGGTGCGTCTGGCGAGCGCCGACATATAGGTCAGCACCTCGATCTGGCGGTAGAGGTCGAGCGCCGAGGTCGGCTCGTCCATCAGCAGGATTTCCGGCTTGCGGATCAGCGCCTGGGCGATCGCCACCAACTGGCGCTGGCCGCCCGACAGTTCGCCGAGATTGCGGAAGGCCCAGGGGGTGATCTTCAGCGAGGCGAGCACCCGGTCGATGTCGGCCAGCTCGTGGTCCTCGACCTGCCAGCCGGAGCCCTGCTTGGCCGCCATCAGCACCGATTCGTAGACCGAGAGAACGGCATTGCAGGCGGTGTCCTGCGGCATGTAGGAAATGCCTGAATCGCCCTTCATGCCGTCCACGACGACGACGGTGCCCGCCCCCTTGGCAAGCCCGGCGATGCGTTTCAGGAAGCTCGACTTGCCGGCGGCGTTCGGACCGATGACCGCGGTGAGGCCGCCCGGAGAGGGAATTTCGGCGGTGATGCCGGAGACGATCTCGGTGCGTCCGTAGCGGACGGAGAGATCCTGCATTGCCAGGCCTACCATGCGCGCCTCCGCTGGGTGAAAATCAGGACGAAGAAGAACGGCACGCCGACCAGCGCGGTGATCACCCCGATCGGCAGGATGGCGCCCGGGATGATCGACTTGCTGACCACCGAGGTGGCCGAGAGCAGCAGCGCGCCGCAGACCACCGAGGCCGGCAGGAAGAAGCGTTGGTCCTCCCCCACCAGCATGCGGGCGATATGCGGCCCGACCAGACCGACGAAGCCGATCGTGCCGACGAAGGAGACCGGAATGGCGGCGAGCAGCGCGACCACCATCAGCGTGGTGAGCCGAAGCCTTCGGACGTTGACGCCGAGGCTTGCGGCCTTCTCGTCGCCCATCCGGAGCGCGGTCAGCTGCCAAGCATTGCGGCAAGCGGACCACGATACAGTATGACGCCATTGACCGCGACCTTGACCCAGGTCGTTTCGGTGAGGCTCCCATGGTCCAGAAGACGACGGCAGCCAGCGCCTGTTCGGAGGCGAGATATTCGAGCAGCGACAGCGCCGCATTGAAGGTGAAGACCAGGGCGATGCCGAGCAGCACGATGGTCTCGACGGTCACGCCGCGTAGCGTCGAGGCGAAATGAATGAAGAGGGCCGCGAGCATGGCCATGATGAAGGCGTTGATCGGCACCATGAGGTGCACGGCGATCGGCACGAGCGAGACGCCGGCGACGAGGCCGAGGGCGGCGCCGAAGCTCGCGGCGGCAGAAATGCCGAGCGTAAACGGGCTCGCGAGCGGATTGGCGAGGATGGTCTGCATCTGCGCGCCGGCGAGCGACAGCGAGGCGCCGACGGTGACCGCCATCAGCGCGATCGGCATGCGGATGTCCCAGATCACCACCTGGCGCTGGATGTCGACGCTGTCCTTGTAAAAGAGCGCCTTCAGCACTTCCGCGATGGTGTAGTTGGCCGGCCCGAGCGCCATGTCGGCGGCGACCGACAGGAACAGCAGACAGCACAGGAAAGCGATCAGCAGGATGCGCCTGAAGGTCAGGGCGCGGTAAAGACCGCGCCCCTCCTTGATCGTGACGGTTTCGACAGCCGCGGCCATATCAGTTGCCGGCGTTCAGCGAGACCCAGTAACCGGGCCGGTAGTCGACGGGCAGGAAGCGCTCATGCAGGGTGCGGAAGGTCTGGTCCGGATCGAGATCCTTGAACAGGTCCGGATGCAGCCACTTGGCGATCTGCTGCACGGCGACGAACTGATAGGGATTGTTGTAGAACTGGTGCCAGATGGCATGGACATTGCCGTCCTTGACCGCCTTGATGCCGGTGAAGGCCGGGCGCTCCATCAGCTTGGCAAGCTTTTCGGCGCTCTTTGCGGCATCCGCACCCGGGCCGACGCCGACCCATGCACCGCCGGGGACATAGAGTTCCCAGTTGGCGCCGGTGATGATGACCTGATCCGGGTTGGAGGCGATGATCTGCTCGGGATTGACCGTGCCGAAGGTGCCGGGGATGAAGTCCGAGGCCATGTTGGTGCCGCCGGCGAGCGCGACCATCTGGCCGAAGTTCTCGTTGCCGAAGGACATGCAGCAATCATCGGAATAACCGCCGGCGCGTTCCATGAAGACGCTCGGGCGCTTGAGATCGGCGACCTTGGCGAGCACGTCGGTGACCCTGGCGATCTCGGCGGCGCGGAAGGCGATGAACTCCTCGGCGCGGGCCTGCTTGCCGAACAGTTCGCCCATCAGGCGCATTGACGGCTCGGTGTGGAGCATCGGCTTTTCACGGAAATCGACATAGACCAGCGGAATGCCGACCTTGCCGAGCCTTTCGATATAGCCGGCCTCCTCGGTCGCGGTCTTGGCGTCGATGTTCATGATGATGACGTCGGGCTTCAGCGCCACCGCCTGCTCAATGTCGAAGGTTCCGTCCTTCATGCCGCCGAAGGTCGGCAGCTTTTCCATTTCCGGGAATTTTTCCAGATAGGCGTTGTAGCCGTCGAGGTCGGCCTTCTTGAAGTCGTCGCGCCAGCCGACGACACGCTTGAAGGGCTCTTCCGTATCGAGCGCGGCGACGAAATACATCTGCCGGCCTTCACCG
>JAHRYZ010000173.1:8400-8705 GCA_020621905.1 Rhizobium sp.
TAATATCGGTCAGCTTGACCTTGTCCTGGGCCATCGCAGCCCCTGAAAAAAGCACAGCAAGACCCAGGGCGGCTGACGCCACCTGATTGAAGATATTCATTTTTCTCTCCAGCGATAATTTATCGCTGGAATAGATTTCATGATCTTTACAGTCAAGAATTATCTTTTATAACGCTTCCAAACTCGAGACGTGTCGGAGCAGAGAGAATGAACCTGGCGAGCAATTACAGCCTGAAGGACGAGATCAAGGCCTACTGGTCGGAACGGGCGGCGACCTTCGACGAGCAGCCGGGTCACGAGATCTT
>JAHRYZ010000174.1 GCA_020621905.1 Rhizobium sp.
GGAGCGCTGTACATCGGGTTCGCGAGCGAAGGCATCAATCTACTGACCCTTAAGTCAGTCCCTGTTCGATCTAGCAATGTGTGGAGACGTTATGAGCATTAACAGACGCAAGTTCCTGGCGACCACCGCGGCGGCGGCGGCGGCCACTTCAGTTTTTCGGCCAGCCATCGCGCAGACCAAGAAACTTCGATTCGCGGTGGGACCGCTTCTGCCCAACCCCGAGGACACGAAGAAGGCGTTCGGGCCGGTATTTGCCCATATTGCAAAAGAGCTCGGTGCAGATTTCGAGCTCTCGGCGACCACCGATTGGGCCGGGATGGCAGTTGCCATGGGCGGCGGTCAGCTCGATCTGGCATGGATGGGGCCGTGGGGCTACATCATTGCCAACAACGCGACCGGTTGTCAGGCGGTCGCCACCGCCAAATATGATGAAAAGCTGACTTATCAGGCCATCATCATTGCGCGGCCCGATCTCAAGGTGACGAAATTCCCCGACGATACGAAGGACAAATCGATTTCCTTTGCCGACGTCGGCTCCACATCCGGCTGGTTGATCCCGACCTTCTACGCAAAGGAAGTCTGGAAAATCGATCCCAAGGCCTTCTGGAAGTACAGCGACGGGGCCACACACGGGGCCAACGAGATCGCTGTCTCGTCTGGCCAGGTGGACATGGCTACCGACTTCGACCGCAACCGCAATGCCATGATCGCATCCGGCCAGGTCAAGGAGGACTCAAACAAGATCATCTGGACATCGGACCCGCTGCCCAACGATGCCATCGCGGTACCCGCCAACGCTTCCGCCGAGATGTCGAGCAAGGTGCAGGCCATCCTGACCGCGATCACGGTCGAGCAGGCAAAGTTGCTGCTGCCGAACCGGTACACCGGCTTTGTCGCGGCGACCCATGCCTCCTACAGGTTGATCGAGAATGCCGGCATCTCCGTCGGCAAGATCAAGGCAAAGGTGTGAGATGAACGCTACGGGAGCGAGACGTCTCCTCGAGGGCTCGATCGCTGGTCACGGCGGGATGAAATCCGCTGCAGAAGCCCTTGCCAAGCTCGAAGCTGCGCAACGCACATTCAGCGTAGCGCGAGTAAAAGGCTGGTTGCTCGTAGCGATTATCGTTGCTTTCTATCTGGTCGCCGCCGAACTCGCGCAGCTGGACCTCGGCAAGCTCGCCACGGGTCTCCCAAGACTTTGGGATTGGCTGTCGCGAGCCTGGCCGCCGAAGTTCGAGGAACTGCCGGTGTTCCTTTGGCGAACGGCGGAAACGGTCGCCATGGCCGCGATTGGCACAACGCTCGCCACGCTGATCGGGTTGCCTTTTGCGATCCTGGCAAGCCGCAATATCACGCCCTTTCCGTTGCTGTATTTCCCGACGAGGTGGTTTCTGAACGCGCTGCGTGGAATCGATTCCTTCGTGTTTGCGCTGTTGTTCGTGGCCGCGGTCGGGCTCGGGCCGTTCGCAGGTGTGCTCGGCATAACCCTCCACACGGCCGGCACGGCCGCCAAGTTCTTCGCCGATCAGATCGAAAGCGCGGACCTCGGTCCTCACAATGCGATCCGCGCAACCGGTGCGGGGCGACTTACCGCACTCACATACGGGCTCCTGCCGGATATTCTGCCGCTTCTACTCTCAACCTCGCTGTTCTGGCTGGAGTTCAACGTCCGCGCCTCCACTGTGTTGGGCGTCGTCGGCGCAGGCGGCATCGGCCAGGAGCTGAAGAACAGCATGGACCTTCTCGACTTCCCCCGGCTTTTCACAATCATAGCCGTCATCCTCATTGTCGTGACAGCGCTGGACTGGCTGTCGGGGTGGCTGCGCAAGAGGCTTGTTTGACCAATGGGTGACGCCGTGGACACGACATCTGCCAATGGGCGCACGTTAGGCTCGCAGCCGGACATTGTCGGCAAGCCGCCGGTGCTCACCGTCGAGGACTTCTCGAAGAGCTTCGGGGCGCGGTCGGCGGTGGAGAATGTGAGCTTTTCGTTGATGGAGCATGAATTCGTTGCGGTTCTGGGACCGAGCGGCGCCGGTAAAACCACGCTGTTTCGCTGTATCACCGGTTCGGCCAAATCGGACGCGGGGCGCATTCGCTTCGGCGGCACCGAGATCGAGCGGCTGACGCCCCGCGAGCTGCGACAAATCGCGGTCGTCTTCCAGCAATTCAATCTGGTGCGCCGGCTCACGGCTCTCGACAACGTGCTGGCCGGGCGGCTCGGTTATTTACCGACCTGGCGCGGCGTATTCCGCCGCTTCGAGCGCGCGGACAAGCTCAGGGCGTTCGAATGCCTGGAGCGTGTCGGCATGCTCGATCACGCGCTCCAGCGCGCCGACACGCTCTCCGGCGGGCAGCAGCAGCGGGTCGCGATCGCGCGCGCGCTCGCCCAGGAGCCACGGTTGATCGTCGCCGACGAGCCGGTTGCAAGTCTCGACCCCAGTTCGGCCGCCGGGGTCATGCAACTTCTCAAGGACATCGCGCGGGACGAAGGCGTTGCCGTGATCTGCAGCCTGCATCAGGTCGGCTATGCTCGCACATTCACCGATCGCGTCATCGGTCTTGCGCGTGGCCGCGTTGTCGTCGATGCGCCGACGCAGAGCTTGGACGAGGCTGCGTATGACGCGCTTTACGGTTCCGCGGACCTGCGATCGAACACTGCTACGACCGGGCACTCCGGGATGCCGGACCACCATTCGACCGTGGAAAAAGACCGCAGGGCGGCCCTTCGTTTGGGGGATCCAGATCCGGTCTTGGTTTCCGATGGCGTTTGAGCCCGTCCGTCGGTTAGCCCCGTCGCGCGGCGTTGTTGCAGAACTCTGACCGTCGAGGATTCACATCGTTAATCCATACGTTTAGACGGTCCGGATGAGCAAGCCATCACGCGCCCGCTATCGCACGACGAACTGGTCCAGCTACACGGAGTCGCTACGCAAGCGCGGGTCGCTGCTTATCTGGCTGGACAAGGAGATGACCTGGCTCGCGTCGCATGACGGCAAGCCCGGTCGCCCTGCGGTGTTCTCGGATGCCGCGATCCAGTTCTGTCTGACGATCAAGGTCCTGTTCAAACTTCCGCTTCGGCAAACGACCGGGATGGTGGCCAGCCTGCTCAAGATGGCGGACCTAGACTGGGCGGTGCCCGACTACACCACCCTGTGCAGGCGTCAGAAGACACTGGCCGTCCAGATCCCCTACCGGCGCGCCGATGGCCCCCTGAAGTTGCTGGTGGACAGCACCGGCATCAAGTTCCTCGGCGATGGTGAATGGCAGGCCAGAAAGCATGGCGTTCAAGGCCGACGCCAGTGGCGGAAGGTCCATCTGGCCATGGATACTGCCACATCTGACATCCGGGCGGTCGAATTTACCCCCAGCAGCGATGGCGACAGTCCCGTTCTGCCGGAGCTGCTCGACCAGATACACGGCGACGAAGAGATCGGCACGGTGACCGCTGATGGGGCCTATGACACCCGCCGTTGCCATGCCGCCATCATCGACCGGCAGGCCACTCCAATCATTCCGATCCGCAAGAACGGGCGGCCGTGGAAAGAGGACTGCCCGGCCGCAATCGCCCGAAACGAAACCCTCCGCGCCACCCGGCACTACGGCAGGGCATTCTGGAAGCGATGGACGGGATACCACGTCCGAAGCCGGATCGAGGCGAAGATGCGGTGCCTCAAGGCCTTCGGCGAACGCATCGCCGCCAGAGACCCCGACCGCCAAACCGCAGAAATTCAGATCCGCGTCGCCCTCATGAACCGCTTCTCGGCCCTTGGAACGGCCGAAATCATTCGCGCCGCCTGAAGCTGAAGGGGAAAGGGAGCATCACGCCTCAGGCCTGAGTTGCGCAACAACGCCGCACGGAGGGCCGGCCTCTCAGGCTCTCCAGCGCTGCCAGACTGCTGATCCTCAACTATGCCTGGCCGGGCAATATCCGCGAGCTGGACAATGCCATCGCCTTTGCCTCGGCGCTCTGTGATGAAGGTCTTGTCGAGGTGGCGGACCTGCCGGACCAGCTGACGGGCATGACGTCGAGCCTCGGCGACGACAGCCATCAAGCCGACCTCAGGGCAGTGCTTATGGCCTGCAAGGGCAATGTATCCGAAGCCGCCCGGCGGCTCGGAATCGATCGCACGACCATGCATCGCCGCATGAGACGGCTCGGCATAGACCGTCCACATTGAGCGTCACACTGCGGCATACGCCACAGCTGTTGCGCCACAGCTGTGGCATGCCGCGCCGCTGCCGGCACGAAAAGCCGAAGCATTTCAGTCCTCAGCGCCGGTGCGTGCCGCTGGCATGGGCATTGCTCCTCTCCTGCTGTCAAAGGCAGCCTATGGAGGAAACATGCGCGCACTCAGATTTCACGCAGCCAAGGACTTGCGGCTCGACGAGATCCCCGAGCCGAAGCAGCCGGGGCCGGGACAGGTTCTCGTGCGCAACCGCTTCGTCGGTATCTGCGGCACAGATC
Organism: Rhizobium sp.; assembly: GCA_020621905.1. Taxonomy (GTDB): domain Bacteria; phylum Pseudomonadota; class Alphaproteobacteria; order Rhizobiales; family Rhizobiaceae; genus Allorhizobium. Next base: position 4,469 of record JAHRYZ010000174.1, read on the forward strand.
TTCACGAATACAGCTACGGCCCGATCTTCATCCCCAAGGAGCCGCATCCCTTCACCGGCGCGCATGGCCCCCAAGTCCTCGGCCATGAATTCGGCGGCGTGGTCGAGGCCATCGGCGAAGGCGTGACGTCCGTCGCCGTCGGCGACCGCGTCTCGATCCAGCCGCTCGTCATGCCGCGATCGGGCGACTATTTCGCCGATCGCGGTCTTTTCCATCTCAGCACGCAACTGGCGCTGGTGGGCCTCAGCTGGGATGGCGGCGGCATGGCGGAAGCCGCCATCGTCAACGAATACAATGTCCAGAAGATTCCCGACGAGATGACCGACGAAGAGGCCGCACTCGTCGAACCGACGGCCGTCGCCGTCTATGCCTGCGACCGCGGCGGCGTCACCGCCGGCAACAGCGTTCTGGTGACGGGCGCCGGGCCGATCGGCATGCTGACCCTCCTTGCCGCCCGCGCGGCCGGCGCGTCCCAGCTCTTCGTCTCCGATCTCAACGATGCCCGGCTGGAGCTGGCCACGAGCGTGCTGCCCGACGTCATCACGATCAACCCGAAGCGCGACAATGTCGGCGATGTCGTCCGCGCGCAGACGGAGGGACAGGTCGGTTGCGACGTGGCGATTGAATGCGTGGGCAACGAACACGCGCTCAAGGCCTGCGTCGATGCGGTACGCAAACAGGGCGTGGTCGTCCAGACCGGATTGCACCCGCACGAAAACCCGATCGACTGGTTCCAGGTCACGTTCCGCGACCTCGAGGTCAAGGGCTCCTGGGCCTATCCGACGCACTACTGGCCGCGCGTCATCCGTCTGATCGCCTCGGGCCTACTGCCGGCGACCAAGATCGTCACCAAGCGCATCACGCTCGACACGGCGGTGAAGGAGGGCTTCGACGTCCTGCTCGATCCGGCCGGCACCCATCTGAAGATCCTGATCGATCTTTCGAAATAAGCATCTCTGCCGACGCCTGTTCCGGGAGAGGAGCCCGGCCGGCGGAGGCTTTGACGCTTTGCGGAACGCCCCATACGGGCGTTCCATGACCACCCCCAAGCATCCATGGAGGAGAAAAAATGCTTGATATCAGCCCCGGAACCAAGATCGACACGATGCTTTCAAAGCTCGGGCAGGCGCTGGAAAGCGGCGACATCGACGCCGCCGTCAACCTGTTTCAGGCCGATTGCTACTGGCGCGACCTGGTGACATTCACCTGGAACCTGAAGACGCTGGAAGGCCATGAGCAGATCCGCGACATGCTGACCAGCCAGCTTGCCGCCGCCAGGCCCTCGAACTTCGTGCAGGACACGAAGGAGGCCGCCTCGGAGGCCGGCGGCGTCACCGACGGCTGGTTCGAATTCGAGACCGGCGTCGCTCGCGGCTATGGCCATATCCGCCTCAAGGAAGGGCTGATCTGGACCCTGCTCACCACCATGACGGAGCTGAAGGGCCATGAGGAGCCCAAGGGTTTTCGCCGTCCGATGGGGGCCGAACACGGCCATGACCGGGAGCGCAAGACCTGGAAGGAAGCGCGAGATTGAGCCGCCGAACTCGGCTATTCGGTCCAGCCTGAGGTCGTCATCATAGCGGCGGTCAGGCGGCATCGCGCTCGGCGCGCTTCGCCAGCTCGGCGTGCCGACGATCATCATCGAGAAGAACGAACGGCCCGGCGGCAGCTGGCGCAAACTCTAAGTCCCTCTGCCTGCACGATCCCGTCTGGTACGATCACCTGCCCTACATCCCCTTCCCGGAGAACTGGCCGGTCTTCACGCCCAAGGACAAGGTCGGCGACTGGCTGGAAATGTACACCAAGGTCATGGAGCTGAACTACTGGGGCTCCACCACGGCCAAGTCGGCACAGTATGACGAAAAGACCGGCGAATGGACGGTTGTCGTCGAGCGGGACGGCAAGGAAGTGGTGCTGCGGCCGAAGCAACTGGTGCTGGCGACCGGCATGTCCGGGAAGGCCAATGTGCCGACAGTCGAGGGCCAGGAGATCTTCAAGGGCGAGCAGCAACACTCCTCGCAGCATCCCGGCCCGGACGCCTATGCCGGCAAGAAGGTCGTGGTGATCGGCTCCAACAACTCCGCCCACGATATCTGCGCGGCGCTCTGGGAGGCCGGCGCCGATGTCACCATGCTGCAGCGCTCCTCCACCCATATCGTCAAATCCGATTCGCTGATGGAGATCGGTCTCGGCGATCTCTATTCCGAGCGGGCGGTCCAGGGTGGCATGACGACGCGCAAGGCCGATCTCATCTTCGCCTCCCTGCCCTATCGGATCATGCATGAGTTCCAGATCCCGATTTACGACAAGATCCGTGAAAAGGACGCGGACTTCTATGCGGCGCTCGAAAAGGCCGGGTTCATGCTGGACTTCGGCGACGACGATTCCGGTCTCTTCATGAAATATCTGCGCCGCGGTTCGGGCTATTACATCGATGTCGGAGCCTGCGACCTCGTCATCGACGGCTCGATCAAGCTGAAGTCCGGCGTCGACGTGTCCCACCTGACGGAAAACGCGGTGGTGCTCAAGGACGGGACGGAACTGCCCGCCGACCTCGTGGTCTACGCCACCGGCTATGGCTCGATGAACGGCTGGGCCGCCGATCTGATCTCGCGCGAAGTGGCCGACAAGGTCGGAAAATGCTGGGGTCTCGGCTCCAACACGACCAAGGACCCGGGTCCCTGGGAGGGCGAGCAGCGCAACATGTGGAAACCGACGCAGCAGGAGGCGCTGTGGTTCCACGGCGGTAACCTGCACCAGTCGCGCCACTATTCGCAATATCTGTCGCTTCAGCTGAAAGCCCGCCAGGTCGGCATCGACACGCCGATCTATGGAATGACCAAACCGCAACACCTGTCGTAAGACCCATCAGGGCGCCGGCCACGCCGGCGCCCTTGCTGTGGGCTCAGAAGGCATCTGAGCTCCACATTAGCCAAGTCACAAGACGAGACAAACGTTAGAAACAACTACACTCAAGCCCAAAGTCCTTCGCGCTACTTCCCTTCCACGACGCCTCGGCCTCGATCTCGACCTCGTAGTCGCCGATCAGGGCGCCGGCTTCGATCAGGGTGTTGGCGGGCAGGATCTCGGAAAATAAGCGGCGGTGAGCGCGGGACACGGGCTCCCATTGCGCGGCATCCTTGAGGTAGATGCGGGTGCGCACGACATCCTACATGCTCCCGCCGAGCGCCGGGCACGGCGGCTCATGGAATGAACCAGATTGGGGTGCCTGAGGAATGAGGCCCAATCCATGCTGGTGAACTGCGAGCTCTGATCCGAGTGGACCAGCACCTGATCCTTCAGCTTGCGTCGCCACACCGCCATGAGCGGAGCCTGCAGCACGACGTCGGTTGCTTGGCGGCTCTGCATCGCTCAGCCGATCACCCGGCGGGAATAGAGATCGATGACGACGGCCAGATAGGCAAACCCCTCGCAGGTCCGGACGTAGGTGATATCCGTCACCCAGGCTCTGTCCCGAGTCTCGACGTCGAACTGCCGGTCGAGCGTATTGTCGACAACGACGGAGGGGCGGCCGCCATATTGGCCGGGACGGCACTTGTAGCCGATCTGCACCTTGATCCCGGCAAGGCGGGTTAAACGTGCAATCCTTTTCGGGCAGCATGTCTCGCCTTGGTCGAGAAGGTCGTCGTGAAGCTCTTCTGCTCATAGAGCGAATGCTGGCTGCCCCCCACCCGCTGCGAAACCTCCGCTGCCGGGTAGCCACGCTCGGTGATCTGCCGCACCGCGTCGCGCTTGAACTCTTCCGTGAAGTTGCCTTTGCCCATGAAGGCCTCCTTGCCTCAGTTCTAGGAAAGAAGGTGTCTACAAATCCAGGGGCTATTCATTCGCAACGATTTTTGGCTCTGTCAAAGGAATGCTCGAGGTCTTAGGGCAGAGGTATGCGACGTTGAAAACTATGGATCTGGTCCTCCCGTTGCTGAAAGAGGCCGCCGCTATTCTGAGCAAAAGCAACAGGAAAGACTAGCCGGCCCCGCAGTAATTCGGCAGGACGCGCTTCTGGATCAAATGCGGTAGTTCTACTTTTTTACCGGCAGTCCAGCGTTCCCGTTCCGAGGAACAAAGCCAACACCAAAACCGAATAACCGCCTGACCTGAGACCCTGAACTTCCTCCAGAATTTGGTAGAGTCCGTCACATCAAGG
>JAHRYZ010000175.1 GCA_020621905.1 Rhizobium sp.
CGGCAGACCGCGTGACGGGCCATGATTGGCCGGAAATGTCCCATCATCGTCCGGAGCAGAACTTTTTCCCTTTTTCTCTTGCGCTATTTTCGGCTATCCCATCAACACAGAGGATGCAGAAAATGACCGCCAGCAATACAGCCCTCCTTGTCATCGACGTTCAGGAATCCTTCCGCCACCGCCCCTACTGGCGCGACGAGGACGTCGTCGATTTCCTCTCCAAGCAGCAGGCGCTGATCGACGGGGCGAAGGCCGCCGGCCATGCCGTCGTGCAGATCTTCCACACCGACGACGATGCGGAGTTTCGCCTCGACAGCGGTTTCGTCACGACGCTCGCCGGCCTCCGCATCGAGCCGGACGTCATCATCCACAAGACCCGCCACTCGGCCTTCGTCGGAACGCCGCTCGAAATCTGGCTGCGCCAGCGCGGCATCGGCCGGCTGATCGTCTCGGGCATCCGCACCGAGCAGTGCTGCGAGACGACGACGCGCCACGGCGCCGATCTCGGCTTTGCGGTCGACTACGTGACCGAGGCGACGCTGACCTTCCCGATGACCCATGCCTCGGGACAGGTGTTCAGCGCGGCCGACATCAAGACCCGCACCGAGCTGGTGCTTGCCGGTCGCTTTGCCCGCATCGCGACGGTGGAACAGGCGCTCGGCCAGATCGGTCTCGCCGCATGACAGCCGCGCCCCGCCCCGACCGCCGAACCATCCCCGTCTATGTCGTGCTGCCGCCGCACACGCTCCTGATGGATGTCGCCGGTCCGGTCGAGGTGTTGCGCTATGCCAACAGCGAACAGGAGGAAATCCTGTTCGACTGCCGTTTCGTCGCCGCCCGTGCCGAACAGACGACATCGATCGGACTGACGCTCGCCAATCTGGAACCTTTGCCCGAGCGACTGCCCGACGGCGCATATGTCGTCATTTCCGGCAGCATGGGCGCGGTTCCCGATCCTTCGTCGGTTGCGGCCGAGCGAGCGGAGATCGCGCGCTGGCTCGCCCGCGTGGTCGTGCCCGGCATCACGCTCGTCACCATCTGTTCCGGCGCCCTGCTTGCAGCATCCGCCGGTCTGCTCGACGGCCATGCCTGCACCACCCACGCGGACTGCATCGACGACCTCAGCCGTCTCGCCCCGACCGCGCAGGTGCTGGAAAACCGCCTCTTCGTCGAGGACGGCGAACGCTTTTCCAGCGCCGGCATCTCCACCGGCATAGACCTGATGCTGCACATCGTCTCGAAGCTCACCTCCGCGCCGGTGGCGCTGGCGATCGCGCGGACCATGGTGATCTACATGCGCCGCAGCGGTGCCGATCCGCAGCTCTCGCCCTGGCTGTCCGGCCGCAACCACCTCCACCCGGCGATTCACCGCATCCAGGATGCCATCATGGCCGATCCGGCGCGCGACTGGACGCTGTCGCAACTGGCGGATCTCGGCCATCTGAGCGAGCGCCATATGACGCGGCTGTTTCGCGAGCACGCCGGACTGTCCGTCATCGCTTACGTCAACCTGATGCGGGTGACGCTGGCCCGCGACATCCTCTCCCATTCCCGCCTCGACATGGAGACGGTGGCCGAGCGGGCGGGTTTTTCCTCGCCGCGTCATCTCAGGCGCATCTGGGCGCAGCACAATGCCCTGCCGCCCAGCCACTACCGGACGTCCGATCAAAGAAATTGAGTGGTCGATCACAGACACGGTTGCTAACCTGCAGGCTCTCAAGCCCGGCCGCCTTCGGCCGCCTCCCGCGAACCCACGGAGTTTACCCATGCAGAAGCGTTCGCTCGGCCGTACCGGCCTTTCCATCGCGCCCGTCGTCTTCGGCGGCAATGTGTTCGGCTGGACCGCCGACGAAAAGATCTCGTTCGACCTGCTCGATGCCTTCTTCGACGCCGGCTACAATGCGATCGATACGGCCGACGTCTATTCCTCCTGGGTCGACGGCCACAAGGGCGGCGAGAGCGAGGAAATCATCGGCCAGTGGCTGAAGCGCGGCCATGTCGCCCGCGACAAGGCGGTGATCGTCACCAAGGTCGGCTTCGACAGCCAGGGCCGCAAGACCGGGCTTTCGGCCAAGTGGATCGCCGAGGCAGCCGAGGCCTCGCTGAAGCGGCTCGGCACCGACTATATCGACCTCTATCTCGCCCACAAGCCGGACGAGGACGTGCCGATCGAGGAGACGCTCGAGGCCTTTGCCCGGCTCAAGCAGCAGGGCAAGGTGCGCGCGATCGGTTGCTCGAACTACGAGGCCGACCAGTTGCAGGCTTCGCTCGACGCCGCGGCGAAGAACAACCTGCCGCGCTATGATGTCGTGCAGCCGGAATACAATCTCTATACCCGTGACAGGTTCGAAGGGCCGTTGGCCGACGTCTGCATGCGGGAAGAGATCGGCGTCATCAGCTATTACGCGCTCGCCGCCGGCTTCCTCACCGGCAAGTATCGCAACTTGAAGGACACGGAAGGTGCGGCGCGCAGCTACCGCGTCGGCAATTATCTCGACGACAAGGGGCTGAAGATCCTCGCCGCGCTCGACGAGGTGGCCGCCGAGACCGGTACGACGCCCGCGACGGTCGCGATCGCCTGGGTCGCCGCGCGTCCCGGCATCACCGCGCCGATCGCCTCCGCCACCAGCCTTCGCCAACTCGATAGTCTGATCGCCGCCGGCAAGCTTGCGCTTTCCGAAGCCCAGATGGCCCGCCTCACCGAAGCCGGAGCGTAAGAATTCCATGACCATCGAAATACGGTATACCGAGCCCGCCGACGAAGCCGCCTGGCGGCGCCTGTGGAAGGGATATCTCACCTTCTACAAGGTCGACCTGCCCGACGAGATCACTAACCACACCTGGGCGCGTATCCTCGATCCCTCGTCCCGCGTCGCCATGCGGGTGGCGCTGGTCGACGGTGAGATGGCGGGCTTTGCCATCCACCACTTCCATGATTCCACCTGGGCACTGACCCCGGACTGCTATCTGGAAGACCTCTATCTCGACGAGAGATTCCGCGGCCAGGGCCTCGGCCGGGCCCTGATCGACGACCTGATCACCCTGGCGAAGCAGAAGGGCTGGTCCCGCCTCTACTGGCACACCAACCACGACAACGCGACGGCCCGCAAGCTCTACGACACCTATGCACCCGAAGACGGGCATGTCCGCTATCGGATGGCGCTGGCGTAAGCTATTGCCTGGCAATGGCGAAACAACTATCAAGTGCACTTGATTTCAATCGGACCTTTACACATGACAATCAAATATTCTCTGCCCTTTCTCGCAGCCGTACTGTCCTTGAGCGGGTGTGCCGTATCCGAGCAGCGTTACGAGGCCGGACGTACTGCGCTGGAGGGAAGCCCGAAGCTGAAGCAAGAAGCTGTCAGGCTGTGCATCAAGGACACCAAGTCCAAGTCGACCGAAAAGTTGAAGGTCATGGCGATGCTGGCGAATACATCGACTGCGGCAGTCCCCCAGGTGCTGTGCACGCGAGTCTACAATGCATGGGCCAACGGACGCCTGACCTATCAGGACTACAAGTCCGGCGTGACAGGCAACCCCACTCCGGCCGCCATCAAGATCATCCAGGGCCGATAAGCCCCGCCCAACGGACCCGGTTCGGCTTTGAACCGCCCGCGCCCTTTCACAAGGGAAGCCAGGCAGCAGCCTGGTCTCCTTGCAGACCGGGCGCGCGGCGTTGTGCGGCCATAGCCTGACACCGACGAGCCCGCGGCACGTCGGTGCTTGGCCAGAAAGGAATTACAATGAACCTCAGAAACCCGGTTCTTCTTGCCCTGATCGGTCTGGGACTGGTCGGTTGTGCCGTATCGGAGCCCAAATATGCTGCGATTCAGACCGCGATCGAGGGAAGTCCGAAGCTCAAGGAAGAGATGATCCGCAGGTGCGTTAAGGAATACAAGACTAATCCGTCGGAACGACGCAAGACCGACGCCGAGCTTGCCAGGATTTCGGTAAGGCTTGGGCCGGAGGCGGCCTGCACGCGCATTGCCAACGGCATCGCCGATGGACGTATCGGCTATGACGACTACGTCGCACTGACGAAGGACAGGCTGTCGCCGAACGTCGCAAACATTCTTCGCCTTCGTTAGTTCCAGGCACCCCACCAGATCTTGAACGGCGCTGATCCTTCAGCCCCGGTGCCGAAAGAAATCCACGAAGGCGCGCAGCGCCGGACGCATCTGGCGGCGCGAGGGATAATAGATGAAGAAGCCTTCGAAGGGCGGGCACCAGTCGTCGAGCACGGGGACCAGGCGTCCGGCGGCGACATCGGCATCGACCCGCCCGTCGAACAGGTAGGCAAGCCCCACGCCGTCGATCGCGGCGCGGCGTATCAGCCGCTGGTCGGAGAGGATCAGCGGCCCGGACACGTCGACGGCCAGCGTCTTTCCCGCCTTTTCCAGTTCCCAGCGATAGATGCGCCCGCTCGAAAAGCGCCGCCGGATGCAGCGGTGACGGATGAGGTCGTCCGGCGCCTGCGGTCGACCATGGGCGGCGATGTAGGCCGGCGATGCTACGATCCGGCCGCGCTGCGGGCCGCTGGCGCGCACCGCGATCATATCGGCCTCCAAATGTTCGCCGAGCCTCAGACCGGCGTCAAAACCCTCGGCGACGATGTCCTCGAAGCGGTCATTGGTGACGACGTCCAGTTCGATCTCCGGATAGGCGCTGAGGAAGGCGCCGAGGCGCGGAACGATCAGGTCTTCGGCGGCGAGCATCGGCATGGTCACGCGCAACGGCCCAGCCGGCGTGCCTCTGCGGTCGGCCAGCCCCTCCAGCACGGCACCGATGTCGGCCAGCGCCGGCGACAGCGTTTCCAACAGCATGCGCCCCTCCTCCGTCGGCGCGACGCTGCGGGTCGTGCGGGCGAGCAGGCGTACGCCGAGGCTCGCCTCCAGCGCGGTCACCGCATGGCTGACGGCGGAAGGGGCGATGCCCAGTTCCTCGGCGGCCCTGCGAAAGCTGCGGCCTTCGGCAACGGCGGCCAGAACGGCGAGCTGCGAGAGTTGTATCCTGTTCATTGTTCTATCTGATAGAACAAGCCGCGACAGATTGCATGCACTATCGACGGGCTGATGCCGCGCTATCTTGCCGCTGTCACCTCCGTCTATACTAACGGACGGTGATCGAACATCAGAGGTACGATTTCATGAGAACACGCACACTTGGCCCCCTCACCGTTTCCTCGCTCGGCCTCGGCTGCATGGGCATGAGCCATGGCTATACCCAGACCGGCGACGAGGCGGGATCGCTGGCAACGCTTGCCCGTGCCGTCGAGCTCGGCGTCACCCTGTTCGACACCGCCGAGATATACGGGCCCTTCACCAATGAGATCCTCGTCGGCAAGGGGCTCAAGCCCTATCGCGACCAGGTAAAGATCGCCACCAAGTTCGGCTTTCGCATCAACACGGAAAATCCCAACGACGCGAGCGCCGGCGGCACGGATTCGCGCCCTGAGCATGTGCGCGAAGTCGCCGAGGCCTCGCTGAAGCGGCTCGGCGTCGAGGTCATCGACCTGTTCTACCAGCACCGCGTCGACCCGGACGTGCCGATCGAGGAGACGGTCGGCGCCATGGCCGACCTCGTCCGCCAGGGTAAGGTCAAGGCGATCGGTCTGTCCGAGGCGAGCGCCGCGACGCTGCGGCGCGCCCATGCCGTGCATCCGATCGCCGCCATCCAGAGCGAATATTCGCTATGGACCCGCGACCCGGAAGAAAACGGTGTGCTCGACACCTGCCGGGAACTCGGCATCGGCTTCGTGCCCTTTTCGCCGCTCGGCCGCGGCGTGCTGACCGGCGCACTGAAGACGCTCGACGGCATGGCGGAGAACGACTTCCGCCGCACGCTGCCGCGCTTCTCGCAGGAGAATTTCGACGCCAATCTGGCGCTGGTCTCGGCACTGGAAGCAATGGCGGCGGAAAAGGACGTGACGCCCGGCCAGCTGGCGCTGGCCTGGGTTCTGGCCCAGGGCGATTTCATCGTGCCGATCCCCGGCACGACCAAGATCACCAATCTGGAAAAGAACGTCACGGCCGCCGACATCGTGCTCTCGGCCGATGAAGTGAGCACGCTCGGCGACATGCTTTCGCCGCAGAAGGTCGCCGGTGCGCGCTATCCGGAACGCATGGCAAAGATGGCGGGGCGTTGAGCCCCTCCGTGCGACCCGCGTGGCATCAGGCCTTGGCGCGCCTTGCCTTCGCGCCGGCGGACGTACCTGCATAGTGCAGGCGCTTGTTTTCGTACATCAAGTCGTCGGCGCGTTTCATCAGCGCTTCCATGCTCTCGCCCGGCTCGCTGGTCGCGCAGCCGAGCGATATGCTGAGCAGCGCATCGGAATAGAACTGGTTGTTGATCTTCAGGATCTCGTGGATCGTGTCCACCATGCCCTGAGCGACCTGCCGGTCCGCGCCCGGCATCAGGACCGCAAATTCGTCGCCGCCGATGCGCGTTGCATGGTGGGGCGGCTTGACGACGCTGTTCAGGACCTCGCCGAAGCGCCGAAGCAGCGCATCGCCGGCATCGTGGCCGCGCTGATCGTTGGCCTCCTTCAGGCCGTTGAGGTCGATGACGATGGCCGAAACCGGCCTGAGCGACTTTCGCTCGAGCCTGTTCAACTCGTCGGTATAGAAGGCGCGGTTGTGCAGCTTGGTCAGGATGTCGTGCTTGCCGAGATATTCGAGATAGGCCTCGGCCTTCTTGCGGGCGGTGATGTCCGTCAGCGCAACCTGCACCCGCGACCAATCGCGCTCATGGCCGGGGAAGACCGCGAAGTTGAGGAGGATATGGCGAACGCTGCCGTCGAGCGCGTAGTTCACCACCTCGCGGCTATGATAGAGCCGGTTGTCCCAGAGATCGATCAGTTGTTCACGGAACGGCTTTTCCATCTCGTCGCGGAAGATGTCGCCCTGGCGAAGCAGCAGCGTCTGCCGATCCGGCGCGCCGAACAGGTCGAGCGTCGCCTGGTTGACGTCGATCACCCGGATCTCCGACATGCACTGGCGCACGAATTCCGGATGGACGTCGGTAAAGACACGGAAATCGACGATGCCGCGGGAGCGCACATCCTCGATCAGGTTGCGGATACCGCTGAAATCCTCGATCCACAGCGAGACGGGGGAGTGCTCGAAGACGCCCTCGGCGTAGCGCCGGTTCTCCAGCTCCGCGCGCCGGGCGTCTTCCCGTTCCGTCACGTCCTCTGTCGTCACCAGCAGTTGGCCGAGCGTTTGCTCATGGCCGGGAAAGACGGAGCCGCGCAGCTGAATATCGAGCCTGCGACCGGTCAGCGTGTAGTTGACCGCGCTCCCGGCGAATTCCGTCCTGCCTTCCCAGAGATCCGTCAGCTCGTTGATGTGGGTCTCCCACATGTCGCCACAGAAGACCTTGCCGAGATTGCCTGCAAGCTGTTCGAGGTCTTGCGCCTCGAACAGTTCGAGCGTCTTGCGGTTGACCTGCAGGATGCGGATCTTGGCGGAACACTCCGCCACGCGTCTGCGGTCCTCTTTGAGAAAGGCGCGAAGATCTGTCACGCCCTCAGCGCGCCAGGCGTCGAACTGCGCTTTGACCTCGCTGAAATCCTCGATCCACATTGCAATCGGAGCGAGTTCGAAAATATTCGCGTCAACAGAACCGCTCATTGGAGTATCGCCCGCCTGAGAAAAATCGCGTCAAAAGAACTTCTGACCCTCGGGATATCGAGACAGAATATTCATTATTGATTAAATCTCTATTGATCGGTCGCTGTCGAAGTTTGCGCCGGACGGGAGCGGCGTACTCGACGACGCTCCCGGGCAGTTTCTCCACTCAGGCGCGCAGGCTGCCGCCGGTGGTCTTTTCGACATTGCCGACGATCTTCTTGGTCAGCGCGTCGAAGTCCTCGTCGGTCAGCGTCTTGTCGGCCGGCTGGATCAGCACCTCGATCGCCACCGACTTCCGGCCCTCGCCGAGCGAGGCCCCCTCGAAGATGTCGAAGACGTTGACGCCGGTGATCAGCTTGCGGTCGGCGCTGGCCGCCGCCTTGATGATCACGCCCGCCTCGACCGCCTTCTCGACCACGAAGGCGAAGTCGCGCTTCACCATCTGGAAGGGCGAGAGGTCGAGCGCCGGCTTGGTACGGGTCGCCTTCCGCTTCGGTTCCGGCACGACGTCGAGATAGACCTCGAAGCCGCACAGCGCGCCGGACACGTCGAGGGCTTCCAGCGTCTTCGGATGGAATTCACCGAAATGGCCGATCACCACCTTCGGACCCATCTTGATCGTGCCGGACCGGCCCGGATGATACCAAGCCGGACCACCCTGCTCGACCTGGACATTGCCCATCGGCAGGCCGCAGGCCTCCAGGACGGCGAGCGCATCGGCCTTGGCGTCATAGACGTCGACCGGCTTGCCGCCGCCCTTGATGGCGTTCGACCACATGCGGCCGGCGCCGGCAAGCGATGCGGTGCCGCGGCGGATGCCGCCGGCGACGCGACGCTGGCCTTCCGGCTTGTCGCTCTCATAGGTGCCCGAGACCTCGAAGATCGCCACGTCGCCGAAACCACGGTCGGCATTGCGCTGGGCAGCCGTCAAAAGGCCGGGCAGCA
>JAHRYZ010000176.1 GCA_020621905.1 Rhizobium sp.
GGGATTGGCCGGTATGTCGCCGGACAATTGCAGCGCCAGATAGCGGCCGCAGCAGACGCGCAGGAACGAGGTGAAATTGCCGAGATCGTGACCGGCGTCGATCGATTCATGATAGAGCTTGGCGATCAGCTGGATCACGGTCATGCCGTCGCGGCGGCCGACCTCCTCCAGCGTCATCCAGAAGAAGTTCTCCAGCCGCACGCTGGTCACCATGCCGTCGATCCGGAGCGACTTCGTCTGGCTTTCCCAGAGGCCCGGATCGGCCTGGATGAAGAGCTTGCACATGGTTTCCTCCCGAATGTGCGGCCTCGACGTGGATCGGACCCTATCGCGACACGGCGGAGCTCGCAAAGCCCCGCCGTCGCGGCAACACGTCGTGGATCAGGCGGAAAGCACCGCCATGAACTGCTTGAGCCATGCCGGATGCGCCGGCCATGCTGGCGCGGTCACCAGCTTGCCGTCGGTGACGGCCGCGTCGATGGCGATGTCGGCATAGGTGCCGCCGGCGAGTTCCACTTCGGGGCGGCAGGCCGGATAGGCCGAACAGGTGCGGCCTTCGAGGACGCGGGCGGCGGCGAGGATCTGGGCGCCGTGGCAGACGGCGGCGACCGGCTTGTCGGCGTCGAAGAAGTGCTTCACGGCGGCAATCACCTCCGGATTGAGACGCAGATACTCCGGCGCCCGGCCGCCCGGAATGACCAGCGCGTCATAGTCCGATGCCTTGATGTCGGCGAAGGTGGCGTTGAGCGCGAAATTGTGGCCGCGCTTTTCCGTGTAGGTCTGGTCGCCTTCGAAATCATGGATCGAGGTGGCGATCGTCTGGCCGGCCTTCTTCCCGGGGCAGACGGCGTCGACGGTATACCCACAGGCCAGCAGCGTCTGGAACGGCACCATGGTCTCGTAGTCTTCGGCAAAATCGCCGGTGATCATCAGAATCTTTTTCGACATGTCATCCTCCCGTTCTGGAATGTCGGGCGGACGCTAGCAAATCGCCTGCGGCAGCGGGTATTATCGCCATACTACAGCGGCATATTTCGAAGGCCGGGCAGTTGTCCGTCTCGCGGCCCCATGCTCTTCCGGCGCACCATCCTCCTCCTATGGCTTGATTCCGATCACGGACGAGGCCAATCTCCGCGCATATTTTCAAGGCCATAGGTGGTTCCCTCGGAACCGTAGCGCATACGAGGAGCGGCATGACATCCCAACTCAATCTTCTGACCGATGTCGAAGGCGTTGCCGTCGGCCATGCGACCGACCTGAAGCTCGGGTCCGGGGTGACCGTGATCGTCTTCGACCGGCCGGCCACAGCCTCGGGCAGCGTGCTCGGCGGCGCGCCGGGTGGGCGGGAGACGGCGCTCCTCGATCCGGGAATGACGGTGGAAGCGGTCGATGCCTTCGTGCTGTCGGGCGGATCGGCCTTCGGCCTCGATGCCGCTGGCGGCGTGCAGGCGGGGCTTCGCGCCATCGGACGGGGCTTCCCTGTCGGCGATGTCCGGGTGCCGATCGTGCCGCAGGTGATCCTGATGGATCTGCTCAACGGCGGGAACAAGGACTGGGGCCTGCATTCGCCCTATCGCGACATGGGCTATGATGCCTTCATGGCGGCGAAACACGGTCCGTTCGAACTCGGCAGCGTCGGCGCCGGCACTGGCGCGACGACGGCCACCTTCAAGGGGGGCCTGGGCTCCGCCAGCGCCATGACCAGCGGTGGCCATACCATCGCCGCCATCGCCGCGGTCAATGCCATGGGCTCGGCCACGATCGGCGACGGTCCGTTCTTCTGGGCCGCCCCCTTCGAGCTCGACGACGAGTTCGGCGGCATCGGCCTTCCGGCCAATTTCTCCTCGCCCGACACCATCCTGCGCGCAAAAGGCATCAACCTGACCGCCACCACGATCGGCGCGGTCGTCACCGATGCAGCGCTGACCAAGGCGCAAACCCACCGCCTGTCGATCATGGCCCATGACGGGCTTGCCCGCGCCGTGCTGCCCGCCCACCTTCCGGCCGACGGCGATACCATCTTCTCGGCCGCGACAAGTCGCCGGGCGCTCACCAGTTCCACCGATTTCATGGAACTCTGCCATCTGGCCACCCTCGTCATGGCCCGCGCCATCGCCCGCGGCGTCTTCGAGGCGACATCCCTGCCCGTGGACGGTGCGCAAGCCTCCTGGCGCGATCGCTACGGCTGATCCGAGGCGCCGCCCTCCCGCGGGGGGGGGGCAACGCGGCCGGTTCACAGCCCGGCAAGACGGCATTAAGGGTGCGACGCAGCTTCGATTGAATCACGGCTGCAAAAGCTTATATTGCATTGCAATAACGACGATCATGCGACCGCCGGAAGGCGGATGGAACGGTCGCGTACCCGTCATAATGCTGGGCTATCCGTGGGCGGAAACGACACGCCGAAGCGTGCTGGAGAAGATCGCATGTCTATATCGAGTATGGTCCGGGCCGGTGACCCGTCGCGTGCCAACATGGATACGGCGCTTGATGTCATGGGGTTCGACGATGGGTCCCAGGCCGCCGGCTTCGAGGCACTGACGCGCATGAACGAGGCGCTGATCGCGCCCATGACCGGCGGCCTATCGCCCGCGGCCCTGTCGCTTGCGATCTACGACTGGGCGGTCCACCTGGCCATGGCGCCGGGAAAGCGGCTGGAACTGGCGCAGAAGGCAGTGCGCAAAAGCAACCGCCTTGCGGCCCACATGGCGGCCGCCGCCGTCGATCCGCAAACGCCTCCCTGCATCGAGCCCCTGCCGGGCGACGACCGGTTCAAGGGCGAGGAATGGCAGCACTTTCCCTACAACGTGATGAAACAGTGCTTCCTGCTGAACCAGCAATGGTGGCACAATGTCACCAATGACGTGCCGGGCGTCGCGCCGCATCATGAGGACGTGATCTCCTTTGCCACGCGCCAGATCCTCGACATGTTCTCGCCGTCGAATTCACCGCTGACCAATCCGGTGGTGCAGAAGCGGGCACTGGAAACCGGAGGCATGAACTTCCTCGAAGGTGTCCGCAATTTCATCGAGGACACCAACCGCCAGCTGACCCAGCAGCCGGTCTCCGGCACGGAGGCTTTTCAGCCCGGCGAGACCGTTGCGGTCACTCCGGGCCGGGTCGTCTATCGCAACCGCCTGATAGAACTCATTCAGTATACGCCCGCGACCGAGACGGTCCATGCCGAACCGATCCTGATCGTTCCGGCCTGGATCATGAAATATTACATCCTCGATCTCTCGCCGGAGAATTCGCTGATCCGCTACCTGGTCAGCCAAGGCCACACCGTGTTCTGCATATCCTGGCACAATCCGACCGCCGCCGACCGCGACTTGAACCTCGACGACTACCGTCGGCTCGGCGTCATGGCAGCGCTTGACGCAATCAATGCCATCGTGCCGGAGCGCAAGATCCATGCGACCGGCTATTGCCTCGGCGGCACGCTCCTGTCGATCGCCGCAGCCGCCATGGCGCGGGCGAAGGACGAGCGGCTGGCCTCGGTCACGCTTTTTGCCGCCCAGACGGATTTCAGCGAACCCGGCGAACTCGCCCTGTTCATCGATCACAGCCAGCTGCATTTCCTCGAAAGCGTGATGTGGAATCGCGGCTTCCTCTCCGCCGACCAGATGGCGGGCGCCTTCCAGCTCCTGCGCTCCAACGATCTCGTCTGGTCGCGCATCGTGCACGACTACCTGATGGGCGAACGTACGCCCCTCAACGACCTGATGGCCTGGAATGCCGACACCACCCGCATGCCCTTCCGCATGCACTCGGAATATCTTCAGCGCCTCTACCTCGACAACGAACTCGCCTCCGGCCGCTTCATGGTCGACGAGCGCCCGGCAGCGCTGCAGAACATTCGCGTTCCGGTGTTTGCCGTCGGCACCGAGCGCGACCACGTCGCGCCGTGGACATCGGTCTACAAGATTCATTACCTGACCGACACCGACGTCACCTTCGTGCTGACCAGCGGCGGTCACAATGCCGGTATCGTCAGCGAGCCGGGCCATCCCCACCGTCATTTCCGCACGACGACGAAGAAGGCCGTCGACCCCTGCGTCAGCGCCGAGGAATGGATGGCCGAATGCCCGTCGCAGGAGGGTTCCTGGTGGCCGGCCTGGTCGACCTGGCTTGCATCCCATTCCTCACCGGATAAGGTTGCTCCGCCGCCGATGGGATCGAGCGAAAACGGTTACGTCGCCAAGGAAGCCGCGCCCGGCACCTACGTCCATCAGAGATAGAGCAGCCATGAACCAGACCCTGCTTACGAACCGCACCTTCGACGAGCTGAAGGTCGGCGACAGCGCCACGATCGCCCGTACCATCGGCCGCGAAGACATGGAGCTGTTCGCGCTCGCTTCGGGCGACTTCAGTCCCGCCCATGTCGACCCCAAATTCGCCGAGAAGGACTTCTTCGGCCACATCATCGCCCACGGCATGTGGACGGCGGCCATGGTCTCGGCCGTGCTCGGCACCAGACTGCCCGGCCCCGGCACGATCTATCTCGGCCAGGAACTGCGCTTCCAGAAGCCGGTCTTCCCCGGCGACACGATCACCGCGATCGTCACGGTGACGGAGAAGCGTGCCGACAAGCGCATCGTGGTGTTCGACACGCGCTGCACCAACCAGAACGGCGAGGACGTGCTGAGCGGTCAGGCGACCGTGATTGCCCCCTTCGAACGGGTCGAGTGGCCGCAGGTCGCGCTGCCGACCATAGTGGCGCAGCACCATGATCGCTTTGAAGATATCATTGCGGAGGCGCGCGCCCTGCCGCTGATCAGGACCGCCCTCGTTCATCCCTGCTCGCCCGAGGCGATCCAGGCGGCCTTGGAGATCCGCGACGAGAACCTGCTCGACCCGATCCTGATCGGACCGGAGGCCAAGATCCGCGCCGCCGCGGCACAAGCCGGTATCTCGCTCGACGGTTTCGAGATCATCTCGGTCGAGCACAGCCATGCCGCTGCCGAAAAGGCCGTCGAACTGGCGGTCGCCGGCAAGGTCGCCACCCTGATGAAGGGAAGCTTGCACACCGACGAACTGCTCGGAGCCGTCGTCGCCCCCGGTTCGGGCCTCAAGACCGCGCGGCGCATCAGCCATGTCTATGCCATGGACGTGCCGGCCTATGAAAAGCTACTGGTGGTCACCGATGCGGCGATCAACATCGCGCCCACCCTCGACCACAAGCGCGACATCTGCCAGAACGCCATCGATCTCCTGCGGCTGCTCGGCAATCCCAATCCCAAGGTTGCCGTGCTCGCCGCGGTCGAGACGGTCAACGACAAGATGCAGGCGACGCTCGACGCAGCCGCGCTCACCGTCATGGCGGCGCGCGGCCAGATCACCGGCGGCAGCGTCGATGGGCCGCTGGCCTTCGACAATGCCATCAGCTTCGAAGCCGCCCGCACCAAGGGCATCGTTTCGCCGGTCGCCGGCCAGGCCGACATCCTGCTCGTGCCCGACCTCGAGGCCGGCAACATGCTGGCCAAGCAGTTGCTCTATTTCGCCGGCGCCGATGCCGCGGGCCTGGTGCTCGGCGCCCGCGTGCCGATCATCCTCACCAGCCGCTCCGACAGCCTCAAGGTCCGTATCGCTTCGGCCGCGCTCGCCAAGCTGGTCGCCGCCAAGCGTGCGGCACAAGGGCTGCCGGCCCAATGAGGGAGAAGATGCTCCTCACCTTCAATGCCGGATCTTCGACGGTAAAGATCGGCCTTTTCCGGCGCGAGGACGGCAAGGCGCGGCGCATCGGCAAGGGCATGATCGACTTCCGCCACAAGCCGTTGACCTTCCACTTGGTCGAAGGCCCTGAAGTGTTCGATGTGCCGCTAGAGGCGGAGGGCGGCGACGTGCTGCACGAGGTGCTGGACGAAACCTTCGGCTGGCTCGCCGACCATTTCGACATCGATGCCGTGACCGCCGTCGGCCACCGCGTCGTGCATGGCGGCGACGTCTTTGCCGGCCCGGTGCTGATCGACGACGCGGCGCTGTCAAAGATCGCCGCGCTAACCCCGCTTGCGCCGCTGCACCAGCCGCAGAACTTGCGCCTGATCGAGGCGATCCGCCACCTGAAGCCGCATCTGCCGCAGACCGCCTCCTTCGACACGGCCTTTCACCGGACCCAGTCGCCGACGGTCCAGCGCTTCGCCATTCCGCGCGAATACTTCGCCCGGGGCATTAAGCGCTACGGCTTCCATGGCCTGTCCTACAAGTACATCGCCGGCGCACTGACGAAGATCGGCCCGGATCTCGGCAAGGCGCGAACCATCGTTGCCCATCTCGGCAGCGGCGCCAGCATTTGCGCGATCAAGGACGGCTTGAGCCGCGACAGTTCGATGGGTTTCTCGACCATCGACGGCATCCCCATGGCGACCCGCTCCGGCGCGCTCGATCCGGGCGTGATCTTCCACTTCATGGCGCGCCTGGGCCTCTCGCGCGAAGAGGTGGAGGACATCGTCTACCACAAGTCAGGCCTGATCGGCCTCTCCGGCATCAGCGCCGACAGCCGTGCCCTGCTCGAAAGCAGCGCCGCGGAGGCCGCCGAAGCGATCGACGTCTTCACCTTCCGCATCGCCGGCGAGGTCGCCAGGCTCTCCGCCACCATCAGCGGGCTCGACACCCTGGTCTTCACCGCGGGTATCGGCGAAAACCAGCCGCCGATCCGCCGCGCGGTGTGCGGCCGCCTCGCCTTCCTCGGCGTCGAACTGGACGAGAGCGCCAATGCTGCCAATGCCCCGATCATATCGACGGCCGGTTCAAGCGTGCGGGTGATGGTCATCGAGACCGACGAGGAACAGGTGATCGCGGACGAAGCGCTGTCGGTCCTTTAGGCAGACAACCGACGCCACCGACATAGAACAGTCATATGCCGCCGCTATGCACACTCGCACACGGGGGCCCGCGTGAGTCGCATGGACATCCCCGATCTCCCTTGACCCGAAACGAGGATGCACGATGCTGGTCGAGACCTTTCAGAATGGCGAGCCGCGCCCCAACGCCGCGAACGATCGCCTCGTCATCGGCAATGCGCGGATCGTGCTGGCCGATCAAGTTATCCATGGCACGGTTGTCGTCGAGGATGCCCGGATCGTTTCCGTCGAGGCCGGTTCGCCGGTTTCCGGCGCGCTGGACTTCGGCGGCGACTACCTGCTGCCCGGCCTCGTCGACATCCACACCGACCATTTCGAAAAGCATGTCTTTCCCCGCCCGCACGTGCGTTGGGATTACATGCGCGCCGCCCTTGCCCACGACGCCCAGATCATCGGCGGTGGCGTCACCACCGTCTTCGACAGCCTCTGCGTCGGCGTCTCGTCGGAAGACAGCGAACGGGCGGAAATCCTCGGCCCGATGATCGACGTGCTGGAGCGCGCCCAGGCCGCCGGCATGCTGCGCGCCGAACATTTCATCCACCTGCGCTGCGAAGTCGTCGACCCACGGACACCGGAACTGACCGCTGCCAACATCGACCGGTCGCTGGTACGCGTCGTCTCGGTGATGGAACACCTGCCCGGCATCCGCCAGAGCCGCGACATGGATGCCTACGTCAACCGCCTGCAGAAGGCGGGCGGCGAGAGCGAGGCGGTCATCCGCGACCGCATCGCCCAGATGGTGGCCGAGAAGTCGGACATCGGCCGCACGGTGCGCCCCGAGGTCGTGGCGCTCGCCCGCACGCGCGGCCTGCCGCTCTTGAGCCATGACGACACCGACATCGAGCATGTCGATCTGGCCGCAGACGAAGGCGTGGCGATCTCGGAATTCCCCTGCACGCTGGAAGCGGCCCGCGAAGCGCGCACCCGTTCCATGCTGATCGTCGGCGGTGCACCCAACATCGTGCGCGGCGGTTCGCAGTCCGGCAATGTCGCGGTGCGCGAACTGCTGGAGGAAAGGCTCATCGACATCCTCGCCTCGGACTACGTGCCGCGCTCCATGCTCGATGCCGCCTTCCTGATTGCAGCCGATCCGGCGCTCGCCTACGCGCTGCCGGATGCCGTACGTTTGGTGACGAAGGCGCCGGCCGAGGCAGCCGGTCTTTCAGACCGCGGCGAGATCGCCACGGACAAGCGCGCGGATCTCATCCGCGTCGGCCTGCACGACGGTCATCCGTTCCTCAAAGCCGTGTGGCGCGAGGGGCATCGGGTCGCCTGATCGCTCAGGCCTCCCGCACGAAACCCTCGCTCGCCACCATGAGCTGGCGGGTATAGTCGGTGGAGAACTCCCTGGAGCGCAGCTGCGCGACATCGAGCGCCTCGACCACCTTGCCGGTCTTCATCACGGCCAGCCGCTCGCACATATGGCTGATGACCGCCAGGTCGTGGCTCACCATGACGAAGGTGAGGCCGCGATCCCGGCGCGCCTGTTCGAGCAGGTTGAGGATTTCTGCCTGGATCGAGGCATCGAGCGCCGAGGTCGGCTCATCGAGCAGCAGGATCTTCGGCTCGACGATCAGCGCCCGGGCAATGGCGATGCGCTGGCGCTGGCCGCCGGACAGCTGGTGTGAGAATCGGAAACGAAAGCCCGTCCCCAGCCCCACCTCGTCAAGCGCACGGGCGATCCGCGTCTCGGTGTCGGTGAAGCCGTGAATGGC
>JAHRYZ010000177.1 GCA_020621905.1 Rhizobium sp.
GATCGCGATCTTGGTCTTCAGGATATGGTTTCCAGCTCTCGGTTGAGCGTACCGTCAGTATGGTCCTCCGGAGTTCAACAGGCGACTGATTACCCTCCTCGCCTCAAGTTCGGCATCTTGCCCCGCCAGCACTACGACCGTGACCGCCATCCATACAACCCCCGCAAAATGGGAGGCCGGCGAGGTTTCTACTCATTCGACGGTGGGCTACTCCCTTCCCTTAAGGGCTGCAGCGAGGGCTTCGAGGCGGCATCCATCCACGAGCGGCTATTTCTTGGCACCGATTGGCGCGTCCTGGGTCACGTTGATCATCCGTTAGATTTGCGGTTGGGAAGGCCGAATGTCGAAGCTTTCGGGCAAAAATTGAGCGCGTATCTTTGCTCTATTGGAGATTTTCTTGCAGAGGAAGGCATCGTTGGACCGTTCGCGATCATTATGGGCATCGAGAACCTAGACGAACTTGATGGCTGGTCGCGGCCGGGCATGGCTAGTTCCGTTAGCGGCGGACGTCCCAGGATCGTGGAACAACTGCACGATGAGACTGTACTGGGAGCCTTCATCGAACAGGTCCGGAGCGGACTATTTGGCTAGCCAAAGAATATGTGGAGGCCATGTTTAGCCTCCACATATTGGTTAGGGGCTGGGGCCCTGCCCGGCTCTTTCCGTTTGACCGGAGCCGCCGACGCGATCTTTCCTCTCGGGGGCCGATCAGGAACGGGAAACGCGAAAAATCCGCCGGGTTCGGCGGATCGGGTCGAACAACGATGCGAAAGCGATGGCTAGAAGAGAATCGAAGCGATCATGATGGCGAAGGCCAGCAGGATCACCGAGACAACCAACACCGTCGAACCACGCCAGCGGGGCGGCACCATGGATTCGAGATCGGTATCGAGCTTGGCCTCCTGCGCGATCTCGCGCGTCTGCAGGTCGATGCGGCGGTCCCTCTCGGTCATATCGTCGGACATTACTTGCCTCCATCATAGCTGTCGAACGGCCCGGGGCCGGGCCTGACGCTGGCTGCGGAGAATGCCTTGGCTTCGACGGTTCCCTGGGAAGGGACCGCAAGCGCCGCGAGCTTCACCGGATCGATGGTGCGGCGGATCTGACGGCCGGCCAAAAGCTCGGCGTTCACAGGCACGCAATCACCGTAGATCAACGTGGCCATCCGACGCGCCTTGTCCATCTCGCTCGGCAGCGCGGTGCGACACTCGGTACCGGAAGCGTAGGAGATGACAACAACCGGCTCTTCGAGACAGCTGGTCTGCTGGGGATGGCATGCCACGAGTACCATGAGTGCAGCAAGCGTGTTCATCGACGTTCTCCTTGTTAGGAGGTTAACGTCGCTGACCGATGTAAGTTCCCTGGAGAACGTCGAGCGGCCTTGTTTTCGCCGGTTTCCCGGCGATCAGCCGGCGGGGGCTGCGTGGATGATGTCGTGGATGTACTGCAGCTTGCCCAGCACCGGCGCCGACAGGACGAAGGGATAGAGATCCCGCTGGCCCATGCTGCGGTTGATGCTGTTGATGGCGATGGTGAGCGGCACCCAGGCATCGAGCAGCACGCGCGCATCGATGGCGCGATAGCTGTCGAAGGTCGTGGTCAGCGAGAGTTCCGGCGCCTCGGTTTCCGGATGGGTCCTGAGGCCGAAGGCGTCGGCCGTGTCCAGCGCATCGACGATGTGGAAATAATGCGCCCAGGTTTCCGCAAAGTCCTCCCAGGGGTGGCTCGCCGCATAGGCGCTGACATAGGATTGTTCCCAGCCCTGCTCGGGCCCCCGCGCATAGTGCTGCTGCAGCGCTGCGCCATAATCCTCGCGCTCGTCACCGAACAGGGCGCGAAACGCTGCCTGGTCGCCCCGGTCGCGCACCAGCCGGTCCCAGTAGTAGTGCCCGACCTCATGGCGGAAATGGCCGATCAGCGTGCGGAACGGCTCGCCGAGCGATACGCGTCGCGCTTCGCGTTCCGCATCCGACGCCTCGACGATGTTGAGCGTGATCAGGCCGTTGGCATGGCCGGTCAGCACCGGAGACCCGGTTTCGTTTTCGTCGGCCAGGAACGCAAAACCCAACCCGTTCGCCGAATCGTCGGCGCGGCTCACCAGCGGCAGGCCGAAGCGCATGATCGAATAGATCACGTAGCGTTTCGCCAGCTCGATCCGCTGCCAGTTTTCGACATTCTGCTGGGTCGAGAGATTGGGGATGGTCAGATTGTGCCGGCACGCCATGCAGAAGCCCGAAGCATGGCCGTCCTCGACCAGCCAGTTGCAGGCGCCCATCCCGGCATTGGCACATGGTATGAGCAGGCTCTGCGGCTCGGCCGGGTCTCGAAAGGCACTGCCGTCCGGCTCCATGGCGACCATGTCGAAGCCGCTTGGGCGATAGGCCAGCCGCATGCCGCAACTGACACAGCCGTTGTTGTCGAAATGGACGACATTGGCGCAATTGGAGCAGTGGAAGATACGCATTCAAGGTTCCCGTGACGAAAGAAGGCGCGGCAGCAAGGGATGGCGGCATAGACCGGAATGGAAGCCTGACGCGCGCCGGGCCGACCGGATAGGTCATCAGACCACGAAACGTTCCACCAGGATTAGGGCTATTCGTAGATCTCCTGCGGGAACGTGAGATCGTAGCGCACCTGGTCACGTTCCACGCGATGGTGCGCGTGCCCGTTGACCGAGGACGGAACGACCCGTTCGAGAACGGTGCTGCCGAACCGGGCCGTCTTCGCCACCGCAATCGCCGCGTCGTCGAGCGGTCCGACCGGCTCGATCCAGGTCACGCGAATCTGCGGTCCCGTGCCGGCCTCGATCCGTTCGCAGTTGACCTCGATCGCCCGCCGGCGCGCCAGGAAGTCTCCGTGGCTCACCGCATTGACGATCAGTTCGTGCAGCGCCAGGCCGATATGCAGCGAGGAATTCGGGGTCAAAAGCACGTCTTCGCCCGAAACCTTCACCAGATCGCCGTTCTCCTGCACATAGCGATCCACCTGCTGCTTCAGCAGGTCGCGGAAATAGGCGCCGCGCCAGCTGGAATCGGTGATGAGGTCCTGCGATTGAGACAGGGCTGCGTGGCCGCGGAACTTCGAGGAAGGTCTCAGCGTCCCGGAACGGCGGGCGGCGACGCGATGCTCTGGAGATGGCGCAGGTTCTTCGAGTGATACGACCTCGCGCAAGAGCGCCCTTAGCAACCGTTCCCGCCGGCGATCCTCGGTCCGATCCATCACCACGGTCAGCATATTGACCTCTTGGCTGCTCATCTCGACGAAGCGACACCGGAATTCGAAGAAGGTGTCGTCCCCGGCTTCAATCTCCAGCTCGGCGCGATCGCCGGGCTTGGTCAGCCCGGCCTTCAGTTCCTTGAGGCGGGCACCGATCTCTGGCCCGAAGATCCCCTCGTCGCTCGGGCGCTGCCCCGGCTTCAGCGACCAGCGGGCCGGCAGCGTGGTGATGCAGATATACTGGCCACCGCTGTCCTGCAGGAAGGCTGGCCTCATGTCGATCAGCGGTTATGAAGAACTCGCGCAGCTTGTCGTCGCCGCGCTCAGGTTCAAACCATGTCAACCGATGTACCAACTTCTCACTCCGCCACTGCTCGGCTATCCGTTCTCGGCCTTTTGGGGCCTCCATGCCCCCGACGTGCGGAGCGCTCCCGTCCCCGGTCCTTTCGATTCTCGCTCAGGCGCCTTCGGCCACCCGCTCGTTGAAGAACAGGGCCTGGCTGATGAGCGCCTTGACCATGTCGGGGTTGAAGGGCTTGGTCACGAGGAAGGCCGGCTCGGGACGCTCGCCGGTCAGCAGGCGTTCCGGGAAAGCCGTAATGAAGATGACTGGCACGGTGTCGACTTTCAGGATGTCGTTGACCGCGTCGATGCCCGAGCTGCCGTCGGCGAGCTGGATGTCGGCGAGCACCATCTTGGGGCTGGTCCGCTTGTAGAGCTCGACGGCTTCGGCATGGGTGCGGGCGATGCCGGTGACGCGATGGCCGAGGTCCTCGACCATCTGCTCGATATCGAGCGCGATCAGCGGTTCGTCCTCGATGATCATGATGTCTGTCGCCACCTGGCGCGAAATCTCGGAGGATGCCTCGTTGAACAAGGCGTTGAATTTCGCCTCGTCGACACCGAGGATCTCGGCCGCCTCGGCCGGCGAGAAGCCTTCGACCGTAATCAGCAGAAAGGCATGGCGCGCACGCGTCGGGACGCTCGCAAGATTGGCTGCGGCGCGCTTTTCCCACGCGAAGGGCGAGGAGATCTCGGGAATTTCCACATGGGTGGAATCGAAGAGCGTGACGAACAACTTGTAGAGAGAAACGCGATCGTTGGCGCCCTTGGGAAAGATCGAGATGTCGGCGATCAACGCTTCGAGCGCCGCTGCGACATAGGCGTCTCCGGAAGTCTGTGAGCCGGTGACGGCTCGTGCGTATCGCCGAAGGTATGGCAGGTGAGCGGCAACGCGGGCAGTAAGAGACATGCGGTTTCTCCAATTGAATACAGTATGGGTGCGGACTGGGCTGGAAACGCGCCTTCCAAAAAAATGTTCCCCCGATAAGGAACTTTTTTCCGTTGCCCCGCTTAATAGACTAATCTCAATTTCGATCAGGGGACAAACGGGGCTTCATGACAATGCCGGATAAGAAATCCGAACCGGGCAAACGGTCCGACGCCGCGGCATCGGGAAAGCAGGATGCCAATGCGATGATCGCCCAGAAGCTCCGTGGATATTACGACAGCATCATCCAGGAAGGCACGCCTCCGGCGTTTCTCGACCTCCTCGAACGGCTCGACAAGGCGGAGCGCGGCGAAAAAGACTGAACCGGGTCCGCACCCGTGGTCCCGTCTCTTCCGCGCTCAAGCTCCGCCCCCTAGGCCCGCCGGATTTGGCTGAACGGCATCAGGTGCGATCCCGGGGACGCCGCCCGAACCCGCGGCTGCGGGCCAGCACATAGACCAGGCTGCTCACCATGAGCGTCGTGACAATAGGGCTTTCCCGCATCATGTCCGGCAGCTCGGCAACCAGCCGGGCGGTGACCGGATCAGGTCCGCGGGCCGCCATGGCCGCCTGCTGCTCCAGCATTCGCCGCTCGGTCTGCCGGTTGAGCACGGCGACGACGGCCAGCACGACCAGCGCTCCCGCCATGGCCGCGGCCGCAACCACCAGGGCTGCCGCCACGGGGCCTCCGTTCGCCGCGACACGAAGGCCAGCGCCTCGCAATGCCATAGGCGGTCAGCAGGAAGACCGTCGCGATCAGCCGCCGATGGTCTTGCCTGCCTCGACGACAGTCGTCGTAACGTTTCCCAATGCCAGGACGGCGATCTGCTCGATCAATCCGCGCATCGATCAGCGCCGCGTCAGCAGGGCCGCCAGGAAGCCGACGCCGGCTGCGATGGCGATCGCCTGAAGCGGCTTGTTCCGGATATGCGCTTCGAGATCCTGTTCAGCCGAGACAAGACTGCTGCGTGCGCTTTCCACGTATTGGGCGGAAGCGTCCGCTGCTTCCGCACCGAGCTGGCTGGCCCGGTTGCTGGCTTCCTTGAGCTTGCCGGTGCCGAAGGAGGCTATCGTCTGCGTCAGCGCGGCAATGTCGCGACGCAGCTTCTCAAGTTCGGCCTGCACGTCGCCCGCGCTGGCGCTGGTTGCGATTTCCGCTTCGTCGATCAGGCTGTCTGCCTTTGCCTTCGCCTTGTCCGCCATGGATACAGTGGCCATCAGAAATCTCCTTGTGATCTGCTTCGTGCTGAAAACGTCTCAACCGCCGATCGGTTCCTCATTTTTGTAGGCCTTACGCCGATAGCGCGCAAGACGCGTGCACAACACCGGCCGGCGCACGGTGCCGCACCCATTCATCCATCGCCCATGCGCGGGACAAGTTGTGGCCTGTCGGCCCTTGGGGCGGAACCAAACCGCGCCCGTCGCGTTGATGCCCCGAGGACAACGGCCTCTACCGTTATCAACCGAGAAGGAGATCGACATGAACTGGAATCAGATCGAAGGCAATTGGGAGCAGTTCAAGGGCAAGGCCCAGGTTCAGTGGGGCAAGCTCACCGGTGACGACATGGACGTGATCGCCGGTAACCGCAAGCAGCTCGCCGGCAAGATCCGGGAAGCCTACGGCAAGACCGAAGAAGAAGCCGAACGCGAAATCGACACCTGGCTCGGCCGCCACTAAGACCTTCCGCCCCCTATCCGAAGGCCCGGGACCCCGTCCCGGGCTTTTCTGCGTCGGGCATCATCTTCGGATCAGCTCCGCTCGTCAGGCGGCGTCGACGGTCTGGCGCCACTGCCGACAATAGCCGGCAAGTGCCGGATCGGCGGCGATCGAGCGCTCCTCGCCGGGCTGAAGCGCAATGCCGGTCAGAAGCCCCGCCCCTTGCGCCGTGCCCGTCGGCGCCGCGCCGGACAGGACCACCACCGTGCGGCCGCCGGCCGTGGCGAGCGCGCGCAGATAGATTTCGTTTGCGGCAAAAGGCCCCTCGACCACGATCGGACCGCGATTGCCGATCAGATCGAGGCAGGTGGCCGTCATCATCGCCGCATAGAGCGAGGCGACGACCCGACGCTCGGCATCCGTCTCCGCCACGCCCTGCCATTCCATCCGGCGCCCCGGATAGGGTCCGGAGCCAGCCGCGACATTGGGGAATACCATGATTGAACGCGACACGACGGCCGCCAGCGCCGCGTCCAGCTCTGCCTCGCTTGCTGGCACGAGCGTCTCCGTCAGCATCTCGTATTCGCGGCCGCCCATGAAGCGTGCCGAGGGCACGGCACGGCCGAAGGCATCGACATTGGCGAGCGTATCGCGTGTCGGATCTAGGCCTTGAAGATTGCCGCCGACGGCAAAACACACAACCCAGGTTCCGGTCGACACCACGGCAAAGGGCGCCTCCCGCCGCAAGAGATGCGGCAGCAGCGACGCGTTGGAATCGTGAATGCCGCAATGGACCGGCACCGCATCCTTGAGACCGATGCGTTCGCAGATCTCCGGCAGGAGCGGTCCGAGCGCATCGAAGGCCGGCCGCACCGGCGCCATCAGCGAACGGATGCCGAGCCGGTCGACCAGCGTCGAATAGGTCCC
The DNA here is from genome assembly GCA_020621905.1 of Rhizobium sp. Classification (GTDB taxonomy): domain Bacteria; phylum Pseudomonadota; class Alphaproteobacteria; order Rhizobiales; family Rhizobiaceae; genus Allorhizobium. The sequence goes on from JAHRYZ010000177.1 coordinate 7,071, forward strand.
CTCGCCCGGCAGCCAGAGATCGGTGTGGCAGCCGAGCGACGTCGCCTCGTTGGCGGCAACCCCGGTCAGCCGGAAGGCCCAGTATTGCGGATAGGTGAGAATGGTCGCCACCCGGCCGAAATAGTCCGGGTACAAGGACTTCTGGAAATGCAGCTGGGCGCCCAGATTGAGACCGCCGGAAAGCCTGGGCGAGCATGTCTCGGCAAAGTCCGGGCGCAGCCGGTCATAGGCGTCGCGAATGGCTTCAGGGTATTCGAACTCATAGTCGAGCACGGGCAGTGCCAGCCGCCCCTGAGCGTCGAGAAGGGCGGCACTCGCCCCGTGCGTGGTGATCGAGATTGCCTCGAAGCCCGGCGCGCGGGCGAACTCAGAAAGCGAGGAAAGGATTAAGCTCCAGAGCGCCTCCACGTCATAGTGCGGATAGGGCGTAGCACCGATCACCCGGTTGGGCGTCCTGCGCGCCGCGATTTCCGCCCCGCTCGTTCCGTCGAGCACGACGACCTTGGCATTGGTCTTGCCGATGTCGATGACCGCCACGCGGGCATGTTTGGACGCGGTCATGGCAGATGGAACACCGTGACGAGATCGATCGCGACCGGCGAATTGTCCGGATTGCTCTCCATGATGTCGGCCATATGCGCCCACCAGCGCTTCATCACCGGATGCTCCGGCAGGCTCGCCATCGTGTGGTCCTTCGGGCGGGTGAGAACGCCGAACAGGATGTTGGTCTCGCGGTCGAGATGGATCGTGTAGTCGCTGACGCCCGCCTCGCGCAGCAGATCCACCAGGTCCGGCCAGATCTCGTCATGGCGCTTCTTGTATTCCGCCTCCATGCCGGGATGGAGTTTCATCTTGAAGGCGTGTCTTTCGAGTTCACTCATCGTGCCGTCCTCGCATTGCGGATGCGCCGGCCAATGATCGGCAGCGCGATGGTGACGATCAAAGCAGCCGATGAAGATCGACATGACGATGCCGGGCGCGTTGAGAGGCCGAGGCCGAAGGTGACGGGCCATGACGAAGGCGCGTCACCACGCCGGCGATCGTTCGCGCCGAGGATCGACACACCACCGAGCACCACCATGGTCACCACTTCGAGCTCCCAGCCCTGCGCGATCGAGGGCCGGGTCGAGCCGAGCCGGGAGGTGAGGCAGACGGCGGCAATGCCGATCATCAGGCCGGTCAGCAGGAAGAGGATGAACTTCACCCGCTCGACCGGAATGCCGGAGAAGCGCGCGGCCAGCGGATTGTTGCCGATCACATAGACCTGCCGGCCGAAATTCGTGGCGTGCAGCAGCACGGCGAACAGCCCGGCCATGACGAGGAACAGGACGAATTCGAAGGAGAACACCCAGAAGACGTAGCCCTGGCCGAAGAAGGCGAAGTCCGCCGGATACTTGCCATAGGCCTGGTCGCCGAGCACAATATAGGAAATGCCGCGGAACAGGCTCATCGTGCCGATGGTCACGACGATC